>JBOHWL010000057.1:0-28253 GCA_050736615.1 Binataceae bacterium (SeqCode) | reverse complement strand
GGGCAATCGAGTCCGCGAGCTGCGTTGAGATTATAGAGACCAGTGAGCCGGCGGAGTGAACAACCGAATGTCCCATCGAGTCAGGCAAAACCAAGCCGAGGGCGTTAGCAGGGACTTCCACGTCTGTCATCCCGAGCGCAGCGAGGAATCCCGGATCTCCCTATGTTTCCCGGGTTTTCTCCGGAATCTCTCGCTTCGCAGACTACGCTCGGAATGACAAACTGGGCTCATGCAAGGGTTTTCTGCGGAGCCGCGCGAAAAAACAATGAGTCCGCGTGCCGCGTTGAAATCCTTAGTCACCGGGGCCAATGGTTTTCTGGGTTGTCACGTGGTACGCGCGCTGCTGACGCGCGGTGACCATGTGCGCGCGATGGTGCGCGAGCGCGCCGACAAGCGTGCCCTCGCCGGTCTCGATTGCGAACTGGTTACCGCCGATCTGCGCGATATGGAAGCGGTCGAGCGGGCGGTGCGCGGATGCGATCAGGTCTATCATGTGGCCGCCGATTACCGGCTCTGGGTTATCGATCCGGCCCCGATGTATGCGGCGAACGTTGAGGGAACGCGTAATATTTTGACGGCGGCGCGCCATGCTGGCGCCGGCCGCGTGATTCATACCAGCACCGTCGGCGCGCTTGGAATAGGCCCTGACAAAATGGGGCGCGAGGACACGCCGGTGGTCCTGGCCGACATGGTGGGTCCGTACAAACGCTCGAAATTCCTCGCCGAGCAAGAGGCGGTGCGTGCCGCGCGCGACGGCTTGCCCGTGGTGATCGTCAATCCTTCCACTCCGGTTGGCCCGTTCGATTACAAGCCCACGCCGACCGGCCGCATTATCGTCGATTTTTTGAACCGTCGCATGCCCGCGTATGTCGAGACCGGACTCAACCTGGCTCCAGTCGAGGACGTGGCGCGCGGCCATCTGATCGCGGCTGAACGCGGGCAAATCGGGGAAAAATATATTCTGGGCGGTGAGAACCTGACGCTTGAACAGATGCTGGGCAGGCTGGCGGCGCTGTCGGGATTGCCGGCCCCGCGCATCAAAATCCCGTACGCCGTGGCGTTCGGCTTTGCGCTGGGAGCGGAGGCCGTCGCGCGCACATTCACGCGCCGTCCGCCGCGCGCGAGTCTTACCGAAGTCAGGATGTCGCGCAAGCTGATGTTTTTTGACGACCGCAAAGCGCGTCAGGAACTCGGTTATGCGCCGGGACCGGTCGATGAGGCGTTGGCGCGCGCGATTGAGTTTTTTCGGAAAATTGGCGCGGCGCACGCGTGAAGTTATGCACCTGCTGATCTCGACCGTTCTGCTACGTCCCTACGTATTCGTTTTTTTGGCGGCGTTTCTATTCATCGCGATCGTCAACTTTGGGCTGCGGACGACTATCTTGTTTGGCCTGTTGACCTATGGCGTCGCGCTCGGCTGCGAATGGAGCTCGGTGCACAACGGCTTTCCCTTCGGGCTCTACCATTATGTGCAGGCAACGCGCGGACGCGAGCTTTGGGTCCTGGGCGTGCCATTGTTTGACTCGCTCTCCTTCACGTTCCTGTCATTTGCCGCCTATACGCTCGCGCTGCTGGTGTCCGCGCCGCTTGATCGCAAGGGATGGGACTTGCGCGTGCTCGACACCTGGCGTCTGCGCCGCTCGCCGCGAGTATGGCTGATGGCGGCCGTCTTCATGGTGATGGTTGACATGGTCGTCGATCCGCTGAGCGTACTTGGCAATCGATGGTTTTTGGGCAAGGTTTTTTGGTATGACCCACCCGGTCCATATTTCGGTGTGCCCATCAGCAATTATCTCGGGTGGTTTTTCGTCGCCGTGATCGCGATCGCGCTTTTCCAATGGCTGGATTTCTGGCTGAATCGCGGACGGAACAAACCACTCGGCATCCTACCGCACTTTCCGTCGCGCGCCGTCCTGGGGCCGCTGCTTTATATCGGCATCGTCGGCTTCGGCATCACGATGCTGTTTGTCATTCGCGCGCCGGAAATTGGCTGGGCAAGCGTGTTCATTTTCATTCCGTTGATGGTGCTGGCAGCGCATATTGTTACGCGCGCTGAGAGCTATGGAGGGGCCGACGCGATGGCGCTTCATTTGGCGGATTTTCCCTACGATCAGCGCATCAGCGGAGACAAGACCAAAATGCCGCATGCGCGCGAGCATGCGCGCTCGCGCGCCTAGCAGGCGCGAGCGTGACGAGTTTCTCCCCTCGTGGGCGCGGTTTCTGGACACGGTTGCTGCTAGTGAGGCTCTGCGCAACAGGTGATGCTGTCATTCTGAGCGCAGCGAAGAATCCCGGATCCTTTTGCTTTTGCCAGTTCTTTACCGGGATTCTTCACTTCGCAGACTTCGTTCAGAATGACAAAGGAGGCTTGTGCAGAGGTTTACTAGGCGCCTTATTCGGGGAAATTACGCACGATGGCCTCGAGTGCGCGCGCCAGCACCTCGGTCGAACGCTTGAGATTGCGCCTAAGGCGGAGGGCGGAAACGACCATGGCGGGATCGCGCAATAACGCTTTGACCGCGGCGCCGGGACGGACGCGGCCGTCTTCATTCGCCAACTCGGCGCCGACCAACTCATGGTCGACCGTATCCAGGATGGCGCGCGCGCAGGCAAACGGGATGCCACGTTGGCTCGCTTCCAGAGCGATCGCCGCACTTTCCATATCGACCGCGAGGGCGCCGCTGCTGTCGCCGGCCGCCAGTTTATCGACACTGCTGGCGAGTGCGCGCGAGACGGTAAGAATACCGCCCGTGGAGCAGCCGATGCCGGACGCGTCCAGCGCCTTCTCAAGCGCGCTCACCCACTGTGGCGCGATCTCCAGCACATATTCCGCCGGAGCATGATCTTCTGAACGAACCATGAGATGGTCGGCAATCACCATATGGCTGACGCCAAGCCGCGGCGAGAGCGCACCCGCAACGCCGGTCGCAATCGCGAGATCAATCCCGGAAACACGGTCAAAAGCGAGTTGCGCCGCCGCGCGCGCTCGCTTTAACCCGATGCCGGTGGCGATCATAGTGAAGCCGGCGTTACCCACGCGGCCTTGGATGCCGCGCAGACCGTCGTGCAGCGATACCACATCGGCAATGCGCTGGCGCATCGGACGCATTTCGGCGGCGAAAGCATACAGTGCAAGAATCACAATGCGGTTTCCTCGATCTTCATCGCGACTGGTTCATGTGTTACAAGCTGCGTTTCAGAAGAAGTGGCGCCGCCGCCATATGAGCCAAAATACGGGTGCCAGCAAAATTGCGCGGATTAAGGGCGAACGTCAAGCCGCTTCGCTTGGGCATGGCAATGCTTGATCTGGAGGCAGGGAACGGCGGCGGTTCGCGCGGCGCGGACAAAAACGGCCGCCGGGCAATAATCGTCAGTGGCGATGATTTCGGTGTTTCACGTGAGGTCAACGCCGGCGTGATCCGCGCCTATCGCGATGGCATTTTGCGAGGCACCAGCCTGATGGTTGCGGGCACGGCACGGGACGAGGCCGTGGCGCTGGCGCGGGAAGCCGCTGGTTTGGACGTGGGACTTCACATGGTGGTATGTCGCGGCTCGAGCGCCTTGGCTCCCGCGCGGCTGGCCGGGGTCGTGGATTTGAGCGGCCGTTTCGTTGAAAATCCGGTGGCCGGCGGCATCGGGTACTTTTTTCGCCGCTCGCTGCGCACGCGGCTGCGTGATGAGATTCGCGCGCAGATTGAACTGCACCTCCGTTTGGTGGGTTATCTCAATCACATTGACGGACATTTGAATTTTCATGTTCATCCCGTCCTGGCCGCAATCCTGGTCGAGCTCGCGGCCGAATATCGCGTGCCATATGTACGATTGCCGGCGGAGCGGGTTTTCACCACGCTGCGGCTGGCGCGCGATCGGGCGGTGCGCAAACTGCTCGAGGCGATGATTTTCCGTACCTTGTCGCGCCGTGCGCGCCGGATGCTGACCGCGCGCGGGATCAAGTCGAACGATCACCTGTTCGGATTGCATCAAAGCGGCAATCTCACTGAGGAATACGTTGCCGGGCTGATCCGGCGGCTGAAGCCTGGCGTGACGGAGCTGTATTTTCATCCGGCCGCGGACATTGGCGGAACGCCGCCTGAGGCTCGAGCACAGCGCGAGGTCGCGATTTTGACCAGCGCGCGTATCCGCGAAATGGTGGCGCGCGAGGGCATCGTGCTGACCAATTTCGCTGAACTCGCGTGCCAGTAGCGATTGAAAGGATGCGCCAGCGACGATCGATGTTTTATTAACTCGCCTCGGCGGAGGTTTTGCGTCTAAAATGCGACCTGCGCCGCGCTGGGAGGGTTTCCACACCGCCGCCATCTCATTTCGAACCATTTTAGCGGGGCCGGCGAAACCGCCGGGCCGGCGTTGAGGTCCGATAATCCAAGCCAACCAAGAGGAAGCAATGCTCGACCAGGAGACCACGCTAGGCGCCGATAAAGCTTCGGAATACCGCTTGCCGTCAACCGTCACGCCGGAACGCTACGAGCTCAAGCTTACCCCGGACCTGCGCGCGTTCACCTTTACCGGCGAACAGTCGGTGACAATAAAGGTGCATCAGGCCACCGCCGAAGTGGTGCTCAACGCGCTCGAACTCGAAATCGACCGCGCGGTCGCTGAGCGCGCCGGTGAAACAATGACGGCGCGGATCGAAATGGAACCGGCCCGCGAACGCGCCCAGCTTCATTTCGAGCGGCCATTGGAAAGCGGTGAATGGAAACTGACGATCGATTATCGCGGCATCCTCAATGACAAGCTCCACGGCTTTTATCGCAGCCAGTACACCGACGCGGCTGGAAAATCGCACGTGCTCGCCAGTACCCAATTCGAATCGACCGACGCACGCCGCGCGCTGCCGTGTTGGGATGAGCCGGCACTGAAGGCGGTGTTCAAGGTGACTCTGGTTATCGATGAACATCTCACCGCGATCTCCAATGCCGGCGTGGAGCGCGAGCGCAATCTTGGTAATGGCAAAAAGGAGGTCGTGTTCAAGGATACGATTCGCATGTCGACGTATCTGCTCGCCTTCATCGTCGGCGAATTCGAAGCGACCGCGCCAATCGACGCGGGCACGCCGCTGCGGGTGGTGCACGTTCCGGGCAAGCGCGCGCTGACGGGATGGGCGCTGCGGATTGGCCAGTTTTCACTCAAATACTTCGCCAACTACTACGGCATCAAATATCCCGGCGACAAGCTCGACCTGATTGCGATTCCAGATTTCGCCGCCGGCGCGATGGAAAACCTGGGCGCGATCACTTTTCGCGAGACCGCGTTGCTGATTGACGAGCACAGCGCCTCGCATGGCGAATTGGAACGCGTCGCGGACGTCGTGTCGCATGAAAACGCGCATATGTGGTTTGGCGATTTGGTCACCATGAAATGGTGGAATGGGATTTGGCTTAATGAAGCTTTCGCCACGTTCATGGAAATGCTGGCGGTCGATGCCTGGAAACCGCATTGGAAACGTTGGGAGAGCTTTGCGGTTTCTCGCGCCGCCGCGATGGCAACCGACGCGCTCAAGAGCACGCGTTCGATTGAATACACGGTGCTCAGCCCTGAGGACTGCCGCGCCATGTTCGACGTGCTGACCTACGAAAAAGGCGCGGCGGTGCTGCGCATGCTCGAACAGTATTTGGGCGCCGAGGAATTCCGCCGGGGCATTTCGCTTTACCTCCGCCAGCATGAATACGCCAATACCGAGACTGGCGACCTGTGGGATGCACTTGAACACGCAACGCATGAACCAGTGCGCAAGATGATGGATTCATGGGTATTCCAGCAGGGCTTTCCGATCGTGAGTGCGAGCGCGATGGACGGCGGTCGCGCCCTCGAATTGACACAACAGCGATTTTTCCATCTTCCACCCGAAAATCCGGACCCTCAGCTTTGGCATATACCGGTAATGATACGGGCGCGCACCCACGACGGTGTTTCGACGCATAAGCTGGTGCTGAGCGAACAAGGAGCAAGGCTGGAATTGCCGGGCCAGCTCGAATGGGCGCTGCTCAATGAGGGTGGCCATGGTTTCTATCGGGTGCGCTACTCTCCGGAACTCCTGCGCGCGCTGACGCGCAAGCTTGCGGAGACCGAACCGGTCGAGCGCTTCGGTCTGGTGAGCGACACCTGGGCGGCAACCATCGCCGGCATGACCCCGCTGGCGGAATTCGTCAAAATGGCGCGGCTGTTTCGTGACGAGGACAACATCAATGTCTGGCGCGCGCTGCTGAGCGCTTTCAACTACCTCGACGTGATCGCGGCCGATCCACAACGGCCGGTGTTGGCGGCGGCCGTGCGAGACATCGTGGGTCCGGCGGCGGCGCGCCTCGGATGGGTGCGTGCGGAAGGCGAGGACGAATTGCGCGGACAACTGCGCGCGACCCTGTTTGGCGCGTTGGGCACGATTGGACAAGACGCGAACGTGCGCCAACGTGCCGCCGAACTCTACGAACTCTGGCAGCGCGAGCCGGCAAGCGCCGACCGCGACCTGATGCCAGCGCTAATTGGCATCCTGGCCGATTGCGGCGATGCCGCACGTTATCGGAATTTCAAGCAACAGTTTAAGTCCGCGCGAACTCCGCAGGACGAGCAGCGCTATCTCTTTTCGCTGGCGCATTTCCAGATGCTCGAACTTTTGCGCGAGACCATGAACATGACCATCAACGGCGAGGTGCGAACGCAGAACGCGCCCTTTCTCATGCATTCGCTGCTATACAATCATGTTTGCCGGTACCAGGCGTGGGATTTTGTCAAAACCCACTGGGAGACGATGATCGAGCGCTTTCCCGACAGCGCGATGCCGCGGATGTGCGAGGCGGTGGCCGCATTGCTTGATCGTCAGGAGGAGGTCAATCAATTTTTTGTGGCTCACCGAGTACGGCTCGGCGGCAAACTCATCGACCAGCATCTCGAACGGCTAGCACTTGCGGTGAAATTTCGCGAGCGTGAAGGCGCAAACCTGAAAGCCGCCTTGAGCTGACGCGATGCGCCGCGCCATCCGGCGGCGAGCCATTTTGGCTGCGTGCCGGATGGCGAAGCTCACCGCGGAAAACGCTCGTGTATTAATGACGAATCATGCGTGACGGTTTGGGGTAATCAAAGCCTAGCACGGGATGCGGATGATAGGGTCTTTGCAACGCTTCGACTTCCTCTTTGGTGAGTTTTATGGCGACCGCGTCAATTAGTTCCTTGACGTGATGGACTTTGGTGGCGCCGACGATCGGCGCGGTGACACCGGGCGCCTGCAGAATCCATGCGCAGGCAATCTGAGCGGGTGTGACACCGCGATTGTGAGCCACTTTGGCGACGGCCTCGGCAACTTCGAAGTCATAATCCTGGTAATACATGTTTTTCGCCATCGGATCGGTTTTTTCGCGCTGCGTGGCTGCGCCCTCGCCACGTTTGCGATTACCGGCGAGAAATCCCCGTGCCAACGGACTCCACGGGATCACGGCGACACCCTGGTCAATGCACAACGGAATCATCTCGCGCTCTTCTTCGCGGTAGACGAGGTTGTAATGATTTTGCATCGAGACAAACCGATGCCATCCACGTTCGCCGGCCAGATGCAGCGCCCGGCTGAATTGCCACGCCGCCATGCTGCTGGCGCCCAGATAGCGGACCTTACCGGCGCGTACGAGCGACTCCAGCGCATCGAGGGTTTCCTCGAGCGGGGTGGTATAGTCCCAGCGGTGGATTTGATAAAGATCAATATAATCCATCTTGAGCCGCCGCAGGGAATTTTCGCAGGCCTCCAGTATGTGTTTGCGGCTCAGGCCGCGGCGGTTGGGCCCGGGACCCATCGGTCCGTTAACCTTGGTTGCGAGCACGAGATCATCCCGCGCGGCCATTTCGTTGAGCCAGCGCCCGGTGATTTCTTCACTGACGCCGACTGAGTAGACGTCGGCAGTATCGAAAAAGTTAATGCCGGCTTCGAACGCGGCGGCAAAATGCTCGCGGGCTTCATTCGCGCCGACCGTCCATTCGCGCCATTTCTTATCGCCGTAGGACATGCATCCGAGGCAAATGCGCGAGACCGTCATACCGGTGGTGCCAAGCTTGGTATATTCCATGAAATCCTCTCCAGCGGCGGGTTACTAAACTCGCTTAAAGTTTACTGTATATTTGTGAAATTAGATCGGGATGAACGGTGAATCCAATTGAGGCGGCGAGGAAGGGAGGAGGAGTGATGAAAAATGTTCAAGCCGATTCACTTTGACCACAACAGGTTATATTATTCGGTTTGTGCAACCGACAGGAACCCGGAAATCCCGATTTTAGGTTCCTAGCGCGACTAGTGTCTCTTCACCTAGCCGGAGCGCCTGAAGGCATGCACGGGTCAGGGCGCGGCGGTTCAGGGGGTACATGTGTGAGAGTACTCTTCGTCCACCCCAGCCCTTTGATGTACAGCGAGATTTATTTGCGCCTTGAACCGCTCGGACTGGAGCGAGTGGCGGCGGCGGCGCTTGCGGCTGGCCATCAAGTGCGCATCGTTGACCTGCAAATTTTCAAACATCAGGAATTTTACCGCGAGCTGGAGGATTTCCGGCCGCAGGCGATCGCGTTCTCACTGAATTATCTGACTAATGTTCCCGAAGTGATCGATTTGGCCAAGGCCGCCCGCGAACTGCTAAAAGAATGTTTCATCTTCGTGGGCGGACACAGCGGTTCGTTTATCGCAAATGATCTGTTGGAGCATGCCGGAGGCGCGCTGGATTGCGTGGTGCGCGGCGAAGGCGAGGGGATTACCCAGCAATTGCTGGAGGCGCTCGGTGATCATCAGATTGCAAAGCTGCCCGGCGTGGTGACGCCCGCGGGCAGTGGCCCGGCGCCGTTAATGCTTGATGACCTCGACCGCTTCCCGCCGGCGCGCCATCTGGGACGCCGCCGTCATCGCTACTTTATCGGCGTGCTTGATCCTTGCGCGTCAATCGAATTCACGCGCGGATGTCCGTGGGATTGTTCGTTTTGCAGCGCCTGGACCTTTTACGGCCGCAGCTATCGTAAATCATCGGTCGAAGCGATCGTCGAGGACCTCGCCTCGATTCGCGAGCCCAATGTCTTCATCGTCGACGATGTCGCTTTCATCCACCCAGAGCATGGTTTTGAGATCGGCCGCGCGATCGAACGCCGCGGCTTGAAGAAGCGCTATTATCTCGAGACCCGCACCGACGTCTTGTGCCGCAACAAGGAAGTCTTCCAGTATTGGCGCCGGCTTGGCCTTGAATACATGTTCCTGGGCCTTGAAGCGATCGACGAAGAAGGTCTCAAGGCCCATCGCAAGCGCTCGTCACTCGGGGTTAACACCCGCGCACTCGAAATCGCGCGCGAAATCGGCGTAACGGTCGCGATCAATCTGATCGCGGAGCCGGACTGGGATCAGCGGCGTTTTGAAATTGTGCGCGAATGGGCGCTCAGCATCCCCGAAATCGTGCATTTGACTGTGGCTACGCCCTATCCGGGGACCGAGACCTGGTTTACCGAATCGCGCAAATTGACCACCCTCGATTACCGCCTGTTCGACATTCAGCACGCGGTCTTGCCCACCCGCCTGCCCTTGATGAAGTTCTACGAGGAATTGGTGAAAACGCAGGGTGTGATCAATCGCAAACATCTGGGCGTGACCGCGCTGCGTCAGGCAAGCACCACCGCGCTCGGCCTGCTGTTGCGCGGACAGACGAACTTCGTCCGCATGTTGTGGAAATTCAACTCGGTCTACAACCCGCAACGTCAGTACGCCGACCATTTCCGCGACGTGAAGTACGCGATGAAGCCGCCGCGCGCCGCCGGTGAGGCGCGCCCGAAGCCGGCGGAAATGTACGTGCATCAGCCGCGTGCGGCCCGCGCCGACGTCAAGGTCTCAGCCGGCCGCTAATCCATCGCTTTTCGGGCTGGATAAAAAAATTTCGCTTTCTATTGGGAGTAAGGTCGATCCAGGGTTGGCTCGTTCGACTATGGAATGAAAATCCATATTCGGAGGCCGGCCATGCAGTACATGCTGCTTATCAACGTTCCGCAAGATTATCGCCCGAGTGCGGAAGAAGAACGCAAAATGATGGACGAGTACATGACCTTCACTCAGGACATCGTCCAATCCGGCAAGTTCAAAGCGGGTAACCGGCTTGAACCTGCCAGCACCGCGACCATCGTTAAGGTGCGCAACGGCAAAACGCTCACGACTGACGGCCCTTATGCCGAAACCAAGGAGCAGTTGGGCGGCTATTATCTGATCGAAGCCGCGAACCTGGACGAAGCGGTTGCCATCGCCGGCCGCATTCCAGGCGCCCGCCACGGTACGGTCGAAGTTCGTCCTGCTGCTCAGATGTAGGATTCAAATGAGCCGCCCGGCAGGCTAGCCTGCTGTCGGGTGGCTCATGACAATTCAGCTTCAAGTAGAGCGGCTCTACCGTGAGGATTGGGGGCGCATCCTGGCGTCGCTGATCCGCATGACTGGTGACTTCGAGCTGGCCGAGGATGTTGCCCAGGAAGGATTTACCGCCGCAATCGAACAATGGCCGCGTGAGGGCGCGCCGCAAAATCCGCGTGCATGGATCATCGGTACCGCGCGGCATAAAGCGTTCGACCGCATTCGGCGCGACGCGCGCTTTGATGGCAAGCGGCGTCAGATCATCGAAGCCCACGAGAACGAAACGGCCGCCGCGCTTGACGACCACGGCAGTTCGGTGCCCGACGATCGTCTCAGGCTTATCTTCACCTGCTGCCATCCGGCGCTTTCGCTGGATGGGCAAGTGGCATTGTCGTTGCGCACGCTGTGCGGATTAACCACCGAGGAGATCGCGCGCGCCTTTATTGTGCCCTCCGCGACAATGGCGCAGCGGTTGGTGCGGGCCAAACGGAAAATTCGGATCGCACGCATTCCTTATGAAATTCCTCCCGGCGATCTGCTGCCTGAACGCCTCGCCGCCGTAATGGCGGTGGTGTACCTGGTCTTCAACGAAGGTTACGCGGCCAGCTTTGGAAAGGCGCTGGTGCGCGGCGATCTTTGTGCCGAAGCGATTCGCCTGGGACGGTTGCTATGCGAACTGATGCCGGAAAACCGCGAAGCCCGCGGACTGCTCGCCCTGATGCTGCTGCATGATGCACGACGCGACGCGCGCACGGATGATTCCGGTGAAATTGTACTGCTCGAGGATCAGGATCGCGCCAGGTGGGACCGGCGGAAGACCGCCGAGGGCTTGCAAACCGCCGCGTTAGCTATGGGCGCGGATGCTCTGGGGTCCTACGGTATTCAAGCGGCGATCGCCGCGGTTCATATGCGCGCCGCGCGTGCCGCCGAAACGGATTGGCCCGCGATCGTGTCGTTGTATGAACGATTGCTGAAGACTGACCCTTCTCCGGTGGTGGAATTGAATCTTGCGGCGGCGGTCGCGATGGCCCATGGCGCGGAAGCTGGCTTGATCATCGTCGATGAGCTCATCGCGCGCGATCAATTGCGCGACTATCACCTGCTATGGTCAACGCGTGCGGATTTGTTACGGCGGCTTTGCCGATGGGAAGAGGCCAGGCAGGCGTATGATATGGCCCTCAGTCTCGTCAGTGGCGCGGCGGAACGCAAATTTCTGGAGCGCCGGTTGACCGAAATACGGGCGCGGCTCGAACCGCGCTAAAGAAGCACTGCGCAAGTCTTAATCTGTCATTCCGAGCGCTGGCAGCGGAGCCGCTCTGTGCTGCGAAGGGAGCAGGCGAGTCCGCGAGCCAGCTTGAAGATGGCTGCTTCCCTCAATCTTTTCCCCCGCTCTTTTTGCGGAGGAGAAAGAAAGGGAGTGCAGGCTGTGATTTATCAATGGCCTGCCAGGCGAATTGCCCAATGCTGGAATTATAGCGGCTCTTTGATCAAGCGAGCGCATTCATCAGCGTCGCCGCTTCCTTGAAATCGCCGTCCTCGTGCCCCTCGCTGATCGCCGCAAAGATGGGCTCGAGAGTCGCCTTGGCTTCGTCGCGACGATTGCGCGGGATCAAAAAACGGGCCAGGCTGGTTGCGGTCCGCAATTCCCATGCGCGCGCCCGTTGCGCGCGGGCAAGCTCGATCGCGTGGAGAAAACTGCGCTCGACTTCCTGATCCACACCGCCGCGGAGGATCAGCAGTTCACCACGCAGCCGCCAGATTTCCGCCTCATGCATGCGCTGGCCGCTGCGCTCAATCCCTTTGAACGCCTCGGCTACGATGGCGAGTCCTTTTTCCGGTTCGCGCGCCCCGAGATAAGCTTCCGCGAGCAGACTCAGGGCGTAACAGTGAATCAGTTCGCCGCCGGTTTCGACCAGCGTGGCCATCGCCTCGCGCATCCGAATAATACCGGCGTCATGGTTTCCTTCGCCCACCAGCACGCGTCCGATGATCATCGAAGCCACCGCCGACCAGTAAGCGAATCCGCTCGTGCGCGCGATTTCCAAGAGAGATTCGGCGCGAGGCCGGATAGCAGCATAGTCCTCGCGAAAATGCCCCAGGGCGATCGCGTACATCAAGGCAAAGGCGATACTGAAGGGGCGCCCGAGCCGGTGCGCGAGTTCCAGCGCCTCTTCGCTTCGCGCCAGAGCCTGATCCGAATGACCCAGCATCCACAGCGTCCATGAAATCTGCGCGCGCGACGGCACTACCGCGGCCTGGGGCATCGGCAGATAGCGCATAATGTCCTGGTCATAAACGGCAATCGCCTGGCCGAAATGTTCACAGGCGGCGCTGAACTCACCGCGCCATTGGCAGGTCGAGCCGAAGGTGGAGTGGGCGGCGGCCAGTGCTACCTCATCATTCATCAGGCGTGACAAATTCAGGATTTTTCCCGCCAGCTCCGCCGCGTCGCGCAGGCGATTGCGCGCGAGATTGAAATTCCACAGCCCATACATGACGGTGAACATCTCCGGGCCTTCACCGATACGCTGGCACAGTGCCATCCCACGGTTCAGATTTTCGGCAACCTCGGCGCTGGCAAAACCTTGGATGGTGGCCAAAAGCGGACCTCGAATGCCGAGAATCGTAATTTCGTCATGGTCGCGCTCGCGCGACTCAGGCATCGCGGCGATCAGGCGCAGCGCTTCACTGGTGTAGCCGATCGCATCGTCATAGGCGGAGCGTGCGCGTGCCTGTTCCGCCGCAAGCTTGAGAAAGCGGACCGCCTTCACGCTGTTGCCACCGCCGCCGTAGTGATAGGCGAGCTCCCCCGCATGGTCATCCAGATGACCGGCGAATACTTCTTCAAGCGCGGCGGCGGTCCTTTCATGGACTTCACGACGGCGCTCGAGCAACACGGAATTGTAGGCGACCTCCTGCGTGAGCGCGTGCTTGAAGGTATAGTCGCTTTCCGGAAAAGCCGGCTTTTCGTAGATAAATTCGACTAACTGTAGTTTAGACAGCTCGGACATGAGTTGATCGCGCGGCCATCCCGCGACGCGTGCCACCAGCGCGAACGGAAACTCCTTGCCGATCACAGCCAAAGTTTGCAGCAATTCCTTTCCGGCCGGATCGAGCTGATCGATTCGCGCCGCCAGGATACCCTGTACCGTGGTGGGAATCCGTGACGCGGCAAGCGGTTTGGCCACTTTGATCTGGCCGTTGCGCACCAGCACGCCCTGGTCAAACAATGCCTGCACCATCTCTTCCACAAAGAATGGATTGCCGTCAGTCCGCGCGATGATCATGTCTTTGAGCGCGCGCACTTCTTCGCCGGCGCCCAACAACTCGGAAAGCATTTCAGCCGCGTTTTCACTTCCGAGCGGATCCAGCCTCAATTGTGTGTAATAGGTCTTGTTGCCCCAATGATGCGTGTATTCGGGACGATAATTGACCATCATCAGGATGCGCGCAGTGCCGATACTATCAGCCAGCAAATCGAGCAGGGCCTGGGTCTCAGCGTCGATCCAGTGCAAATCTTCGAAAATGAGCAGCAATGGCTGGTTGAGACTTTCACGATGCACCAGGCTTTTGATCGCCTCACGCGTGCGTCGCCGCCGGATTGCCGGATCCATTTCGTTCAGCGAACTCCCGCCCGTGCGCACCTCGCGCAAATGATCGTCCAAACGATCGAGACTGTCCTTCCAGGAAGCCGGGTCTTCGACGCGCAGCAAGGCGAACAGATACGGCAGGGCGTCTTCGAGCGCGCGGTCGAGCGCCAGCACTTTTCCGGTGATCTTCTCGCGTCGCGCGCGGCTGTCATCCTGGTCGGCGATCTGAAAGTAGCCCTTGAGCAGCTCGATTACCGGCAGATAGGCCGAGGCGCGTCCGTGCGAGACCGAAAACGCCTCCATCACGAAGCAGTCGTCGCGCGACATGCTTTTGAACTCGTGGAACAGGCGCGATTTGCCGACGCCGGCTTCGGCCACGGCCGCCACGATCTGACCGTGGCCGGCGCGCGCCAGGCCGAGCCCATGACGGAGTTGCTCAATCTCATGATGCCGTCCGACGAACTTTGACAATCCGCGCTGGGCCGAGATTTGCAGTCGCGTGCGCAGGGCGCCGAGGCCCAGCACCTCGTACACGTTCACCGGCTCGCTCACGCCTTTGACGCGCGTAGGGCCGAGCGGCTTCAAATCGAAATAGCCCGCTGCCAGTTTTTGCGTCGCTTCAGTGATCGCGATCGAGCCGGTCGGCGCCAGTGTCTGCATGCGCGCGGCGAGGCTGGTCGAATGGCCAATCGGAGTGTATTCGGTATGTTGATCATCCGTGCGGATTAAACGCACCACCACCTCGCCAGTATTCAGGCCGATGCGAATTTCGATCGGTGGATTGCCTGCTTCGCGCAGTCTAGACGAGTAGGCGCGCATCTCACTTTGGGTTTTGAGCGCCGCGTAGAGGCCGCGATGCGCATGGTCCTCGTGCGCCACCGGCGCGCCGAACAGGGCGAAAATGCCATCGCCAGTCGATTGCACGATATAGCCGTCGTAATGGCGCACCGAGTCGATCATCAGGCGCAAGGCCGGGTCCACCAACGCGCGCGCCTGCTCGGGATCGAGTTCCTCCATCAGCTCCATCGAGCCTTTGATATCGGCGAAAAACGCCGTGACGGTCTTGCGTTCACCGTCGAGCGACTCGGTTGCCGTGCGCTCGGGTGCGACACGAATGTCCGGCGCGTGCGCCGGCGCGATACTCGGCGCCGCCGTGGGGGCGCCGCGCAAGGGCGTACCGCATTGGCCGCAGAATTTGAATGATCCCGGATTGTCGAATCCGCACTGGGGGCATTTGTTAGCGAGCGGAGTGGCGCAATTGCCACAAAACTTCATGCCCGGCGGATTTTCGGTTCCGCAGCTTTCACATCGTGGCACGCGGATAAATCTAGCTCGAATACGTTTGGCTACCAACCGGCATTCTGAAAGATCATAACGAAGCGCGGCGTGGTGAATACGAACTCAGATGCGCAGCGCGACTGAATCGCGTTTTTCCAGCAGTTCCATCGTGTAGCGGTAACCGCTCTCGACCGCCCGGTCATACGCCTTCCAATCCAGCGTCCCAATGTGTTCGAGCGGCGGTTCGATCAACAAATCGACCCGCGGTTTGAGCTGCCGGATTTGAGCTTCACTGCCGACCGTCCCGACGCGCATCAGTAAAGCGACAATATTCGGGGTGCCGTGCCGCGCCGGACGTATCAGATGACGCCATGAAGCCGCTTCAAGATTGCTCAGGCCGGCAGTCATTCTGTGATGGCGCATCACGTCGACGGCGATGACCGGCCCGCGCCGCATCGCCAGCATCAGGTCAATCGGCATATTATTGAGTACGCCGCCGTCAACCACGATTTCGCCCTGCTCGATCACCGGCGTGATTACCCCCGGAATGGCGACACTGGCGCGCAAGGCCTGCCATAGCGGTCCCGTCCGATATACGCGAACCTGCCCGCTGCTCAGATTGGAGGCGGTGCAAAAAAATGGCTTCCAGCATTCCTCGATTAAGGCGTCGCCGAAATGCTCTCGTAGCAGACGCGAGACTTTGCGCCCTCTGGCCAGGGCAACTATCGGCACCATGTAGTCGTTGATCGGGTTCTGTTGGACGAAGGCCGGCACCAGATGTTTGCGGCATTCAGCTTCATCCCATTCGAGGGCCGCGGCCGCGCCGATAATCGAGCCCATGCTGGCACCAGCGAAGTAATCCAGGGGCACCCCGACTTCACTCAAAGCCTTGATTACTCCGATATGGGCGAAGCCGCGCGCACCACCGCCGGAAAGCACGAGGCCGGGAGCGCGATTTAGGATCGTGCGGGTCACACGCGCGATGTCGGCAAGATTCCCTTCACGCATATGGCTGTGCGAGGCGGCGGGATAGGTGTCGAGCGGGATGCCATTTAAGTTGGGAGTACGCACGCCCGCGCCGTGCAGAATGATCAATTCGACCGTCGCCGGCCGCCGGCCGCGCAGCAGTTGCCGGGTGCGATCGGCGTGGACCTCGGCGAGCGAACCGGCGTCCGCCAGCATCAGCACGCGATCGGCCTGGCGCAGGCAAAGATGAGTCCATTGCGAGCCGTCGTGGTCCGCCTCGTAAACCACCATGCCGTCAGCTGGTTCAATGGCGGCGTACCATTCGGCCGGATGCGGCACCGGCTGAGGACGCAGCACGCACACCTTACTGCCCAACTCCGTCAACGCGCGCGCGATCGTCGCCGCGAACTTGCCGGCGTCGAGGCTGGGTGAAATTGGCAGTACCGCGATAGCCTTTGGCGCTTCTTCAATAACCGAGCGATGTGAGGTTTCGCGCAGCCTTCGAACGAGCACGTCAATCAGAAAAGTATGCGCCTGATTGCCGTGCGCGAGCAGGCGATCAAACGCCACCTTTGGCATGCACAGCAATTCGGTGTCGCGCAACGCGATCACCGAGGCTGAGCGCACCTCACCCGAGACCAGGGCCATCTCGCCCACGGTCTCGTCCGGGCCAACCTGGGCGAGCATGCGTTCATCCCCGTCGGCGGTAGTGGTGAATACGCCTAGGCGGCCACTGAGAACGAAGTACAGCGCGTCACCCGGCTCGCCCTCGCTGAATAGCGTCAGGCCGCCGCGCAAGGTAAACCACGACAGTTCCGCCCACATCAGGTCGAAGCTTGCCGGCGCTATATTTCTGAACAATGGCAATGCGGCCAGGCGCGACTTGAGCGCCGCGACCATGTCCGCGGGATTGCTGCCAATCTCGGCTTCCGCGCCTGCGGATGGTTCCAGCTGAATGGCGGGAAGTTCTATCCGCCCGCCGTTGACCTTCTCCGTTTTCATCAGCCGATTACGACGCCGCGTGCCACTTCATTCTTCTTCATCAGAAACGCCAGCGGCACCATCGCGGCGCATAAAACCGCCATGATGAAGAACGTGTCGTTGTACGCCATCATCGCCGCTTGTGCCTGGAGCGAGTCATACAACCGAATAAAGGCCTGATGCGAACCAGCCACGCCGAGTCCGCCACGCGATAGCAAAATGCCCAGGTGATGATGCATGGCCCGCACCTGGTAGTCGTAAGAGGTAACGTTTGCGGCCAGGGTGTGCTGGTGGAATTGGGTCCGGCGGGTGACGAGTGTGGAAGTCAGCGCGATGCCGACGCTACCGCCGATATTGCGGGCCAGATTGATCATGCTCGAAACATCATCATTGCGCTCGCCAGGAATTTCGGAATACGCCAGCGTATTGATCGGCACGAACAAAAAAGCCAAAGTGCCGGCCTGATAAATTCGCAGGACGACCAGACTGCGGAAACTCGCCCCGAGATCGAGCGTGGTCATGTGGTAGAGCGCGAAGGCTGAAGCCGCGAAGCCCAGTGCCACCAGCCAGCGCGAGTCGCACAGCATCGCAAGGCCGCCCGCCACCGGCATCACCGCGACCATCGCGAAACCGCCGGGCGACAGTACCAGTCCGGCGAGCTCGGCCGTATAGCCCATCAGGTTTTGCATCAATTGCGGCAGCAATACGACGCTGCCATAGAGCACAAATCCGAGTGCGAACATCAGCAGGTTGGCAATGCCGAAGCTGCGATAACGGAGCAGTCGCAAATCGATGATGGGGTTCTTCTGGCTGATTTCCCAGATGATGAGCGCCGCAAATCCGAGCACGCAAGTCAGAGCCAGCGTCTGAATGTTGGCGGACTGGAACCAATTCGCCTGCTCGCCGCGGTCAAGCATAATCTGGAGGGAACCGAGAAACGTCGCCACCAGCACCAGCCCGATCCAATCAACCGCGGAGTGCCGCGCCCGTAGCCTTTCTCGCGCCAGGTACGGTGGGTCCTGCACCAGCCGATGCGTCAGGAACAGCGAGAGAATTCCCGCGGGAACGTTGATAAAGAAGATCCAGCGCCAGTCGTAGCGATCGGTGATCCAGCCGCCGAGCGTGGGTCCGATCGCGGGCGCCAGAATTACCGCCATGCCGTAAGTCGCGAAAGCGATACCGTGCTCCGCAGGCACGAAGGTGTCGGCCAGGATGCCCTGTTCGCTGGGCCCCAAACCGCCTCCGCCCGCACCCTGCATAATCCGGCAGATGATCAGCATGGCGAGGCTGGGCGCCAGACCGCATAGCACCGAACTAAGCGTGAACAGCGCGACACATCCCATATAAAAACGTTTGCGCCCCAGCCTCAGCGCCATCCATGCACTGGTCGGCAGCACGATCGCGTTAGCAACCAGATAGGCGGTCAGCACCCATGTGCTTTGGGTCTGGCTCGCGGCCAGATTGCCGGCAATATTTGGCAGAGCGATATTCGCGACGCTGGTGTCGAGCACCTCCATGAAGGTCGCGAGGGTAACCGTCAGCGCGATCGCCCAGCGGTTGTGCCCACCGGTCCATGCGGATTGAAAAGATGAGGCCGCTGCTGGAAGTGGTCGCGAGCGCGCCTGAGGTGCGAGCTTCATCTAAGCCAAACCGTGGCCTCGACTGACATCCCTGGACGCAAACGGTTCAGCTCCGGCTGGCGGGAATTGAGATAGATGCGCACGGCGATCCGTTGCACGACTTTCACATAATTGCCAGTGGCATTTTCGGGCGGCAGAATGCTGTACTGTTCGCTGGCGGCTCCGGCCATACTGGCGACGGTTCCGGTATAGTCGCGGTCGAGGGCGTCGACGTGGACCCTCGAGCGCATTCCGGTCTTCATCCGGCGAAGCTGCGTCTCCTTGAAATCGGCCATCACCCACACTTTGCGGGTTGGCACCAGCGCCATCAGCTCCTCGCCGGGCCTCACATGCTGGCCGACCTCGACCGACCGCTTGCCCACGATTCCGTCGATCGGCGCGACGAGTTTCGTATAGCTCAAATCGAGCAGGGCTTGCGCGAGTTCCGCCTTGGCCTCGCGCACGTTCGCCTGCCGCACCGCGATCGCCGATTGCAGTGCCGCATCCTCCATCCGCGCCGCGTCGGCGGTGGCGGACGAAACCTTCGCGACCGACACATACTGCTCATAGCGCTGGGGTGAAGTGACGTGATGCTTCATCAGTTGGCTGAAACGGCCGGCGTCCCTTTGCGCGTTGAGAGCCGCCGCTTGCGCGGCTCTGAATTCCGCCTGCGCGGAAATCCAATTGCGCGAGGTCTGCGTTACCTCCGCTTGCGTCGCGGCGAGCGTGGCCCGCGCCTTGGCAACCGTAATCAGATAGTCGCGCGGATCAATCGTGGCGAGCACGGTGCCGGCTCGCACGGATTCATTGTCATCGACATTGACTTTGGCGACGGTTCCGGCAATTCGCGCGCTGACCGGATCTATATGCGCTTCGATCAGCGCGTCATCGGTACTTTGGTATGATTGAAAATATGCCCAGAGGCGAAGTGTTTGCGACCCGGTGAAAATCAACACGGCTAACCCGAGCAGAAAGAGAACCGGATGCGCGTGAAGCCGGCGGAAAAATCCTCGTGGCGGCCGATCAGAGTCCTGGCGATCGGCGCGCGTGGAAATACTGTCCGGCTCGCGCTCGAGCCGGCGATAGAACTCCTGGCGCAGAGCTTCTATTTCGGCGCGCAGCAATACGCAATCAGGGCGATTTGACGCGCCAGCTTCGGACCGCGCGTGTTCTCCATCGTTGACGGATTCCGTGCTGATGGCGTTTTTCTCGGCCATGCCCAATTCCCGGTGTATTCAATTCAGCTTATGGGGCTGGCGTGAAAACACCATAGCTCTATAGCAGTGTTAGTACGTCGTCAATGACATTTGTGTCACGTTTGAAACTAATCAAGTAGTTATTTACAATAAAGACAACCAAGTGGCGCAATGCGTAATGACGCGCCATTGCGGCCTTTTTTCGGACATAATCGCCTGTGGCCGCCCAAAGCATGTTTTAGACGCAAGTCTACGAGTGGCAAGAACGCGAATTTAAATTCCTGGGTTAGCAGCGGGCGAATTCGTGCCGGTAACATCGGAATAACGCCGTCACAGGATGCCGGTGGGCATACACGCGTAGTACGCTTTAGATGAGACCATCGCTGCAGCCATATCCATATGAATCCAGCGGATCCTGAATATGACTATATTGTCGTCGGCGCCGGCTCGGCTGGCGCGGTGACGGCGTCGCGGCTTTCGGAACATCCGGATCGCACCGTGCTTCTGCTCGAAGCGGGGCCCGATTTCCGTTCGGCCCAGGCGCCATATGAAATGCGCATACCGAATCCGGGACCTTTGATTGCCGACTATCCGGGATATCAATGGTCGGGACTGAAGGGTTACCGAACGGAGGATCAGCGACCGATCGTTTATTGGCGCGGACGCGGGATGGGCGGCTGCTCCGCTATCAACGGTCAGATCGCGATCAGGCCGCCACTGGACGATTTCGACCGATGGGCGGCAATCGGATGCGCGGGTTGGTCCGGGAGCGACGTTCTGCCGGCCTTTATCAAATTGGAAGACGATCCCGAATTTGGTGATCAACCGTATCACGGCCGCGGCGGGCCGATTCCAATCTATCGCGCGCCGCGTAACCTGTGGGGCGCGGTCGATCACGCGGTCGCGAACGCCGCCGTGGACCTGGGTTACGGATGGTCCGACGATCACAACGCACCCGGAAGCGGCGGGGTGTCGCCCTACGCTATCAACAGTCGCGATGGCGCGCGCGTGACCACCAACGACGCGTACCTCGAGCCGGCTCGCGGCCGCTCCAACCTGACGATCGTGGGCGACGCCCTGGTGGACAAGGTGTCCTTCGAGCGCAGGCGGGCGACCTCTGTCCGTGTGCGATTCGCGGGGAAATGGCGGCATGTCGCCGGGCGGGAGATCATTCTCAGCGCCGGCGCGATCCATTCGCCGGCCATTTTGATGCGCTCGGGAATTGGGCCGGCCAGTATACTCGAACCACTCGGGATCCCGGTGAGATGCGACGCCCCGGTGGGACGCAATCTGCTTGAGCATCCGCAATTATCCCTGGTGCTCGAACTCAAGCCGCACGCGCGCGCCAAAGACCTGGCGGCGCGACATACGAATTGCTGCGTGCGCTACAGTTCAGGACTGGATGGCACCGGGCACAACGACATGATCATGATCGCCTACAATCTGCTCGGCGGGAAACAAACCGATCGGGCGTACGGCCATGTATGGGCGGCGGTGTATCAAAGTTTTTCGCGTGGCGAGCTCAAGATCGTCGCGCGCGATCCTGAAGCTAATCCTGCAATTCATTTCCACCTGCTCTCAGACTCGCGTGATTTACACCGGATGCGTGACGCGATCGAACGCTTGCGCGCACTCGGATGCCATCGCTCGATGCGTGCGATAGCCGAGCGCATTTACCTGGGCCGCAAGGGGCGTCCCTATATTCAACCACACGAGTCATTGAACGAAGTCCACCGATCAGGGAGCAACGGGGATATCGCCTGCGCGCTGCCGGCGATTAGCGGAGCCGTAGGCGAAGCGAGTAGGCGAGTCCGCGAACTGCGTTCAAGGGATGAATGGATTTTGGCGAACTGCTTCGACGTGCAGCATGCCGCGGGCACCTGCCGCATGGGGAGCGATCACGGCGCGGTGGTCGATGCGGAATGCCGGGTGATTGGCACTGAGGGCCTGCGCGTAATCGACGCTTCGGTGATCCCCTTGATGGTGCGGGCTAACACGCACCTAACCGCCGTGATGATCGGCGAACATATGGCGGCGCGGATGGCAACTTGATTCACTCGCAGTCGCTAATCAATTCTATGCCACGGCACGTTATTGGTGTACGTTTCACATGAAACATCGACCGTATAGCGCGTCAAAACAAACCGACGAAGGACAATTCGCAGTGCTGCACACTCCAATATGTGACTATTTTGGGATCAAATACCCCATCTTCCTGGCCGGCATGGGCGGCGTCGCGATGCATAAGCTGGTCGCGGCGGTCTCGAATGCGGGCGGCCTTGGCATCCTCGGCGCGGCGTCGCTCACGCCGGATCAATTGCGCGTGGAAATCCGCCGCACCAAGGAGCTGACTAGCAAACCGTTCGCGGTCGATATGCTCGCACCTATCCCCGAGATGATCCGGCCGCACATACCCGTGCTGCTCGAGGAGAACATCAAGATTTTCGTGGCCGGCCTCGCCGTGCCCGCCGAATTTATCAAGACCATGCATGACCACGGCATGAAGGTCATGGTGATGTGCGGCAGGGTTCGGCACGGGATTAAATCGCAAGAGGCGGGGGCGGACGTGGTGGTCGCGCAAGGCACCGAGGCCGGCGGCCATACCGGCGAGATTGGCACGCTGGCGCTGGTCCCGCAGATGCTCGACGCGGTGCGTCTGCCAGTGCTGGCCGCGGGCGGTATCGCCGATGGACGGCAAATCGCGGCGGCCCTGACCCTGGGCGCGCAAGGCGTGGTCATCGGCACGCGTTTTATCGCGACGCATGAGGCTCAAGCCGCGCCGGTCTATCGCGAGATGATCCTGAAGGCGCGCGAAGATTCGACCCTGCGCACGCGCGCGTATACTGGCAAAACCTGCCGCGTGATTCGCACCGACTATGCGATGGAGTGGGAGCGGGAACCGGCGAAAATCAAGCCCTTCCCGGAGCAAGCGAACATCTCCACGCGCAACGGCGTGATGAATTATACCGGCCTGCGCGGTGACTTCGATCCGCAACGCGGCTTCATGCCGGCCGGGCAGGGCGCGGGCTTGATCAATGAGCTCAAGCCCGCATCTGAAGTCTTTGCGGATTTGCTGCGCGAGGCGCAAGCGGCGCTCAAACGTGCTCAACCACTGCTGAACGACGACCAGCGGGAGCCCTTTTCAGCCGCGCAGCGAAACTTGAGCAGCCAGTCGTAAAACGAATCATCCAAAAACCGGGGCGCGACGCTCACTCGCGGTTCATGGCGTCCGGTTGCTAGCTTTGCGGTGCTCGCGCCCAGTTTCAATGCGATCGGCAATTTGGCCGGAGCGGCGCGAAGCATGCGGCCGGCGCCATAGAATTCGCAATACGCGCGTCGAAATGTGTTCGAGGCTTGCGAGGTTAGGCCGCTAATCCAAATCGCATAGTTGTCAGGGGGGAGGAAATGCTTACCGGCTATCGGCGTGGCGCTATCGTCGCGCTCTGGCTGACGCACGTGAACGCCACGCCCCTCCTCCGCGTTTCCGCTTCGCTGGCGCCGCGCCTAGCAGGATGCGGAAAAAGGATTTCTGATTCGGTCTTCACGTGAGCAATGGCGTGCTAGGCACGGCGTTAATGTCCGTAGACGACGGGCACAATCAAGCGTGAGTACCAATGGATGCTCTCCTTTTCCGTCAAATTCGCTGTATCCACGAGTTCGACCTCATTACCCCTCGCCTTGACCTTTGCGGGCAGGCTAGGGATAGCCTCGAAACCGTCGTTTCGTTCGCCGTTGAATGGCTGACGTGTCGGGTCCGACGACGAGAAGTAGGTTAGCTTCACTCTTGATGAGATAGCACAGGCCGCAACCCCCGGTGTACCGGGGGGTTCGAGTACCCGTAGACCATTTGCGATTCCAACCGTCGCTTGACCGCAGCTACGGAATTTCCGTAGTATGCAAGGTGTACCCAGAATTCCAATGGGACGACGACAAGGCGGTAAAAAATCTGCTGAAGCACGGAATCAGCTTTCCTCAGGCGATTTCCGCATTCCGCGACACCTTCGCGATCGAGTATCCCGACGACCGAATGGACCTTGGTGAAGACCGCCTCATCCACATCGGTATGGCCGATGGGCAGCTATTGACAATTGTTTTCACGGAGAGGGCGGATCGCATCCGAATCATTTCCGCCCGTAGATCAACGAAGTATGAAGAAGAACTCTACCATAGCCAGAATCCGCGCTGACGGCACTGTGGTACGCGTTAGCCCCGATGGCCGAGAGGAGCCGCTCCCCGTGACGGGTATTCCCCCGAAGATGGAAGCCGAGATCGAAGCGGCTACTGCGGCTGACATCGAGAATCCGCCGATCACGCCGGAACAGCTCAAACGTCTCCGACCAGTACCACGCGTCAAGACGCTTCGCCGTGCCTTGGGATTGACGCAGGAAGAGTTTGCAGATCGGTACGGCATACCCATCGGAACGCTTCGGGATTGGGAACAAGGTCGAACCGAGCCTGATCAGGCGGCCCGTGCATATCTCAATCTCATCGCACGTGACCCGCTAACGGCTGCTCGGTCCGCACGCGAGACAGACCAGAATAGCACAACCACAAAGGCCCCCAACTTTCAAATTGGGCAACGCGTGCACTTGAAGGCGTCCTTATCGCTGCAAGGCGCAGTCATCGAAGCTCACTCGCGCGCGAGTGGAGGGTTCTACTACAAAGTCTTTCATTCCGCGGACTTCGTCCGCGAATACGACGAGGAACAGCTTGCGGCAAGTGAGAAGGAGCGCTCTCTAGAGGACGCGCTTGTTAGGAGGGAGTTTCTCGACAGCGGTACGTTTCGCGCAAGACTGACGGCCTCGCGAATTATCCCGCCCAACCTCGACAACATCTATGCGCTATACGCCGCTCGTATCCAGCACGTTCCATTTCAGTTCAAACCATTGCTACGCCTGCTGCGAGCAGACCGTCCTCGCCTATTGGTCGCCGATGAAGTTGGGGTCGGCAAGACTATCGAAGCTGGTTTGATTCTCAAAGAACTAGAGGCACGCCAACGTATCGAACGAGTTTTGATCGTGTGTCCCAAGGATCTGACGCAGAAATGGCGCGCCGAGATGCGCCGGTTCGATGAGAATTTTCAGATCCTCGGCGCGGACCAATTGCGCTACTGTCTGAAGGAAACAGACTTGGATGGCGTGTGGCCGCAGAATTACTCGCGTTCGATTGTAAATATCGAGTTGCTCCGACTCGGGGAGTATTTGTGGGGCACGCAGAATGGTCATGTCGAACCCGGGCTCGCGACGCTCCAGCCCTCGCCACGGTTCGATCTCCTGATCGTGGACGAGGCCCATCATCTTCGCAATCCGGACACGAACAGCTTCGAGCTTGGGCAGTTCATTTGCGACGTTAGCGAAGCGGTAGTCTTCCTCTCCGCGACTCCGCTACATACTGGGTCTCACAATCTTTATGCTCTTCTGTCTCTTTTGCGTCCCGAGCTTTTCCCTACAAAAGAGGTCTTCGAGGAAATGCTCGAGCCCAACCCGCATCTACTCCAGGCGATGCGGCATGTGCGAGCAAGTACTCCCAAAGACACCTGGGCATCGGTCGCTGCCGAATCCTTGGACCAAGCGGCGGACACCTCTTGGGGGCGTCGGGTTCTCACCGGAGAGCCTCGCTTCGAAGCTTGGCGCGATAGGCTTTCTGAAAGCAGAACCTTGAATGACGACGAACGGATCCGCTGCTTAAGAGATTTGGAAGACCTTCACACATTGTCTCACGTCGTTAACCGCACGCGGCGACGCGACATCGGCAGGTTTACAATTCGTGAGCCAGCTACAATTGCGGTATCGCATACACCTGAGCAGGCAAGCTTCTGTGCAGAACTCATAGCTTTCCGGCGAGCTGTCCTGAGTATGCGTCTGGACCCTCGAACTGTGGCTCTAGTGGCGACTACGCTGGAGCGTCAAGCTGCAAGTTGTCTTCCCGCCTTGATTCCTCTGCTCGACGTCTTCCTGCGAACGGGCAGGTTCGCAGGGTCAGCTCTAAGCGATGACGTGGAAACATCCTACGACGAGACCGCCCTGACCTCGGACCTCGTAGACAAGGCACATCAATTGCGCCACTTGGCCGCGGGCCTACCGCCTGAGGACCCAAAGCTCGACCAACTTGTCTCGATTGTACGAACTGCCATCGAGACCCCAGGCCCAGGAAAGGTTCTAGTCTTCTCGTATTTCTTACACACCTTGAACTATTTGAGGGCGGAGCTTCAGAAACGTGGAATTCGCGTGGGCTTGGTGACGGGCCAGGTGCCGGACGAGTTGCCGCTACGTTCCGGAGGGGAACAAGTGCTGACAAGGGAGCAACTCCGTGGGCGCTTTCGTCTCGCTCGAGAGCATAAGGATGCCCTTGACGTATTGCTCTCCTCCGAAGTGGGATGCGAAGGACTCGACTATGAGTTTTGTGATCGGCTTGTAAATTACGACATTCCTTGGAACCCGATGCGTATCGAGCAACGAATCGGGCGCATCGACCGGTTTGGTCAACAAAGCGAGAAGGTCCACATCTTCAATTTCATAACGCCTGGGACGATAGAGGAGCGGGTCTTCTTTCGGTGCTTCGAACGGCTGGGAATATTCAAGAACACGATTGGCGATCTAGAAGAAGTACTCGGGGATGTTGTTCAGGACCTTACGAAGATGGCGCTCAATCCGGGTCTGACGCCCGAGCAGGCGGAGGAGAAGGCACGCCAGCTAGCGGACAACGCCATAAGGCAGGTCGAAGAACAGCGCCGCCTCGAAGATGAAGGCGCGAGCCTGTTTGGATTGGACCCGGGAACATGGGAAATCGGAGACATCGAGAGTCAGGGACGTTTTGTCGCGCCCGACGAGCTCTTTCAGCTCGTGGAAAAGTTTGTCTCGCGACCTGAGCTGCAAGGCAGGCTCACCCGCGACGAGGGTACGCCCGGACTTGTAAATCTACGTTTGAACAAAGAAGGTCGTGCCGAGGTGATTCAGAGAGTTCGTTCCCTTTCTGATGGCACTCGTGCAGGCGATCGCTCTACGCTTGCCTTTCTTAGGTGGCTGGAAGGCAACGAACCTTACTTGTCCATGACATTCGATCAAAGGACGGCATTAGAGCGGCGCGATCTTCCCTTCGTCACTCCCCTTCATGTACTCGCCAAGCTAGCAGCCCTTGACCATATGACGGGTGGACCTTTTGTGTCGCGGCTAAAAGTTCGCGAAGAGTCGGTACCTTCCGGTCGTTTCCTCTTCGTATGCGAGCTCTGGGAAGCTATCGGTGCCCAGCGAGATACAAGATTGCGTGGCTTCGCCTGGGATTTGGAGCGCGGAACTTTAGCGTCCGACGTGTCTGCCAACCTCATAAAGCTCTTGAGCCGAACCGCTGATTCATCATCACCACCCGATCCGATCGTCGCCATACATGAGGGACTCGCAGCCGTGGACGAAGCCTCACGTGGCAGCCGGCTTGCAGAAATTGAGGATCTAAGGCAGAGGAACGAAGCAGCGATTGCCAGAAAACTCGCTAGTCTCGATGCATACCATCAGCACCGCCTTGCGGTAGTAGATGCCGAACTTCAGCAAGCGACAGACGAGCGAATCATTCGGATGAAGACTGCGGAACGCGCTCGGATCGAAAGCGACCACGAGGAGAAGCGGCGCGAAATTGAAGCGGCCCGCAACGCCGACATCGCCAGTAAGCGAATCGCCGCCGGCGTGCTGGAAGTCAACCATGGCAACTAATTACGACAAGATTAGAGAGGAAAACATTCGGGGATACGGCGAATTTACTCACCACCTGGAATACTTTGGCAAGTTATACGCCGACTCAACTCATTTCGTTTTTGAACTTCTGCAGAACGCCGAAGATGCGGGAGCAAGAAAGATCCGATTCAACCTCTTTAGGGACCGTCTCGAGTTTCTGAATGATGGCGCCAGTTTTAGCCCTGAAAACGTGCGCGGCATTTGCGATATCGGACGCGGAACAAAGACCGCTGATTTGACTCAAATTGGGAAGTTCGGGATTGGGGTTCAAATCGGTATACGCGCACACTGAGCAGCCGGAGGTTCACTCGAGTGATGAGCATTTTCGAATTGAGTATTACGTTCGCCCCTATGCAGTTGACCCTCGCTCCGTACCAGATCCTTGGACAACGCTTTTCGTATTCCCCTTTCATCATCGGGAGACTTCGTTTGAACAAATGCGGCACCGGCTCGAACGCTTCGACACCCGCGGGCTTTTATTCCTGAAAAGCGTTCAAGAAATCGAGTGGTCGGTTGAAGGCGGTCAAGGCGGTCTGTTT
>JBOHWL010000056.1:0-25201 GCA_050736615.1 Binataceae bacterium (SeqCode) | reverse complement strand
CCTCTATTCGGAGTATAAGACCCGCTACGCATATCTCGACGCGCGCCGCTGGGCCGGCCTGCGCGGTCTGATAATTCGCAGCCAACTCAAGGTTTATGATACCCGTATCGCCTTGATCGGCGGGCTTTTCGCGCAAAAACACGGTCAATTGCTGCCGTTCAATCTTAAAGTTTATGAGCGTTTCTGGAAGCGCGAGTTGCTGCCCGACAATGCCGGCAACGTGGCGGCCGTGGTTACCGCCGCGGGCCTCTCAGCGGAACACTACCATGACTACCTGATCGGCGAGGGCGCGGAGGATTACGCACGTGCGCAAGAGGAAGCTGCTAATGATCACATCTTCGGCGTGCCCATTTTCGTCTTCGAAAACGAGCCGTTCTGGGGCTATGACCGTATCCCCGCACTCGAGCAGCGGCTGGCCGCGGCCGGCTTGAAGCTCTGACGGTACTGAGCGAATGCCAAACCCACAGGAAATTCTCAGCGAGCTCAAGAAAATCAAATACCCGGGCTTCACGCGCGACATCGTTTCCTTCGGCCTGATCAAGGATATCGAGGTTGCCACCGCCGGGGTAACCGTGTTCCTCACCGCACCCTCGGCCAAGCCCGAAGTTACAGAGCGAATCGCCAGGGAAATCGAAACGACCGTGGCCGGAATTCCAGGCGTCGCCGCGGTAAAGATCCAAATGGAGCAGGCTCCGCCGCCACGCTCCGCGGCAGCGCTTGAGAAACGCTCGATTCCCGGCGTGCGGCACATTGTCGCCGTCGCGAGCGGCAAAGGCGGCGTGGGCAAATCCACCGTCGCGGTCAATTTGGCCTTGGCGCTGAGCGCCCTCGGATGGCGCGTCGGGCTGATGGACGCGGATGTGTACGGCCCGAGCGTGGCGATGATGGTGGGGCAGGGCGGGCAAATCAAGGTTACTAGCGAGCGCCGCATCATGCCGCTCGAACGCTTTGGCCTCCGCTACGTCTCCATGGCGCTGTTCATTGGCGATGACACCGCGGTCATCTGGCGCGGCCCGATGGTGACCAAGCTCGAAACGGAATTCCTCTTCAATGTCGAATGGGGCGAACTCGATTGCCTCATGCTGGATTTGCCCCCCGGAACCGGCGATGCGCAACTTACGATCACCCAGCGCGTGGCGCTCGATGGAGGCGTCATTGTCACCACCCCGCAAGAGATCGCCTTGATGGATGTGCGACGGGGCGTCGCGATGTTCGACGAGGTGAAGGTTCCAGTCCTGGGCGTGATCGAGAACATGAGCTTCCATCTATGCCGCAAATGTGGCAGCCGTCATGAATTGTTCGCGCATGGCGGCGGCGCGCGGCTGGCCGAAGCCCTGGATGTGCCTTTCCTGGGTGAACTGCCGATCGTGCGTGAGTTGCGCGAAGGCGGTGATACGGCGAATCCGCTGACGGTCGCTCAGCCCGGCCATCCGGTGAGCCTGGCCTTCAAGAGTATCGCCGCCAAGATCATTGAGCGTCTCGACGATTCTTTTAATTGAGCCGGCGGCCATTTTATGGCGTTTGCCATTTTTGACATCGAAACACGCATCGACAAGCGCCTGCTCAACCAAACCTACTTTGAAGAGCGCCTCGACGATGAGGTTGCTTACCAGCGCTGGCGCGAACGCCAGCTCGAGCACAACGGTGGCGACTTCGCCCCATTGCCGCTCCATCTGCCGATTTCCATCGCCATTGGCACGGTTGATACCGCCTATGTCCTGCGCTCGGTTGACAGCCTGGGCCTTCCCTCGTACTCGGAGGAAGCTTTAACGCGCGAATTCTGGTCGCGCGCCGAGCGATTCGACGGCTGTCTGGTTACGTTCAACGGGCGGCGATTCGACTGGCCAGTGCTCGAATTATGCGCCTTGCGGTACGGCATCCCCGCCGCCAGTCATTTTGAAAATTCGCCGCGCCTGTGTGATGAAGCGCGGCATCTCGATTTGCTGGACTTTCTCACCAATGATGGTGCCGCGCGGCTGCGCGGCGGCATCGACCTATTGCTTAAAATGATCGGAATGCCGGGCAAGACCGGCATCGACGGCTCAATGGTCCAAGACTACTACGACGCGGGCCGCCTGGATGAAATCCATCGTTATTGCCGTGCCGACGTGATTCAAACCTATTTTCTGTTCCTGCGTGTTCAGCTCATACGCGGCCGCATTACCGTTGTCGATTACGCAGCGGCGCGTGCCGCCTCCGAATCGTTTATAAATGAAGTGCGTGCGCTCGCTGCGGAGGCCCGCCGCTAGTGTGGCGCCCCGCAAATACCTTCACTCAGCTTCAAGCAGTCATCCTGAGCGGAGCGAGTCTGCGAGCGCAGTCGAAGGATCTCAAAACCGCCGTTTTAGCGGCCGCGATGCTTTTTCTCTTTGAACAAATCGCGGAAAATCGCGGGGCGAACGCATGCCGCGCGAGATCCTTTTCTAACGCACCTCGCGGACTCGTTCGCTCGGCTCCGCTGGTGCGACACGGCTCGCGCTGCTCGTCGGGTCAGGATGACAGCGGTATTTGCGTAAGTTATCTACGGGACACCACGCTAGTATGGCCTCAGCACCATCCATCTCGCTCATCGTGATCACGCGCGATGAAGAAGACTTGATCGGGCAATGTCTCAAAAGCGCCGCATCATTCTGCAATGAAATGATCGTGGTCGATTCATTCTCGGCCGATCACACGGTGGAAATCGCGGAACGCCTCGGCGCGCGCGTCATCCGTCATGAATTCACCGACTATGTGCGCCAGAAACAGATTGCGCTTGACCACGCCCAAGGCGAATGGGTCCTGCTGCTCGACGCGGACGAGCAGGCCACCTACGCGCTGGGGCGCGAAATCGAACAGACCCTGGCCTCAACCCAGGCGGCCGACGGTTATCGCATCCAGCGCGTACTTTATCATCTCGGTTACTATTACACGCGTCCCATCTACCGCGATCGTCCGGTCCGGCTGTTTCGGCGCGCGCGCGGCCATATCGGCGGCGTTGACCCGCACGACAAGGTGGTGGTTGACGGACGTATTGCACGGCTGAGGGCGCCGATTCTGCACTTTAGCTATCGCGACGTGAGCGATCACGTCGCGACGATGAACCGCTTCAGCACGCGGGCGGCGGCCGAAATCGAACCGGATAGCCTGGCGGCGTGGAAGATGCTCGGCCATCCGCTCTGGCGCTTTTTCAACTTCTATATATTGCGCGGCGGCTTTCTGGACGGAGGGCGCGGGCTCTATGCCGCCATGAGCGCGGCGTTTTACGTGTTCCTGAAATACGCCAAAGTCTACGAGCGCGGCATCAAGACCCTCCACCAGCGCTGATTCCCGGTTGCAGCGAAGAGGGAATGCGGAAGGGCTGGCGATCAATGATTGAGCCAAGCGCCTTTCGTCCTCAGAGTCTGTGAATTTTTGTCATTCTGAACGGAGTCTGCCGACAGCGGAGGCGGAGCGAGCAAAGGAGTCTGCGACGTGCGTTTAGATTTAGTGAAGAATCCCGAAAAAACACAAGGAAAAGCAGAAAGATCCGGGATTCCTCGCTGTGCTCGGAATGACAGAAAAACAAAATCTTCACACACTCTTGAGAGTGTGCGATTTTCCAGACGAAAGAGATCGATTATTGCCGCAGGCTGCCGCGCCCGTGTTTACACGCAACCCCCCACCCAACCAAGACACAAGAGTCCTCGACTCCGGTAGCCCTACTTTGAACGCAGCTCGCAGACTCGCCTGCTCGTCCTGCTTCGCTCAACTGGCGTGCTCACTTCGCCTGCGGCTGCGCTAGTGCGTTCGGAATGACAAAAAGGCGCGAAATCCCGATTACCCGCGGAGTGCGCGATCACAAAAATCACTGACTCTCAGGATGACTTATTCACACTGCGCCAAGGTATTTACGGGACGCCACACTAGCGCCGGCTGCTGGCTCAGTCGCGGCGGTGGGTGCCGCGCAGCACGTCGAATTTCGCGCGCCGCCGCTCGCGCCGCAACAACACGCCTACCGCTCCCGCGCCACCGTCGTTGGGGCGCGCGGTGGTGAATGCCAGCACGTAGCCGCCAATCGTGCCATGCGAAAGCCATTGAGCGGCCGCATGCTTAAGTACCGGCTGTCCGCCTGGTGAGCGCAGGCCACGCCCATGGACCACCAGGACCGCGCGATGGCCTTTGCGCACGGCCTCGAGAATAAAAGCAGTGAGGGCTTCTTTGGCATCGATTTGCGTCATGCCGTGGAGGTCGAGATGCCCTTGGATGGAAAATTCGCCGCGCCGCAAGCGGGTCACCAGCCGTGGGTCGAGGCCAACGCGCGCACCTTCGAGGTACTCGTCGGTCTCGGTCAGCTCGAACGGTCCCTGACCCGACACCAAGTCGGACAACTCGGCGATAACCTCGGCGTCCTCGCTAACGATGTCGCGTTTTGTCTTGGGCTCAGCCGCGATGCGCAAGGCGCGTGAGGTTTCCAGTGGCCGCACGCCGATAAAAGCCCGCGCCATCGCCTGGTCGTCGTCCACTTCCGCATCGGCGGGGCTTGCCGATGACGCCGCCGTCGCCGGTGCCGCTCGTATGGGCGTGGCCGCCGGCTTTGCGCTCCTGACGGCATCATGGCGCGCCAACAGCTTTTTGAGGTCCTTGAACGGCGAGGCGAAGACCGGCTTGGAGGTCTCCGTCTCGGGCTCCTCGCGGTGAGACGTGGATTTTCGTTTCCTGGCCATCGGGAAGAACCGGCACACGTCGATTCTACGCGATGCGCCGGCGAAAAGAACCGCTTTTTCAAAAGCCGTGCATCGGAAAGGACCGGATCGAATCAACACTTGCGGGCGGCGAAATTGGATTATCGCGGCAGCCCGGCGAGGATCTTCTTGAAGTTAGCCTTGAGCGAGCGCAGATTCGGAGTCGGCGCTAACGTCGCCGTTTGGGACTGGACGACGGCCCGGTTTTCAGGTGGAGATTCGTGTCGAATTTTGCGGCTGATGGTGTCAACCATCGCGGCTAACCTTTGCAAAGCGTTTCAGGCGGAGCGGCGCATCATGAGATTTGGCGTAATGTTCGATTTCCGCAATCCCACGCCATGGCGGCGGCCGGTGCCGGCCTTATACAAGGCGCATCTGGACGAAATCGAACGGCTCGAGGAACTTGGCTACGACAGCGTGTGGCTCACGGAGCACCATTTCGTCGACGACGGCTACAATCCATCGGTCTTGCCGCTGGCGGCCGCGATTGCCGTCCGCACCAGCCGCATCCGCATCGCCACCTTCGTCCTGCTCTTGCCTTTTCACAACGCCGTGCGCGTGGCGGAGGACGCGATCAGTGTCGATATCCTGTCGGGCGGACGCTTCGACCTCGGCGTCGGCCAGGGCTATCGCGCGGAAGAGTTCGCGGCGCTCAATATTCCGCGTGGAGAACGCTCGGCGCGTCTGGCCGAAGGGATTGAATTGATCGATCGCCTGTTCAAGGAAAAAGAGGTAACCTTCGAGGGCAAATACAACCGCGTGAGCGCGATGACGCTTTATCCGCGGCCAGTGCAACCGGGTGGGCCGCCGATCTGGATTGGATGCCGGACCGCGAAGGCCACCGAACGGGCGGCGCGGATGGGCTTCCATTTGCTGGCAACCCTCGGGCCCGACCCGGCGGTCCCCTACCAGGCGGCGTTGCGCAAGTCCGGACGCGACCCGCACCACTTCAATATCGCCCAATTGCGCGCGGTGCACGTGGCACGCAACGCCGATCAGGCGTGGGAGGAAGCCGCGCCGCATCTCCATTACATGATGACGCATTATGATCACTGGCTGGCTGAAGCCAACGACGCCGCCGGCGACCAGGAGGTGTGGCGGGTTTCGTCGCCTACGGAACTACGCGAGTCGCCACTTGCCCAAGGCTTGATGATCGGCACGCCGGATCAGGTCGTGAGAAAGTTCGAGGAATTCCGCACGGGATGTGCCTGCACCGATTTCGTGATGGCTTCGCAGCTTCCCGGCATGGACCCGGCGCTCGCCACGCGTTCGCTGGAACTGTTCGCCAAAGCGGTGATGCCGAATTTCGCGAATTGAAATCGCCGCGTCGTGGGATTCAGGATTGCGCGAGCAGGCTGGTGAAACTTCCTTAGCGGCCGAGGCTGCGCTTTTCGCGTTCGCCCAGTTCCAGATCCGCGTTCACCATCAGTTCAATCAACTCCGCAAAGCCGACCTTGGGCTGCCAGTTGAGCTGCCGCCGCGCCTTGCTCGAATCCCCCACCAGGAGGTCCACTTCCGAAGGGCGCAGATGACGCGGATCGGTGACCACGTATTTGCGCCAGTCGAGCTCAAGTTTTTCGAACACCCGCTCAAGGAATTCCTGGACTGAATGGCTTTCGCCAGTCGCGACCACGTAGTCGCCGGGCTGCTCCTGTTGCATCATCAGCCACATCGCCTCGACGTAATCGCCGGCGAAACCCCAATCGCGGCGGGCGTCGAGATTGCCCAGCGCGAGTCGATCCTGCAGGCCGAGCTTGATGCGGGTGGCGCTGCGGGTGATTTTGCGGGTGACGAAATTTTCGCCGCGCCGGGGCGATTCGTGATTGAACAGGATGCCGTTGCTGGCAAACAGGCCGTAAGCCTCGCGGTAATTCACCGTCTGCCAATGCGCGTAACATTTGGCACAGGCGTACGGGCTGCGCGGATGAAACGGCGTACTCTCGCGCTGCGGGGTTTCGGCCACCCGGCCGAACATTTCGGATGACCCCGCCTGGTAGTAGCGCACATTGCGGCCGTGGCGCTGATTATGGTCGCGAATCGTTTCGAGCAGGCGCAAAGCACCGAGCCCCACCACGTCGGCGGTATATTCGGGCTGGTCAAAGGAAATGCGCACGTGCGATTGCGCGGCCAGATTGTACACCTCGTCGGGCCGCGTCAGCTCCAGGATACGCCGCAGGCCGGTGGCGTCGCCGAGGTCGCCATAGTGCAATTGCAGGCCCGAGCGGTCGGTCGGAAAGCCCTTGCGCAGATGGTCGATGCGGCCGGTCGCAAAACTCGAGGTGCGCCGCACGATCCCGTGCACGCGATAGCCCCGGTTGAGCAGCAACTCGGCCAGATACGAGCCGTCCTGGCCGGTAACACCTGTAATCAGGGCGACTTTGTCCATAGTTCTCAAGCCCTCCGCCACCGCTCGAGCGCGCACAAAACCGGCGCTGAGCTACAACTAAAGCATAACAGCCGGCCGCGTACGCCATAACTGGGCGAACCTTCAGTTGCCGCATATCCAAAGATGCGACCCCGCGCGTCTCCGTTGCTTGGAAATCCGCGTCGGTCGGGCCGGGATTCTGAACGCACGCCGCAGACTATCCGTCCTTAACGCAACTGCGTGGCGCGGGCGAGTCCGCGAGCCTGCGCCACGGTCAAGTTCGCCTGCTCGTTTCGCTTCGCTCTACCGACGTGCTCGCTCCGCCTGCGGCTCCGCTAGAGGGTTCAATCGCCGCGGATTAAGCGATGCGAGTCGCTGTCGAAATGCTGGGTCGAGAATTCGTACAATTCGGCGTCTTCCAGCGCCTCCATCTGATGAACCAGGCCGGTCGGAACGTCCATGCACTGGCCCGGACCAAGCTCAAACTCCTCGAGCGCCTCCGCTTCAGGCGATTGCTTGATCCGCACCAGGAGCCGTCCGCTGCGCAGATAGAACGACTCGCTCTTGAGCTTATGGAAGTGCAGTGAGCAACGTTTGCCTTTGCGGATTTCGAGAATTTTCCCGCAATACAGCTCGCCGTTCGCGATCCAGACTTCCCTGCCCCATCCCTTGGGTACGATCTTTATCGGTTGGCGTGGTCGAATTGTTTCATTCATATCCAAGCAAGGAGACGCTATCTCCGCCTCTTTCACAAGGCGGCCCAATTTGCATCAAGATTATGCGAGCGCGCGGCTTTATGCCACGACCTGTCCGGACGCCGGTTCGCTCAGCGCACTACCCTCCGGCACCATCCCGACTTCGTTCACCCGGATGGAAAAGCGCTTGATCACCAGGCGATGAAGATTGGCAAAGCCCCAGATCAAGGCAAGCCGCTCACGCGGCAGGCTCTCGGTGGCGATCAAAATCTGGCGGAAGCCGTGCTCCGAATAAATCCGCTCAAGCTGGTCGAACGTGCCTAACACACGATAGCCATGCATCAGTTTGCCGAGTTTGAAAGTGTCGTCATCGATAAACCCGACGAGCCGCGGACTTGGGTTTCTTCCCGACGAGACGAAGCGCGCGGCGGCTTCGGCGGTTTCCCCAGCTCCGATTATCACCACGCGTTCTCCCGGCGTGGCTAAAAGCGCCAGGCTGCGGCGCAGCGCGCGAAACGAGAGGCGGCTGGCCAAGAGTAGGTTCAGCAGCAGAATCACGAACAACACCGTGACCGAACTGGGTGGATTGATAGGCAGGAACAGCGAGGCCAATACTACCAGGATGCCAGCCAGCACCGCGCCGTTGGCAAATCGCATCGCGTCGGCGATGCCCGCGTAGCGCCAGATGCCGTGATAGACGCCGGCAATCGCGAAAGCCGCGTAACTGGCCACAATCACCACCGGGAGGCTCGGCAGCAACGCTTCCATCCGCGCATCATTGACCGTGAAGTTCCAGAAGATCAGAAAAGCGCCAAAATATGCCGCCACAATCAACGCCAGGTCCAGCACCGCTTCGGCGACGCGGCGCTTGTAACCGAGGCTCAGAATGAAACGGGGCAAACCGCGCAGACGTCCGTAGGCGACTCCCGGCGGATCGGCATCGAAGGTCAGGTCAATCATGAATAGGCCGATCAGCGCGAATCCAAGCGCGACAAAGGGCAGCACCGCCAAGGCCAGCGCGTGCGGCATCATCGCCAGTGCCAGGGCGCACAATCCGGCCGCCAGCGCGACACTCCAGCACAGCACGACTGCTCGCCGATGTCCCAGACCCAGCAACAGCAACCGATGATGTGAATGGTCGAGGCCGCGGCGCGATACCGGCGTTGCCGTCGCCAGACGGCTTACACTGACAATCGCGGTATCGAGCAGGGGCACCATCACAATCAGAATCGGCACGACATAGCGCAATAGACGTGAGTTGGCCGCCGCCAGCCCCCCGGCGCGCATCGCCACCACGCCGAGCAACAGACCCAACGGTAGCGCACCGCAATCGCCCATGAAGACCGATGCGGGGTGGAAATTGTAGAGGAGAAAACCACTCAACGCGCCGGCAATCGCCAGACTTTGATAGGTCAAGGTCCGATCGTGATGGAGCAAGCCAATAACGGCAGTGACGAGCGCGGCGACGACGCCGATGCCGCCTGCTAATCCATCGAGACCGTCGATCAGATTGCAGGCATTGACGGTCGAGAGCAGCCAAAAGACTGCCAAACCACCGCCGAGTAACCAGGGAGCAAGCCCAAAGCCCGGAGCCATCCAGACTACCGCCACGATGATGATTAGCTGGCCGGCGAATTTCTTGAGCGGGGGCAACGCGATGGCGTCGTCGATCACCCCGAGCGCGAACAGACCCGCTACCCCCATCAACAGCCAAAACGGCAACGCGCGCGCCGCCGCCATCGCGGCGATTACCGCGGCGGTGATCGCCGCGCCACCCAACAGCGGAATTTGAACATGGCGTTGCGCGTCGGCGTAGGGTGGCGCCACCACGTGAAAGCGCAGCGACAGCCTTTCAACCAGCGGCAGGCTACCTATAGCGATGATGAAGGCAAAGCTGGGTATGGCTGCGAGTAAACAGGCTTCGGTCTTCATCTAAGCGCTCAGAAAAACTTGGTGCCAAAGATTTGTCGCTATAAACATCCATAATCTACATAGGCCTGTTTGAGCGCAATTACTAGCCCATTTTGGCATCAAGGCGAAAACAGGTTGCCCGAAAAATGCCGACCCATACGCTAGAACCGAAGAGAAGACGAAAAGGAGCAGGAAATTGACTTAAGCCCGTTTGAGGACTTGCTTGGCGACAGGTCCGGCACTATTCGGATACGCGGGATTGCCGAAGCATCCGCGCGACACCGATTCTCCACCTCTGCTGGACGTGGCCGTGAGTGGCTCGAATTTTTAACGATCTTCCTGGTAAAGCACCCCGGCCGCGCGCAAACTCGCGATGCGGTCATTGCTGTAGCCGAGGACTTCGCTGAGCACCTGTGGGCCATGTTCGCCAAGCAACGGGGCCTGAATCTCGAGCAATTGCGGATAGGCGGAAAACTTCAATGGAAAGCCTGGGATCATAACTTCGCCCAGAATGGGATCGGGCACGACGCGAACCATCTCGCGCGCTTTGAAATACGGATGGTTGATGGTGTCGGTGACTGAGAGCACCGGAGCGCAGGCGATGCGATTTTCTTCGAGCACCTTCAGCGCGGCTTCATCGGTGGGAAATGACGCCAGCCATTGTTCGACTAGCGCGTTCAACTCATCGCGGTTTTTGGCGCGATCGGCTCCGGTCGCAAAGCGTGGGTCGGCGCGCAGCTCGGGCCGCTTCATCGCGCTCACCAAGTATTCCCACTGGCGATCGAGTACCAGGATGAAAATCCACCCTTGCGGTCCGTGATACACGCCGGCCGGACAAATCTGATTGTGATAACGGCCCATTCGCCACGGGATGAACTCGCCGCCGGTTAGCGAATGGCTTTGCAACCCAAAGTCGTGCATGTGATAGAGCGTATCGACCATCGCGATATCCAGGTATTGGCCGATACCGGTCTTTTCGCGATGGTAGAGGGCGTAGCCAATGGCCGCGAACACATGCACTCCAGTGCCGACGTCGGCGACGCCGATGCCGACAAAGGTGGGATTTCCGTCGGGCTCGCCGGTCATATGCATGAATCCGGAAAAGGCTTGCGCGATCATGTCATAGCCGGTTTTATGAGCCAGCGGACTATTGCGCCCGAAGGCTGAGAGCGAGGCCATGATCAGCCGTGAATTGATTTTTTTGAGCGAGTCGTAATCGAGTCCGCGCTTGTGCATCACGCCCGGGCCGAAGTTCTCCACTACAATGTCAACCTTGGTTACCAATTCGCGGAGAATGTCGAGCGATTGCGGCTGATTGAGGTCCAGGCAAAGACTTTTCTTGCCGCGATTCTGTTGGACGAAATAGCCCGAACGGCCGTTCTTGATCGTCGGCAGCAAGCGCGACGGATCGCCCATGGGTGCCAGCTCGATTTTGATAATATCGGCACCCATCTCGGCCATCAGCCGGGTAACCGTTGGGCCGGCAAGATACTGGGTGAAATCGAGCACGCGGCATCCGGACAACATCGCCGACTGAGCTTGAGCAGCCATCGCATCCTCCGTAAGAACATCGCGCGGTCTTGGATTCCACCGCGAGGTGTATCACACCGCGCCGGCGCTTGTGGAGTTGGTGAAGCGGCGACTGGGTTCGCAAGCATCGCCGCGTGGGCTAACGTCGTATCTCTCGTTTGCGATAACCGGCGTCTGGAAGGGAGTAAGCGGCTGTTTGCTAGGGAACCTCCGCGCAAGTCTTAGTCTGTCATTCCGAGAGTGGCTCGCTTCGCCTGCGGCTGCGCTAATGCGCTCGAAATGACAAGCGAGGCTTGTGCAGGGGTTCACTGGCGCGCGCGGCTCTCGGGCATCGCGCTTTCCGTCATATCCACGAAAACCGGACGGCCGTGGAGCAATTGCGCATAGCAATTACACATCGCGCGGGCGGCATGCTCCCAGCTAAATTCCGCCCCGATCCATTGGCGCCCGCGGCGGCCCATTTCGGGCAGCGATTGCCGGCGTATAACGTTCGATCGCGGCAGCGATACGGGCGGGATCGTTTTCCACCCACAAGCCACAGCCGATTTCCTCGACGCGGCTCCACGGCGTCCCTTTACCCACGATCACCGGCACTCCGCAGGCCAACGCCTCGCTGACGGAGGAGAAATTATCGGACGCGGGCGCCACCAATAAATCAATCTCGGCGAACATTTTAATACGGGCGGCGGCGCTCAGATGACCGCGCATCGTTACGATCGGGGCCAAGCCGGCTTTCGCGATTGTGGCTTTGAGCTTCGCCAAGTAACGAGGCTGCCCGCCGCCGGCGATTACCAACGAAAGCGCCACTCCCGCCTCGTGCAACTGGCGACAGGCCGCAAACAGGTTTTCGAGCCCGGCGCCCGGTTTCATGTGGCCGCTATAGCCAAGCCGCAATCTGCCGTCGCCTTGATTGTGGCTAATTCGCGGAAGCTGCACGCCGTCTGGAATCATCACGGCCTTCATCCGCGCGGTCCCTATACTCTCGTCGCGCTCGGGTTCCGAGGTGAAATGGAGCGTGACCCCAGCGGGAGCGATGATTTTGCACATCCGGCTCCAACCAGAGCGCAATCCGAAGCGGCCGCGCCTCAAGCCACCGCGCGGCGACCATACCAGCGGCTTGCCAAACAGACGACACGCCAGCATCGCCGGGATAACCGGGAATGAATGCACGCTGGTTAGATGCACCACGTCAGCCGCGCGTGTCCGCGTCAACAACAGCCCCATCATCTGGCTGGATAAGGTAAGGCGCATCCGTCGGCGGCAGTAGCGCGCCGCCAGCCCGGCAGCGATGACATATTCACGCCGGGTGCTGAGCTCAAGTTTCGCGCGCGGACCGTCGGCGTTGGTGGTCAGGACTTTAACGTCGCATCCCGCACGCGCCACCGCGATACATTGGCGATAGACCGCTTGACCCAATGCGCCGTGCCGATAGGCTGGCGCGAAATACGGCGTGACGTGAAGGATGCGCATCAGCTTGGCACGGCGCCCGACACTTTCCCAGCCGTCATTCGTTTGCTCGGCTGGCAATGCGCCAGTTCCGCGGTGCTTAGCCGTGCCTCAGCCATTTGAGTCGCCGTCACGATTAGTAAACGGTGTCGCGACGCCGCGGAGCTTACTGACGCTGTTGCTACACGCGTTGCTGACCCACAGATTGCCGTGCGCATCGATCGCCATATTCTCGGGGCAACTGCCGACCTTGAATTTTTTCACCAGGTCCCCGGACGCATTGAGCTGGTACACCTTGTTGGTGCGCTGATTGGCGACGAATACGTTGCCGGCGGCGTCGATCGTCACGCCGCGCGGGCCCACACCTACCTCAAAGGTGGGAAATGGACCGACGGGACTCTGGCTGGGATTGACCTTGGCCACCTGATTGATGCTCTGAACCGATTGCCATAGGTTGCCCGCCGCATCGAAGGCGTTGCCGGCTGGCTCCGTGCCACTCAGCGTGAAGGGCACGACGGTATTGGTCGCCAGTTGAAACTGCGTGGCGGTATTAGTGTAATAGTTGCCAACCCACGGATTGCCATTGGCGTCGAGCACGATCGCATGCGGGGTTTCACCCACTGGCTGAATCCGTTCCAGACCGCCGTCCGCGGACAATTCCGCGATCGTGCCGCTGCCCTGATTGCTCACCCAGACATCGCCTTGGGCGCGAAATCCGCATGCTGCGGGCCGTCACCGCCGGTGCAAAAGGTGCCTACCACAACGCCCACGCCGGTGAGTTCGGTGACGGTGCCATGTGTCGCGTTGGGGCAAGAAGCGGGTGCGCCGGGCCCGCCCCCAGCGGTGTTTTCCACCCAAATGTCGCCATGTGAGCGGTCGATTTTAAGGCCATGGGGGCGCAAGCCGACCGGAAAGGTGCCAATCACGCCACCGCGATTACTCAGTTCCACGACGTTGTTGCTATAGCGATTGGCTACCCAGACATCGTTGTTGGCATCGACGCCGATGCCTTCGGGATAGATTCCCCCCCGACGAGAAACTGGCGGTGCGGGAACTTGACGATGGCGTATTATTGCCGCCGCCGCATCCGGCCAGCAGGAGCGGCGTAAACGCCGCCGCGATCAGCAAAAGCCAAGCGAACTTGCCCATCAAGGAACGTCCTCCGGATCGTCTCAGAGCGGCGGATATGCGCAACCAGCTAGTGTTCACAGCGATCACATCGCGTTAAGTTGGTAGGCCACTTTCTACCGGTAAACAAGTGGAATGACAAGTCTTATAGTTGAATCAGGCGTTTAGGCTTGGTTAGATGGATTCCTCTTCAATTGATCAGCGATTGAATCAAAAAACGGCTCTATAACCGGTAACGCTGCGAACGGATGAAAGGCGCGATTCTTGCGGGTTTGACCAAGATTTTGCCGCGAATGCCCATTGAAACAGCAGTTTAAGACCGCGCCGATGCGCTTTATGTCAATCGAAACGACGAATCGGCTGGCGACGTGCGCGGTGGCTCGGACTGATTCGGATGAGTTTCGGCGTGACGGTGAGGTGTTTCCAGGTGAAGATGAGACGATCGGGACGCGAAGTTTGGCTTATTTCTCTGGCGATTTTGACTGTGGCCGCGATATTTGGTGCGGCCGCGCCGGCACACGCCGCAACCTCCGCCGCTCGCGTCAGTGCGGGCGATACCGCATGGGTGCTTATTTCTTCAGCATTGGTGCTGCTTATGACGGCACCCGGGCTGGCGCTCTTTTACGGCGGGATGGTGCGGCGCAAAAACGTGCTCGCCACCCTGATGCAGAGTTTTATCCTGGCCGCGATGGTCTCGGTGCAATGGGTCCTGTTTGGCTATAGTCTCGCGTTTTCACCCGGACATGCGGGTTTGATTGGCGGACTGCATTGGGTGGCGCTCAATGGCGTCAGCGCGACGCTGCCCTATCCCGGCTACGCGCCGACTGTGCCGCATCAGGCCTACATGATCTTTCAGTGCATGTTCGCGATTATCACGCCAGCGCTGATCACGGGCGCCTTCGCCGAGCGCATTTCGTTCCCCGGCTTCCTGGTCTTCAGCCTGTTATGGACCACCGCCATCTATGACCCGCTGGCTCATTGGGTTTGGGGTCTCGACGGCTGGATTCACCAGATGGGAGCGCTCGATTTCGCCGGCGGCACGGTCGTCCATATTTCTTCCGGGATATCCGCGCTGGCCGCGGTAATGGTGATCGGAAGGCGTCGCGGCTATCCGCGCGAGCCGATGTTGCCGCATAATCTGACCCTCACGCTGACCGGGGCCGGACTGCTGTGGGTGGGATGGTTCGGATTCAACGCCGGCAGCGCTCTGTCCGCCGACGGGCTGGCGGTCTCGGCCTTCGTCGCGACTCATCTGGGCGCCTCGGCGGCGGCCCTATCGTGGGTAATCGCGGAATGGTGGATGGTGGGCAAGCCGACCGTGCTGGGCGCGGCCAGCGGCGCGGTGGCCGGCCTAGTCGCGATCACCCCAGGCTCGGGTTTCGTCGGGCCGATGTCAGCATTGGTTATTGGCGCGGTAGCGGGCGCGCTATGCCATTTCGCGGTGCGCATGAAATCACACTTCGGTTATGACGACGCGCTCGACGTGGTCGGAGTGCATGGCGTGGGCGGCATCTGGGGCGCGCTGGCAACCGGCATTTTCGCCGACGTCGCGGTCAACGCCAGCGGCGCCAACGGCCTGCTCTTTGGCAATCCGCGTCAGCTTTTGATCCAGTTCATCGCGGTCGGCGCCAGCATCGGGTTCGCCTTCGTCGGCAGCATAATTCTGCTCAAACTGGTTGACGCCACCATTGGTCTGCGCGTCGATGGCGAAGCGGAAGTGATCGGGCTGGACCTGAGCCAGCATGATGAACGGGCGTACGCGCTGGAAGCCTGAGATTTACGCGGGCGAATGCGCTAGAATTTGTTAGCTTCGGCTGCGATCCGCATGCCTGGTCGTCGCCGGGCGGGATGGTGATCGGGGCGGCGGCGAATTCGACCCTTCGGAGGGCCTGCGGGTTTCTCAATCAATGCAACCGGTTGGTGAGTACATTGTAATTGTTATCGGCGTGCTGGTCGTCGTGGCACTGATCATGATCGGCTTCGCCTATGCCATTCGCGAGAAGAAATAGCTGACCGGCGCGGTGGTAGCGCGAGTCGTCCTTCCCGCGTCTCTGCGTGGATTGACCGTTGCGCGAGGCCGAAGCCGCCGCTAAATTCACCGCCATGCATCACGCTCTCGCGATCATCTCCTACGTATTGCTGGTGATCGCATGCGCCATGTGGGTCTTGGGCAACCGGCTCTCCAAGCATTATCTGGCCCATCGCCCGTCCGAGCCCCAGCCCGACGAAGGCAGGATTTTGGCCTATGCCAAAGGCGGCAAGGTAGTCTATCTCACCGTGGGCGAAAACGTCTTCGTGGGCAAGCCGATGATGGTGCTGGTGATGGTGCCGTGGATGTTGTCGCTGATCGTGATCGTCGCCGCCACGCTCTAGGGGCGTCGCATATGTCTTCCCTATTGTCCCGAGACTTTCCACCGCTCCGCTGAGCTGGAGCGGCGCCTCAAGCGGACGCGGCTTCGCTTGTGCGGTGTCGAGCTCGGAACAAGATCGATCTTGAGACTGGCTCCCAGCACCCGCGCCGTTCTGGCGAGCGTCTTCAAGGTCAGATTGTTCAGCTTGCCGGATTCCATCTGGGCGATCATCGGCTGGCTTACGCCCGACAATTGGGCAAGCGCCGCCTGAGTGAGACCGCGACTTTTGCGCAGGTGCGCAATCTTATGTTCGATTAGAATTTGCGCCAATTCCTCCTCGACTTCACCGCGAAGCCCGATTTCATCGACTTTTCTTTCGAGCAGTTCCAGCCCTGGATGTTTGCTACTCATCTTGGGCCTCCTTCAACCTCGTATGCATAACCCTGAGTACGTTGGCAGGTGTATCGGTACGCTTTTTTACATAGCCGCCCACCAGCACCGCGCGGCGTCCGGGCAAGAATCCATAATAAATCCGCACCCTGGTTCCACGGAGCTCAAACAGCCCATCGCCCAATGATTTCGAACGCGGCTCACGTAGCTGGTTGCCCAGCGCGCGTAGCGCCCCGATTAGGACGGCAGCATCCTTAACGTCCTTCGCATCAACCAGACCGGCGACGAACTCACCGAAGTGCGACTGGCCTCCGGTGGTCTTGTATTCATCAACAATCCAGTCGAGCACTGTCCCAAAAATAAGTCATAACTTATTCTATTACAACTGCCAGAATGGCTGCCGCGCTAAAATCCGCATTGAATTCACGGCGAGTACGGCAAAATGCGGTTAAACGCGCGATGATCGTCCCGCGTGTGGAGTTATAAAATTATCGCTGGTGACGAGCATGGCTTCTTTAGATCAGTCACCTGCGAAGCGTTGCACCGCGGCCTCTGGAGTGGTGCGCGTGAGCATCGCGGCGGCGGCTCTCACGGCCGCGTCGGATCCGGCCAACGCAATCAGGTCGCCTGAACGAAGTTGTTCCTGGGCGGCTGGCGCGACGGTATTGGTGCCGTCACGCAAAATCGCCAAAACGGTGGCGCCCGTCGCCACGCGCAGATTCAAACCGGCCAGGGTCGCGCCCACCGCGACGCTGTCGGGCTCGAGCTTCACCGGGACCAGCTTGCCAACCCCAGGAAACAGTTGCTCGACTCCGGCCAGCGAAAGATGACTATGCGCACGGCTTTGCGCGGTCAGCGCCTCGATGATCATTTCCGTCCCGGCGCTCACGTGGCCTAGGAAACCCGTCGCGCTGCGCCAGAAAATCATGCCCATGATCAGCGCGGGTCCGGCCATTACGGCGAAATCCGGCAGATCCGGCAGAAACGGTTCGGTGATCAGCAGCAAGGGCAATCCCACCAGCACCACGATCGCGAGCTGAACCGCGGCAATCAGCAGCCGTCGCGGCGCGATCCCTAAATCGAGCCCATGGTCAGGCGGTGGCGGCAACGCATGCCGCGCCAGCATCTCGGCCAGGCGATGGGCGCTGCGGATAATGCCCAGGAAAAACGGCAGGGCCAGGAGCACGGTGGCGGCGATGACGATCCATCGTGCAACGAAGTAAGGCGACACCGCAAACCGCCGCATTCGTTCGATCAAACCCGGTAATTCGACCGAGGCGCCGATCACGATAGCGGCGAGCAGCACCGCATCGAGCACGATCCAGCCGATCCGGCACATTATCGGCGAGCGCGCGGTGGCCGGATTGCCGCCGCGCATGCGTTCGAGCCAGGCGCCATAAAAATCCGCAAACATTTGCAGTGGGCGCGGCAGATAGCGATCACAGGCGGCCGCCACGGCCGGCGACATCCGGATGGTCAGCGGCGTAATCAAAGTTGTGATGCCGCAGACCGCGATCGCGACGGTGTAGAGAAAACTGCGAATCTCGCCGTTGGCCACCCCGGACGCGGCGATGATGAACGAGACCTCGCCAATTTGCCCCAGGCTGAGCCCCGCTCGTACCGACGTGTCGATGGACCCGCTGATGAGAAACGAACCACCCGCCACACCGGCAAATTTGCCGACAATCACCACCACCACCAGCAGCGCGACCGCGTACCAATGATGAACGATTTGAACCGGATCGATCATCATGCCGACCGCGACGAAAAAGATCGCGGCAAAAACGTCGCGTACGCTGGCGATCAGATGCTCGACCTGATGGCCCTCGCCCGATTCCGAGACCAGAATGCCCGCGGCAAACGCGCCCAGGGCCGCCGAAAAACCAAGGTCTCGCGCCACCATCGCGATGGCAAAGCATAGCCCGACGCTCGCGATGAGCAGGGTTTCGTCATGACGAATCCGCACGATCATGCGGATGAGGCGCGGGATCACAAACATCCCCGCCACCAACAGCAAGGCCAGGAAAGCGGCCAGGCGCTCGAGCGTGCGGCCAATCGCGAACGCGCTCGGGCCAGTTCCCAACGGTGTCGCCAAGGTCGCCAGAAGCACGATCGCGACCACGTCCTCGACCACCAGAATGCCGAAGACCAACTCCGCGAAGCGCGCTTTGATACCCGCTTCGCCGAAAGCCTTGACCACGATCGTGGTGCTCGAAATCGCAACGATGGCGGCACTGAAGACGCTCTCACTCACGCTCCAGCCCAGCCATTGCGTAGCGATGTAGCCGCACCAGGCGACAAAACTCACTTCCAACAACGCCGCCACTCCGGCCGTTGGCAGGACGCGCGCAAGCCGCTTGAAGTTGAATTCCAGGCCCAGCGAAAACATCACCAGGATGACGCCCAGGTCGGCTAGTCCGTGCAAGGTCGCGACATTGGTAATCAGGCGCAGCGGCTCGTGCGGGCCAATCGCCAGGCCAGCCAGCAGATAGCCGACCACCACCGGCTGACGCAGGCGCTTGAAGATCACCGCCGCCACCGCGGCCGCGCATAGCACCAGCGCCAGCGCCGCGACAAAATCGTAATGCCCCGCCTGTACCATCGTTTTCGACTATACCAATACCCGCATGACGCACGGGCGGCGACCCGCTTCATGTGCATTCACGTGCGCTTTGCGATATCTGTGGGCATCAGTGAAGCGAAGCGGAACGAGCAGGCGAGTCTGCGAGCTGCGTCCGGATTAGTAGTCCGCGGCGTGAGCGGGAGAATGAAAATGGGACGGCTTGATGGCAAAGTGGCGCTGATTGTCGGCGGCGGCGCCGATGGACCGCCCAATGCCGGTGAAACCCTGTCGATCGGTAATGGCCGCGCGACCGCCATCATGTGCGCGCGCGAGGGCGCCGCGGTAATGGTGGCGGACTTGAAGGAGTCGCTTGCGGGCGAAACCGCCGCCGCGATCCGGGCAGAAGGCGGTAAGGCCGATGCGATCGCCGCCGACGTTGCCGACGAAGACCAGTGCCGCCAAGCGGTGGAAGCCGCGGTGCGCCGCTTTGGCGCGCTTCATCTGATGGTCAACAATGTCGGTATCGCGGTGGGCGGGTCGCTGCTCCACACCACCACCGAGCAGTTCAACCGCATGTTCGAGGTCAACCTGCGCAGCCATTTCCTTACAATGCGCTATGCGGTGCCCGAGATCGTCAAGGCCGGCGGTGGCGCGATCGTCAACGTTTCCTCGTTGTCGGCGGTTATCGCTGGCGCCGGCATTTCCTACGAGGCAACCAAGGCCGCGTTGCTTGGCTTGTCGCGTTCGGTCGCGGTGCGCCATGCGCGCGATAACGTCCGCGTCAATACGATCCTGCCCGGGCTGATCAACTCATCGATGGTGCGGCGCGAGATCGGCGACCGTGAAGCGCGCGTCGCGCCGCGCATCCCGATGGGTCGTCAGGGCACGCCGTGGGAAATCGCCAAAGCCATCGTTTTCCTGCTTTCCGACGATGCCTCATATATTACCGGCACCCAATTGGTGGTTGACGGCGGTCTGTGGGCGGGCGAAGGCGTCCGGCGGCGCAATGCGTAAGGTCAAGGTTGGCTATCAGTTCGATTTCCGCAATCCGCCCGACTCAGGACGGACATTTGCCGAACTCTATCGCGAAATGTTTCGCCAGGCCGAGTACGCGGACGAGGCCGGCTTCGATGCGCTCTGGCTAACTGAACATCACTTCACCGATGACGGTTATCTGCCCTCGATGCTGCCGATGCTGTCGGCCCTGGCCGCGCGCACCCGCCGCGTCAGCCTCGGGACGTTCGTGATGCTCGTACCCTTTCATCATCCGGTGAAACTAGCCGAGGACGCAGCCGTAACCGACGTGATTTCCAACGGCCGTCTTCGCCTCGGCCTGGGCCTCGGTTATCGTCAGGAGGAGTTTGACGGCTTCGGCGTGTCAAAAGGCGAGCGGCTGGGCCGTACGCTGGAAAGCATCGCGATCATGCGGCGCGCATGGAGCGGCGAGCGCTTCGATTTTGCCGGCAAGTATTTCAATTTGCGCGGCGCGCGGGTGCTGCCACGTCCCCTGAGCCAGCCGCATCCCGAGCTGCTGTGGGGCGCGGGCGCGGCCAAGGCGATTCAACGCGCGGCGCGGCTGGAACTGGGCTTCGCTTGTGTCGGCGGAAAACGTGAAATCGCGGTCTATCGCGACGCGCTGGCGGCGGAGGGCCGCGACCCGTCGCGTTACAGCGTCGTATGCACGCGCAACGTTTATATCGCCGATACAGAGGAGCAGGCCTGGCGCGAAGCGGGACCCGGGATGCTCTATCAGGCCGAAATGTATTCGCGCTGGCTGGCTGCGGGCTACGGGCGCAGTCCGGAAAAAACCTTCATCCGGCCCGACCCCGAACGTTTAAAAAGCACCGCTTTGCTGGGGCCGGCTGAAGTGGTAAGTGCGAAACTCGAACGCATCCTCGCCGAGACGCCGATGACCGAGCTTATCATCAACAGCCAGATGCCGGGGATGGAGCCGGCCCAAGCTTATCGCTCGCTGGAAATTTTCAGCAAAGAAATTTTGCCCCGCATCAAGCGTGGCTGAAAAGCTCGCCGGGCGAGCGCGCCCGCGCAGCCAGTGAGAAAAAAAATGAAGCTCTTTACGTTTGCCACGAGTCCTTACGCGCGCAAGGTCAGGATGATCCTCGACTATAAAGGGATCAGCTATGACCCGGTCGAACGATGTTACTCCCTTGACCGCAAGGATGATTTGAAAGCGGCCAGCCGTCGCGCCGAAGTTCCGGTGCTGATCCTTGATGACGGCCGCGCGATCGAAGACTCGACCATCATCTGCGAATACCTGGAAGAGGTGTATCCCGAACCGCCGGTCTATCCATCTGACGCCTACGAGCGCACGCGCGCGCGGTTCATCGAAGACCTCTGCGATCGAAGTTTCGACGCGGTCGCCTTCGGCTATTTTTTCGGCGTACTGCGCGAGGCTGATCCGGAGTCGCAGGCGATGCGTACGGCGGCGCGCGAGGAATTCGGCGCCTTGATCGCAACGCTTGAGCGAGAACTCGGCGACCGGCTGTATTTTTGTGGTGAAAAGCCCACGGTGGCCGACTTTGCCGCCATTTGCCATGCGCCCGCCGCGCGCGCGGTTGGCGTCAAACTGGCCGACTTTCCCGCCGTCACCAACTGGATTGAACGCATGCGCAAGCTGCCGGCGGTCATCAGCGACCGCGAGCGCGCCCATCGCGCCGCCGCCGTAACCAGCATCGTGGCCGAATTCGAGGGGCCCGATGGCCGTATCCATTGGCGCGACAGCCGCCTGGAATGGCCAGTGCGCCACGGCTTTATCGAACTGGTTGCGCGTGAATTCAAAGCGGGGCGCATGATGTTCCCGCCGGATGCGACCTGAGGAGCGCTCGTGCTAAACTCGCAGTCAAAGGAGTTCAGGCATGCCGGTTGAATACATTCCGCGTACGCGTGAATTGTATCGCGCGTATACACCTTATCGATGGGTGGTCAACACGGATACACCGCCGTGGACGCCGCTCAAAAAGCCGTTGTCGGAATCGAAAGTCGCGCTGATAAGTTCGGGGGGCGTCGTCTATCGCGATCAGCCGCGCTTCCATCGCGAGGACACGTCCTACCGTTTGATTCCTAAGAACGCCAGTCAGGCGGATTTGGACGTTTGGCATTTCGGCTATCCGACCAAGGATGCGAAGGCGGACCATAATTGCGTTTTTCCTCTGGCGCGGATGCGCGAACTCGAAGCCGAGGGCGTTATCGGCGAGCTCTGTGACCCGGCGTTCAGTTTCATGGGCGGCATCTATTCCTCGCGCCGGGTGCGTGACGAACTTGCGCCCAAAATCGCCGACGAACTGCGGCGCACCCACGTCGATGCCTTCTACCTGGTGCCGGCTTGACCCGTCTGCCATCAGTCCGTTGGACTGATTGCACGGGTGGTCGAAGCGGCTGGCATCCCAACCTTGTGCATGACCTCGGCGCTCGATATCACGCAGGCGGTGAATCCTCCGCGCGCGGTGTTTGTGGATTTCCCGCTCGGCCATCAGACCGGCAAACCGCATCAGCCGGAGCTCCAGCGCCAGATCGTGGGCGACGCGATGCGCGCGTTCGAAGCGATTGAGCGCCCGGGAACCATCGTGCGCTTGCCTTATGTATGGGACGCCAACGATCGCGGTTGGGAAGAGACTGACTACACGGACGGCTTCCTGCCCTCGCGTCCAGCCAAGGAAACGGCCGATCAGGCTGAGACCGAACGCCAGGCGCGCTTCGCAAAATAGCTACGCAAATACGCCGGGCGGCTGGACGCATTGTGATCCAGCCGCCATTTGCTCAGCCTTTGGGCAAGCCCAGCACGCGTTCGCCGATGATGTTGCGCTGGATCTGATTGGTGCCGGCATAGATCGTCGGCCCGCGTGCCGCCAGCATCCGCTGTGACCATTTACCTTGATCGATGGCGAAGGCGGCGTCAGATTCGAATTGGCTGTAGGGACCGAGCAACTCCATCGCGGACAGCGCGACGCGCAGCGCCAGTTCAGTTGAGCACAGTTTCGTCATCGAGCCCTCGGGTCCAGGCGGCAATCCCTTGAGCTGACGTGTCAATTGCCGATAACCGGTGTATTTGATCGCTTCGGCTTCCAGCGCAAAGCCCGCGATTTGCTGACGCACGCCAGTGTCGTCCCATGCGCGATGGCCGTTGCGCGGCGTGCGCCGGGCCAGTTCCGCCAATTCCAGAATTTGCCGCGCGAGGCCGCGGTCATGGCCGCTGGCGCGTTCGAACATCAGCGTCGTCAGGGCAACCTGCCAACCCTGGTTCTGCTGGCCGACCAGGTTGGTTTTCGGCACCCGCACATCTTCGAAAAAGACCTGGTTGAAGCCGCGCGCACCGGTCATTTGCACCAGCGGGCGTACGGTGATGCCGGGGGTTTTCATGTTCACCAGCAGATAGCTGATGCCCTTGTGCTTGGGCGCCTCAACGTCGGTGCGGGTCAGCAGGAAAATCCAATCGGCGTGATGGGCCGCCGAGGTCCAGATTTTCGAACCATTGACGACGAAATCGTCGCCGTCCTCGACCGCGCGGGTCGTTAACGAGGCCAGATCCGAGCCGGCATTGGGCTCCGAATAACCTTGGCACCAGATCTCTTCGGCGGTCAGGATTTTGGGGATGAAACGCCGCTTTTGCTCCTCGTTGCCCCAGTGAATCAGCGTCGGACCGAGCAACGAAATGCCGAAGCCGGTGAAGGGCACGGCGGTGCCGGCCCGCTCTAACTCCTCATGATAAATGATGCTTTGCAGCAGATTGGCGCCACGCCCGCCGTATTCCCTGGGCCAGTTGATCGCGACCCAGCCACCCTGGTTGAGCTTGCGATGCCATCGGATACGGGCGTCCCAATCATCCTGGGTCTCGTCGGCGAGCGGCTCGCGCAATGGGATCGCGTCGTGCGCGTTGGCCTTGAGCCAGGCGCGAAGTTCATTACGAAAGGCTTCATCTTCGGGGCTGAAATTGAAATCCATAGCCGCGCTTTCCCTCAATTGGTCATCGTAACAAAGCTCGCTTGGTTTCGCTCGTCCTCATCGTTCACTGCAATTCGATCCATAATAACGCATTCATGTGATAGCGCATCTGGAATCCGCGCATAAATTTTCCCAGCCGGATGGGTACTGCTGGCATAAAGCTGCTGATTGTCCCAATCGAGCCGGCATTCGCCGCGACGCGCATGGTATTGCGAAAATAATTCGCGCGTCGAGCGCCTACCTTCTCGGAATTCTCGAAAAGGAGCGGCGGCCGGTCCGCCTGCAGGTCAGGCGGAATGGCGAAACGCTGATGGCGCAGTAATGGTGAAGGCTCTTCAGGTTGATGTGGTGGATCTGACTATCAGCGTTGAACCGAATCATATGGAAGTTGGGCACGAGTGTATATGAAGATAGCCTTGACCAATTATATTACTTCATCCCGAGGTGCGGCCGCGCGCCATCCCGGGGATCGATGGGGCGCTATTTTCCCAATCTGCCTTGCGTAACCAAAAGTTGGTTCATCGGCGGATTCAGGCCCTTTGCGAACCACTCGGCTATTTGGCGGTATTGCTGTGGCGGCAAGATGTTTCTGGCTTGCGTAAGCAAGCGTTGGTTGGCGGCCTCGATGGCTTTGTTGTACTGGTGTACCTCCGCTTGCCAACGAACCGCCGTTTTCCCTGAGAGCTTGAGCGTGTTTGAGGTGCCGCGTGGGCACAACTCGGCCGTCTGCATCTTGTCGCAGAAGACCATGCCGACCATTGGGTTCTTGCCGTTTGCCATCGCGCCGTGCCCGCTCGAGGTCTTCCCTTGGGCAGCGGCGTAATTATCGCTTATGCCCAGCCCACCGAAGATAAGCGCCGCCACCACACAGGCCGAAATTCGCCAGTTGTTTCTCATAATGTTTCCTTCTCCGGATACCTTACGCATAGAAATTCTCTGCCTCGTCGAATAAAATGTCGCCGATACGCTCGCGTAGCAAGCGCAAATTTCCTGATGGTTAGCCCAATTTCTCTTCGGGGTCCCAATGGCTCGCCAGTTGCCCTCCCTGAATGGATTGCGAGCCTTCGAAGCGGCTGGACGGCATGGCAGCTTCACAGAGCAGCAGCGGAGGAGCTGCATGTTACTCAAACGGCTGTGAGCCACATGGTGCGGCTCCTGGA
>JBOHWL010000055.1:0-28580 GCA_050736615.1 Binataceae bacterium (SeqCode) | reverse complement strand
GGCAGGAGCGACGCAACCATCTGGTGCTCAACGGCCGCCGCCGCATCCGCATCGCGGCGGGCAGCGGCACGTCGGTTCAGGAGGTCAATCGCTTCATCAAGCAATTTGAACAGACGCGCAAGATGATGAAGAAAATTACCAAGATGGGCGGCGGCCGCTCGATGGTGCGCGGCCTTGGCTTTGGGAGCTAGAATAGGCAAGGAGAACGTTACCCATGGCACTTGTGATTCGGCTGCGCCGTCATGGTAGCCGCAAAAACCCTTTCTTCCGTATCGTGGTGGCCGATTCGCGTTCACCGCGCGACGGCCGCTTCGTCGCGCAGATCGGGACTTACGACCCGGTAAGCGAACCCCCGCGTATCACCCTCAAGCGCGAACAGGCCGAAGGCTGGCTTAAAGCGGGCGCGCGGCCTTCCGAAACCGTCAGCAAACTGATCAAGCAAGCGACGAATGCCGCTCAAAATGCCTGATACCACCTTCAACGGAGCGCGCCATGAAGGAGCTAGTCCAGTTCCTGACAGAGCAGTTGGTCAACAATCCCGCCGCGGTCGAAGTCAAAGAGACCCAGGGCGATACGGCTTCGGTGCTGGAATTGCGTGTGGCGAAAGAAGACCTTGGCCGAGTCATCGGCAAGCAGGGCCGCACCGCTAAATCGATTCGCACCATTCTTAACGCTGTTGCCTCGCGCACCAATCGCAAAGTCGTGCTCGAAATCATCGAAGATAAGTAAGTGCTATGAACCTGGCCTCACGGCTTGTCCCGGCACCTCAACCGCCTGAGGTTCCCGCGAACCTGTTGCGTGTCGGCCATCTAACCGGCGCGCACGGTTTGCACGGCGCCGTTCGCTTGCGCCCCGATAATCCCGATTCTTCCGCGCTGGCGGCGGCTCGCCGCATCTATCTGGGGCGGGACGCGGCAGTGCGCGAATACGAATTGCTGAGCTGCCGCCGGATTAATCGCCAAACGATGCGCCTGACGCTCAAGGGGGTTGATGACGCCGATGCCGCCGAGGCGCTCAAAGGTGCGGCCGCACTGCTCGCGGCGGCGGATTTGCCGCGCTTGCGCGAGCAGGAATTCTATTATTTCCAGGTGATCGGCGCGCAAGTTCAAACGACCAAGGGGCGCAGGCTCGGGCGGGTCGAGGAAGTCTTCTCGAACGGTGCCAACGACGTGTGGATAGTGCGCGAAGGAACCTCCGAACTGCTGATTCCAGTAATCGCCGACGTGGTGCGCGGGCTCGACCTCGAATTGCGCTTGATCACCGTCGAGGCGGTGCCCGGTCTGCTCGAATAGGCTGGCTTGCCCCGCTTCCGCCCAGATGGAATTCCACGTCATTACGCTTTTCCCCGCCATGTTCGACGCGCTCGGCGTCGGTCTCATCGGACGCGCCACGAGGCAGGGCACGATCGCGATTCGTACGCATGATCTGCGCGAATTTGGGATTGGGAATTATCGCCAGGTGGACGACACTCCTTACGGCGGTGGCAGCGGCATGGTGATGCGGCCGGAGCCGCTCGCGGCGGCGATCGAAAATGTCGACCGGCAACATCCCGGACTCACACGTGTGCTGCTCTCGCCGCAGGGAGAGTTGCTCGATCAGGCGCTGGTGCGGGAATTGGCTCGGACCAATGGATTGCTGCTGGTGGCGGGCCGCTACGAAGGCGTCGATGAGCGTGTGCGGACGCTGGTCGCGCGTGAGCTCTCGGTGGGGGACTATGTTCTGAGCGGAGGTGAGCTTGGCGCGATGGTGGTGATCGAGGCGGTGGCGCGGTTGATTCCCGGCGTGCTTGGCAACCCGGGCTCGCTGGCCGAGGAATCTTTCAGCGAAACGGGCCTGCTCGAGTATCCGCAATACACGCGCCCCGAGGAGTTTCGCGGGATGCGCGTGCCGGAGGTTTTGCTCAGCGGCGATCACGGCAAAATCCGCGCATGGCGCGCCGCCGAGTCCCGCCAGCGCACCGCGCGCCGCCGTCCGCATCTCAAAAGCGGTTGGTGAAGTGGCCGCGCTGTTCGTCGCCCTCATCCATCATCCCGTGGTGGATCGCAACGGCCGCGTTATCACGTCGGCCATCACCAGCCTCGACCTGCATGATATCGCGCGCTCGGCGCGCACTTACGGCGCGCTCGGCTTTTTCGTGATGCACCCAGTGGCGGAACAGCGTGAGTTCGCTCGCAGGGTGCTCGAACATTGGCAGAGTGGGTTTGGCCGCAGGTTCGATTCGCGCCGACGGGAGGCGCTTGATTTGATCCAGATTGTGGAGACCCTTGATCAGTTGGTCGAAATCAGCCACGCGCGCTGCGGCGCATCGCCCCTTCTGGTTTACACTTCGGCGCGCGCGCACGGCGGGATCACCTTCAACGAACTGCGCGCCATAGGTGAACGCGCCGCGCCGATTATTCTGCTGCTGGGAACCGGCTTTGGGCTTGCGCCCGCGATGCTCGAGCGCGCGGATTTGGTGCTTGAGCCGATTCATGGGAGCGGCGATTACAATCATCTGTCAGTGCGCGCCGCCGCCGCCATCATGCTTGACCGCCTGTGCGGTTGAACGCGCATATATCCGCGGACGGGAATGGATGAGATAATCGGCGGTTGGAGCGTGGAGCTTTTCAACCGCCTCCGGGTTGCGCTTGCGATGAGATGGCTGGCCGACATAATGATCTTTTTCGGTGCGATCCTGTTGACGCTCGGCACCGATTTGGTCATCGCGACGGCCGGAACCGCTTCAACCGTGGGCGGACCGCTGGGCGTGATCGCTTCCTTAATCGGCGTGGCGCTGCTCACGGCGGGGATTCTCAACCATTATCGGCTCACCCTCGCGTTACGCTTTGAATCTGACGCGGACGGCAGGGAGACTGCTTCCAAACGCGAAAAGCCCGAGGTTCGCCGACGCTAGCGGAGTCGCGGAGCGGAGTGAGCAAGCCAGTGCGCGAGCTGCCTCACTGGAGGGTTTGGGTTGGTAAGTTCAAAATGCTGATGGAAGAACGGGAGGGGCTGCGGCGCATCACGCGACTGCGGGCATGGGCCTGGTTTTGGCTCCTGACCTGGCTGCCATTGCTACTACTGGTCGGATTCGTCTTTGGAGGTGCGCTTCCGATCGCGGTCTTCGCGGCGCTATGGACCGCCGGACTGTTGATCTCGGTATGGCGTGCCGGGTCCGCGCGATGTCCCCGCTGCGCGAGCCATCTCCGCGCCACCTCGCGATGGAATCCGTTTGAACGAAAATGCGGCAACTGCGGGCTGCCGCTGCGATCCGAGCGCGTCATCTATCCCAGTCTCGAATAGCGCTTTGCGTCGATCAAAGGGCACGTTCGCCTGGCTTCAGGTCTGCCTTATTGCGGCCAAATCACTGAGCCGCCGCAATAACCCAATCGGGTCCAAAATGGCGCTTGAGTCAAAGTGTCCGTTCGGCTATCATTTTGCGCTCTACTTCGAGGGTTGCTTCCCATGAACAGCGTCATTCAGAAGCTCGAGGATCGGGCCTTGCGTAAGGATTTACCCGAATTCCGCGTAGGCGATACGGTACGGCTTCAGGTCAAGGTGGTGGAGGGCGAAAAAGAGCGCATTCAGTCCTTCGAAGGTATTGTCATCAGGATGAACCGCGGCGGCAGCCGCGCGACCTTCACCGTGCGCAAAATTTCCTACGGCATCGGGGTTGAACGCATTTTCCCGCTCCATTCACCTCGTATCGACCGTATTCAGGTGCTGAGCCACGGCCGCGTGCGGCGGGCACGCCTGTATTATCTGCGCGAGCGTTCGGGCAAAGCGGCGCGTGTCCAGACCATCGGCTGATGTGCGTAAAATTCGTCAGTCCCGAGGTGTTGCGCAGCGTCAGCCGCAAGCCATCGGCGGCTGCTTAAGGTTTAAACCGTACAGCCGGGGTGACGCGGATGTCGCCTTGAAGAAAGGCGCCTTCACAGACCGTCAGATTTTCCGTCTCCAGATTACCAGTGACGCGTGCATAAGGGCCCAGCACGACCGTTTTGGCGCCTATCACGTCGCCATTGAGGACACCGAGCACCAGCACGCGCGGCGTGCGCACCCGGCCCTCCAAAGTCGCCGTCTCCGATAACACGACCAGTTCGCTTGAGCTCACTTCACCCCGGAAATGTCCCTCGATGCGAACCGGTTCTTGGAAAATCAGCTTGCCGGAAACGTTAATGTTACGGCCGACGGCCACCCGCGTGCGCTCTTCAACCCAGGCTTGGCCGGGTACGCGTGGAATGCCGGCGACTGGCGCGGACGGTTCGCCCGGCATCCCGAGGTCAGAGCCGATTGATGGGCCCGAATCTGTCAGGCGCATAACGCCCTCGCCGGAACGGGGCTGCGTTTAAGACGCGGGAAAGACATGGCAGGCCACCGCGTGGCCGTTGCGCCCAAAAAGCAACGGCGGTTCGATTTTGGTGCAAATATCTTTCGCATAAGGGCAGCGCGGATGGAAGGCGCAGCCCGGCGGCGGTTTCAGCGGACTGGGCATCTCGCCCGGTAACTTGGTGCGGCCGCCGCGCTCGGCCGCTTTGATCGTCGGAATGGCGGATAATAGCGCGCGCGTATACGGATGGTGCGGGTTGGCGTAGATTTCATCGCGGTCCGCCATTTCAACGATTTTGCCCAGATACATGATGGCAACCCGCTGACTGATATGCTCGACCACGCGCAAATCGTGCGCGATAAACAGATAGGTCAGCTTTAACTGCTCCTGCAAATCCTGCAGCAGATTGATTATCTGTGCCTGAATCGAAACATCGAGCGCTGAAACCGGTTCGTCCAGCACTAAAAAACGCGGTTCGACCGCAAGCGCGCGCGCGATGCCGATACGCTGGCGCTGCCCGCCCGAAAATTCGTGCGGATAGCGGTCGAGCGCGTCGACGCCCATGCCGACCATTGCCATTAGTTTCACGATGCGTTGTTCGCGCTCACGCCCACGCGCCAAGCGATGAATATCGATACCCTCGCCGACGATCGCACGCACTCTCATGCGCGGATTGAGCGACGCGTACGGGTCTTGAAAGACGAGCTGCATCTGGCGCCGCAAATGTCTCAGCTCGCGGCGTGAGAGGCTGGCGAGGTCGCGTCCATCGAACAGCACCTTGCCGGAGGTGGGTTCGATGAGCTTCAAAAGCAGGCGTCCCAGCGTCGATTTGCCCGAGCCCGATTCGCCCACGAGTCCCATGGTCTCGCCCGGCTCTACGCCGAGATCAACGCCGTCAACCGCTTTCACGGTAAGCTTCTGACGGCCGAGCAGGTCTTCTGAGCCGGCCGGGTACTCCTTGCGCAACTTGACGCATTGCACCAGTGGGCTCGCGGTGGCCGGGGCCGGCGCGCTCATTGAATCGGCGATGGCTGAAAAGGGCGAATGGGACATGTCACACACGGATGCAGGCCACCAGATGGCCGGGCGCCTTGGCCTCCAATGGCGGATCAACCCGCGCGCAATCATCAATCGCGAGCGGGCAGCGTGGATGAAACCGGCATCCGCTCGGCGGCGTGAGCGGACTTGGAATTGAACCAGGAATCGCCTGCAGGCGGCGCTGGCGTGCGCCCGCGGCACCCGGAATCGAGGCCAGCAGCGCTTTGGTATATGGACACAGCGGATTGCTGAACAACTCAGCCGCGGTGGTCTGTTCCATGACGCGCGCGGCGTATAGAATCGTGACCTCGTCAGCGTATTCGGACACGATTCCCAGATCATGCGTGACCAGGATTACGGCGAGCTTAAGCCGCTGCTGTAGTTCGCGGATGAGATCAAGGATTTGAGCCTGGATGGTGACGTCCAGTGCGGTGGTGGGCTCGTCGGCAATCAACAGGCGCGGATTGCACGCCAGCGCCATCGCGATCATCACCCGCTGCCGCATTCCGCCGCTCAACTGATGCGGGTAGTCGCGGATGCGGCGCTCGGGCGCGGCGATACCGACCATGCGGAGGGCCTCGATGCTGCGGTCGCGCGTTTCATGGCGGGAGGTTCGCTGATGTAGCCGTATCGCCTCGCCTACCTGGCTGCCGATCGTGAAAACCGGATTGAGCGAGGTCATTGGCTCCTGAAAAATCATGGCGATTTTGGCCCCGCGCATCCGGCGCATCTCAGGCTCGCTCAGACTGACCAGGTCGGTGCCCTCGAAGGAAATCGAACCGCCGACGATTCGGGCACTTTCCGGCAGCAAGCGCATGATTGACAACACGCTCACGGTTTTGCCCGAACCGGACTCGCCCACCAACCCCATCAGACGCCCGGCATCGACCGAAAAGCTGACACCGTCCACTACGCGGAGCTCACCGCGTGGCGTAAAAAACGAGGTCCTCAGGTCTTTGACTTGAAGCAGCGACTGCACGCGCAACTGAACTTATCATCACGGCGGCGCGTGCCGAAAGGTGGTCTCGGAGGACGGTTCTGAACCGGCCGGCGAGACCGGCTCGAGGGAGCGGATTCTTACCGGATCAATTGTGCTGCCCGAGTTTCGCTTCGAGTGAAGCCAGCCGTTCCCTCAACTCGGCAACATTATCCAGGCGGCGGATATCCGAACGTACCGCGTCGATGCGACCCTCGAACTCACTGCGCGTGGAACGAAAAAATTCGCTCATCTGCTGTTCGAGCCCGGTCATGCGCTTATGCACGGCGTCATGCACGGCGTCAATGCGCTTATCAACGGCGTCGAAACGCTTGTCAATCGCCTCGAAGCGTTTGTCAACGGCCTCGAAGCGCACCTCTATTCGGCTTTCGAGCCCGTCTATACGCTTGTCGATGCCGTCAAGGCGGTGGTCAATGCCGTCAAGGCGGTGGTCGATGCCGTCGAGACGGGCTTCGACGTGGGTTAGTCGCTCGCTGATGGTCGTCAACTGAGGCGCGAGCCAAGTCTGAATCGCGGTGCGAATTGCGCCGACTGCGACTTTCTCGGTTTCCTTGATTCCTTTGGCTGGCATCTTTCGGTTACTTTACGCAAAACCGCTTCGCATCGATAGCCAAATCCTTGGTTAAGATCGTATCGCCTCCGTCGCGGGAATTAATGAAGGTGCGACTTCCCGGTCGGTGCGCAATGCCATTCATAACGGGAGCTGGCAATCCGTTGGTATTGATGATCGGCCAGCCATGCGAAGCCCGGCAGATACCATAAATAGGCGAGATAACTGCGCGGGCCATGTTGGCGGCGGATGATTTCATTGACCGCCCACGCTCCGCGCCAGACGTCACCATGGTCGTCCACCACGTACAATTCCTTCATCAGAGCGTCCATGCGCAGACCGGGGAATTGCGCGCGCGAAGCCTCGTCATGGATATCGAGCAAGTCGAGCACGCCGGAATTGTCGAAGCGCCGCAGCTTTTCGGCGCTTTTGCGACACATCGAGCAGGCACCGTCGTAGAGCACGGCAACCCGTCCGGGGCTCGCCTTATCCGCCAAAGTCGCCTCGTTCGGAGCCATGATGGTGGAGTTGGTGGCGGCTTGGTCAGCGCCGTGATAAGCGGGGATTACCGCTCATGCGCCGCTGCTTGTTGGTCTCCTGATTGATGCGCCACTCGTAGCCATCCACCAGCGATTTCCATCCCGCCTCCACGGTATTGGCGGACTTGGCCAGGGTCGTCCAGGCCAACTGGCCATCGGAGAATTTCTTGACCGACATAACTTCCGCGTCGGTCGATTCACCGGTCGCGTGAGTGTAGGTCTCGGTGACGCGCACCGCCTCAAGATAGGAGAAATACTTGAGCAGGGCTTTGCGCAAGGCGATATCAAGCGCATGGACCACACCGACGCCGCGCGCCGCCTCGGTCTCCTCGATATTGCCGACGCGAATGACCACGGTGGCATCGATCGTCATGCGGCCCTCGAAATAATCGTCGATCACGCGGCGGCGTACGACTTCGAAGGGTGCGACGTAATCGGGCGAGCCGCGCAGTTCGGCCAACTCGCGCGACGCCTGCGGCGCCTCGGTTTCGTAGAATATTGATCCCGTATCAGCCACTGCTCTGATCTCGACCAACGAAGCTTAAGGCGAAATTCACGACTTTCAGGCAAATTTCGCCAGTTGAATTGACCGCGATAAACAGCGCGAGCGCGCTGTGTCATTACATGGCCAGTCCGCCATCCACCTGAATTACCGCGCCGGTGATGTACGCCGCCGCGTCAGAGAGTAGAAAGGCCGCCATCGGGGCCACGTCCTCGACCAGGCCGAAGCGGCCCAACGGAATTAGCGCAAGTGCCGCCGCGCGATTGTCCGCCGGCATGCTCGCGGTCATATCGGTTTCGATAAACCCCAGTGCCAGCGCGTTTACGCGCACGCCCAAGCGTCCGACCTCCTTGGCCATGGCCTTGGTCATGCCGATTATTCCCGCCTTCGCGGCGGAGTAATTCACCTGCCCCGGCATCCCCACCAAGCCGCTTATCGAGGTGATGTTCAGGATCGAACCACGCTTGGCCTTCATCATCATGAAAGCCGTCGCGCGGGCGAAATTAAAGGCCCCGGTCAAATTCGTGCGGATAACTTCCGACCAATCGTCCGCGCTCATCATCACCAGCAATTTGTCGCGAATCAGGCCGGCGTTGTTGACCAAACCATCGATATGGCCGAAAGCGCCTTTGACCGCGTTGACCATTTCACGCACCGTCTTCAAATCGCCGACATCGACCTTGAACGCGGCGGCCTTGACCCCGAGGCCCGCGATTTCCGTCTTGAGCTGCTCGGCGGCCGCTTCGCTTTTGACGAAATTGAACGCGACGTTGGCACCGCGGCGCGCGGTTTCCAGCGCGATTGCGCGCCCGATGCCGCGAGTCGCGCCCGTAATGATGATGCCCTTGCCCGCGAGGTCCCGCACGCTACTCTCCGCCCGGTCTGACGGCGCATTCATCGGCGGAAGCGGCCGCATTGCAACCCTCCGCCCGGTGCGCAATTCTGGTACTTCGATGACTCAGGCGCTGAACGACGAACCGCATCCGCAGGTGCGGCTGGCGCGCGGATTGTCAAAGCGAAAGCCGGCATTGTGCAGACCTTCGACGTAATCCAAAGTGGTGCCCGCGATATAGGGTAACGAAACGTCGTCGACGACGACGCGCACACCGTCGAATTCCGTGACCACATCGCCATCTTTCTGAGCGTCAAAATTCAAGGAGTATTGAAAGCCCGAACATCCGCCACCGACGACCGCGATGCGCAGCGCCTGGTCGGCGCCCAAGCCTTCCTTGCGCTGCAGTTTCTTCACGGCGTCGAGCGCTTTGGGCGTAAGCATCACGCCGGTTGGTTCGTTGGCTGGCTGACTTGCTTCATGCTCCTGATGAAGTTCCTCTGACATCGAAGCCTCCGCGGGTAAATTCGCTCTGAACAACCATAAGTTTAGTGCAAAAACCGAGTCAACGCATCCACTTCAGCTTGCAAATCTTCATGCGTCGCACACCAGCCAGCGTCGCGGACGGAATCGCTCTCAGTCCGGCCCAGAGCACAAACGCGATTAAGGGCGCGCCGCCGCCGCCCGATTCAGTTATAATTAACGTCCTGATGGCCAGCTTGGAGCGGCATCTTCGGTCGTGCGCGCTGCGCGCCGGGTTCGTGCTGGTGGGATTCACCCGTCTGGAGCAGCTCGTCCAACGTATACCGTTCTATCAGCAATGGCTGGCGGAGGGCCGTCATGGCGAGATGGCTTATCTGGCGCGCGCCCCCGAGCGCCGCTTCGACCCTCGCATGCTGGACCCGCGTCTCCGGTGCGTAATCAGCCTGGCGTGGCCCTACGCGGCGCCGCGACCGCCGGAGCTTGATTGGCGGTCCGAATTGCGCGGACGCATCGCCGCTTACGCGCTTGGTGCCGATTATCATGAAACGGTGCTGGCGCGCGCCCGCGTGGTCGCCGACACTCTTGCCGCGATGCGGCCGGAGGCGGTCACGCGCATGTACGTCGATACCGGCGCCGTATTCGAGCGCGAATGGGCGGCGCGGGCGGGCTTGGGCTGGTTCGGCCGCAACACTAATCTGCTCAACCGTTATCGTGGTTCATATTTCTTTCTGGCGGAAATCTTCACCAGCGTGGAATTCGACGAGGCTGCGGAACCCTATCGCGAGCACTGCGGCAGTTGCCGGCAATGCCTCGAGTTGTGTCCCACGGGCGCGCTTGAGCATGGCTACAAGATTGAGCCGCGGCTATGTATTTCCTATCTGACGATCGAACATCGCGGCATGATCGCGCATGAATTGCGCCCGCAAATGGGCAATTGGATTTTTGGCTGCGACGTCTGCCAGGAGGTATGTCCGTGGAATGGCGACGCGCAGCGGGAGGCCACGGTTAATCACGAATTAGCGCCATCGTTGGTTGAATTGATGGATCTGGATGAAGAGGGGTTTCGCCGCCGCTTTCGCCACAGCGCAATCAAACGCGCCAAACGGCGCGGACTTTTGCGCAATTGCGCGATTGCGCTCGGCAACAGCGGCAACCCCGCCGCGGCTCCGGTACTGGCGCGGGTCGTGGCGCGCGAACCCGAAGCGCTGGTGCGCGCGCACGCGGCCTGGGCGCTGGGCCGTCTGGGCGGTGCCGCGGCGAAAGACGCGCTTGCACGCAGCCGTCCGCGTGAGCCCGACGCCGACGTCGTGCGCGAGATTGATTTGGCCTTGGGCATCGCTTGAGAATGCGACCGCAAATGGTGAAGACTGGAAGGTAATCAGGCTAACCGCGGGTATTTTTCCGTCGCAGACGAATTTATCCGGAGTTTGTTGCCACAGATTGTTCCAGGCGGTGATAATTGCAGATGAACAGCGCCCGCAATGAATTAGCGAGGTTGGTTGCGCGCGAACCAATTCCCCTGGCGCGTACCGCGCTACTGCTAGCCAAAGAGGAATATTCCGATCTCGACGTCGAGAAGTATTTGGAACGTCTGACGCGGCTAAGCCGTGAAGCGGAGCCAATCGTCCATGCGGGCGCGGATACGGTCGAGCGGGTGCAACTGCTCTCCGAGTTCATGTTCGCCAACCAAGGGTTTGAGGGTAATCGCGAAAACTTCAGCGACCCGCGCAACTCGTTTCTCAACGATGTGCTGGACCGCCGCCTCGGTATCCCGATCACGCTTTCGCTGGTCTACATCGAGCTGGGCCGGCGGCTAGGCCTCAACCTCTTCGGCGTTTCCTTTCCCACCCATTTCCTGGTTAAGGCGGTCGATCAGCGCGGCGAATTGATCATCGACCCATTTAACGGCGGCGCGATTCTTGGGCTGGACGAAATACGTGCGCGTCTGACGCAAATCTATGGTCAGCCGGTCGATCTTCACCCCGCGATGGTCAAAGCGGTGGGGGCGCGCGTCATCCTCACGCGGATGCTGCGCAATTTGAAAAATATTTACAGCGGCGGGGCCGATTGGCCGCGCCTGCTGGCGGCGCTCGATCGTATTCTGTTGCTCGACCCGCGTTCCATTGAGGAGTTAGTCGAGCGCGCCGCGCTCTATGAAAAACTCGAATGCTTCAGCGCGGCGCTGGAGGATTATCAAAGTTTCATCACCCAGGCGCCCGAGCATCCGGCGACCGACGCCGCGCGCGAAGCGGTGATGCGCTTGACCCGGCAGGTCGCGCGGCTCAACTGACCGGACGCCGCCGTTATCTCCGCCTCGATGAGCGATGGGCAATGATCAGCGGGTTTGATACGGACCAGGATTTTTTTGCGCAGGCGCGTCAGGGCGCCGCCGACCTGGAATTGCGGCGCAAACTCGAAAATGCCACCGGACGCCATCTCGAACACCTCGCCCATGTGCGGGCCGAATTTGCCGGGTACGAAGACGAACGCGACACGGCTCGGCGGATTAAACAGGATTCCATCGGGCGGCTTGATGAACTGCTGATCCAGCTCAAGGAGCGGCTCGAAGCCAACGGATGCAAGGTTTTCTTCGCGGCCGATTCGAGCGAGGCGCGCGATTATATCCTTGGCGTGGCGCGCGCCGCCGGCGCCCGGCGCGTGGTCAAGGGCAAATCGATGGCGACCGAGGAAATCGGGCTCAACCGCGCCATGGAGGCGGCCGGACTTACGGTGGTCGAGACCGATTTGGGCGAATATATCGTGCAGTTGCGCCGCGAGCGCCCCTCGCACATCATCACGCCCGCAATCCATTTATCCAAAGAGGATATCGGCCGGCTCTTCCACGAGAAGTTTGGCATCGATTACACCAATCAGCCCGAAAAACTGACCGCCGTGGCGCGCGACAATCTCCGTTCGATCTTTCTCAACGCCGACATGGGCGTGACCGGCGCCAATTTCGCGATCGCTGAAACCGGCACGCTGGTCCTGATCGAAAATGAGGGCAATGGGCGCCTTTCCAGCACCATTCCCGAGGTTTTCGTGGCCGTGATGGGGCTTGAGAAGGTGATCCCTCGCGCGGCGGACTTAAGCCATTTTCTCGAAATACTGGCCCGCACCGCGACTGCGCAAAAACTCACCACCTACACCAACTTCGTCAGCGGGCCGCGGCGTCCGGGCGAGCTTGACGGCCCGCGTGAAATGCACGTTGTGATTCTCGACAACGGGCGCAGCAAGATGCTCGCCGACCCGGTGCTGCGCGAGGCGCTCTATTGCCTGCGCTGCGGCGCCTGCCTTAACGTCTGTCCGGTCTATCGGCGCATCGGCGGCCATGCCTACGGTTCCACTTATCCCGGCCCGATTGGGTCCATTATCAGTCCGAGCCTGTTCGGCAGCGCGGCCGGATTTATGCCGTTCGCATCTTCTTTATGCGGCGCATGCCGCGACATATGCCCCGTACGTATCGATATCCCGCGGATTTTGCTGCATCTGCGCTGGAAGGCGAACGACGGCGCCGGACTCAAATGGCCGCGACGCATCCGGCGCGCGCGCGCCAGCGTTGAGCGCTTCGCCCGGATGGCGATGCATCCGCGGCGCATGCGCATCGTGGTGCGCATTGGCGGATTGATTGCCAAACCGTTTGCACGCGACGGTTACCTCAGATGGATGCCGCCGCCTTTCGGCGATTGGACCAGGGCGCGCGACTTTCCCGCGCCACGGGCACGATCACATGGGCCCAGGGAGAGGCGCCAGCGCGCGGTGCCATGAGTGCATTTCACAAGCTGATTTCCAGCGTGCGCTCGGCGCTCGAGCACTTGCCTGAAACCGCGGAAGTGCCACTGCGTCAAGTCGAACCAATGCCGACGGTTCCAAGCGCCCGTCGTGTCGAATTGTGCGCGCGGTTCGCGCGCGAGCTCGAAGCCGTCGGCGGTCACTTCATGGGCGTGTTGTCGCCGTTGGACAGCGCGCGCAAGGTTGCCGAGTTGGCGCGTCAGCTCGGTGTCCACAGCGCCTCGATTGGTGACGGCGTGGAGGTTGCGGCTCAGCCCTTCGTAGCCGCGCTGCGCAACGCCGGCCTCGAGTTGGTTGGAGTGGAAGAAGACGGCGCGATGATAAAGCGGCTGGCCGCGTGCGACCTTGGCGTAATCGAGGCTGATTACGCGGTCGCGGCTAGCGGGACCGTGGCCGTGATCGCGGGTGCGCGGCGGCCGAACTCACTCACGCTGCTGCCGCCCATCAATATCATCCTGGTCCACGCAAACCGTGTGATGCCTGATTTGGCGGCGGTGATTGCCGCTTTTGGCAACGAAACCATCGCGACGCGCCGCATTTCATTGATTACTGGCCCCAGCCGCACCGCCGATATCGAGAAAATGATCGTGCTCGGCGTGCATGGTCCCAGGGAACTTCACGTGGGGATAATTTGGCCCGAAAGGTAGGCCGCCGAGATGACGGAAGTCAGATTGTTTGCAACTTGTCTGGCCGAGGAATTCTATCCGGCGGTCAACGAGGCGGTGGTGCGGGTGCTCGAAGGCCAGCGACTCAAGGTGCGTCCGATGCGCAGCGTCTTTTGCTGCGGACAGGCGCCGTTTAATGAAGGCCTGCGCGAACCGGCGCTGGATTTGGCTCGCCGTTTTCTCAAAACCTGCGAGCCCGGTACGCCGATCATCATACCGTCGGGTTCATGCGCGAGCATGGTGAAAATCTTCTACTCGGATTTACTGGCCAGCGCACCCGAACTTAAAGCGCGCGCCACCGCGATACGGCCGTGGATTTTCGAATTCTCGCAATTCCTGGTCAATGTGCTCAAGGTGAAGTATGTCGGCGCGCGCTATGAACGGCGCGTCGCTTATCATCCCGCCTGCCATCTCACGCGCGAGCTCAAGGTGAGCAAAGAACCGCTGATGCTGCTTGGCGCGGTTAACGGCTTGAGGTTGGTCGAATTCGGCCATCAAGAGGAATGTTGCGGGTTTGGCGGAACGTTCTCGGTCAAATTTTTCCAAGTTTCCTCCGCTATCGTGGATGACAAGGTCGCGCGCCTGGTCGAATGTGGCGCCGAAGCGGTGGTCGCCAACGATTGCGGATGCCTGATGCAGATCGGCGGCGCGCTCCATCGCAAACGCATTCCGATTGAAACCCGTCATCTCGCCGAGGTCCTCGCCTCGCGCTAACGCCTATGCGGCGGCAACTCGGCATCGTCAGCGCGTTATGGCGCTATCCGGTCAAGTCGATGCGCGGGGAAGCGCTCACATCCGCCGTTATCGCGCAAAACGGCATCGCCGGCGACCGCGTATGGGCACCGCGCGAGCTCAAGTATGGCGGTATTATGAGCGCGCGGACCTGGGCGCCGTTGCTGGCTCTGGCGGCGCGCCACCAAGCTCGTGACGGCGTGAGTGACGACGCGGTGGTGATCGACTTTCCCGACGGCACCACGGTTGGCGCCGGCGAAGCGCGCGCCTCCGAGTTACTTTCGCGCTGGCTCGCACGCGAAGTCAGACTCGAACGGGTCCGCACCACACGGCCCTCGCCGGAAGAAATGGAAGCGATTGCCCGCGGCGAAATGTTTCCGCCGTCACGTGATTTCTTTGACGAGGACGTGATGCACGTGGTGGCGGCCGGCACCCTCGCCCATCTGCGCCGAATCCGCGCGGGCGCGGACTTTGACCCGCGCCGCTTCCGCGCCAACCTTTACGTGGAGACCGGCGCTGATGCGGAGGGCTTCCTCGAAGACCAGTGGCTTGGCGGCGTGCTCGAAATCGGTGACGAGGTTAAGCTTGCGGGTCTGCGGCCGGCGCTGCGATGCGCGATGATCACCCATCCGCAAGCCGAACTGCCGCACGATCCCTCAATTCTGCGTACTTCATGGGAACATCACCAGGCTTATGTCGGCATCTTCGCCTCCGTGGCCGCGCCCGGTACCGCTCGCATCGGTGACCGGGTTGTGTTAGCCGCTTGATAGCGAAACGAAAGAAGGCATGGAAAATGGAGAAGCGTAAAATTGGCACGGTCAAGGCGCTGTTCCGCTACCCGGTGAAATCGATGCTGGGTGAGCGTCTTGACGAATTTGAAGTCGGCGAACAGGGCGTCATCGGCGATCGTGCCTGGGCCCTGCGCGAAGTGGTTAACGGTCGCGTGGTGACCGCGAAGAAATGGGCCAACATGTTTGAATTCCATGCCGCCTACGAGGCGACGCCCCGAGCCGGCGAACTCGCGGCGGTGCGTATCACACTGCCTGACGGCCGCGTGCTTCACGCCGACGACGGCGACGCCGGCGCGGTGCTCTCGTCGGTGCTCGGCCGCAAGGTGACGCTGGATCGCGCGACGGCCGGCCAGCGGATGCGCGGTGAAATCGATCCGGCGACGGTCTTTGCCGACGTGCCGGTCGAGCGCATCTTCCCGGGGCTTACGCGCGAAACTATGCCCGACACGTTCGGCCTGCCCAAGGGCACTTTTTTTGATTCAGCCTATATGCATGTGGTCGCCAGCGGGACGCTCAAGCACATGCATCATCTGAGCGGCGAAGACGCCCAGCTCGATCCGCGCCGCTTTCGTCCCAACATCTTTGTTGAAACCGCTGACGGCGATGAAGTCTTCGTCGAAGATGGATGGCTCAAGGGCGCCCTTGAGGTTGGAGGCGAGGTGAAGATCGTCGCGATGGAACCGGCGCTCAGATGCGTGATGACAACGCATCCGCAGGATGAATTGCCGCGCGACTTGCGCATCTTGCGCGCCGCCGCTCAGCATCATCAGGCCAAAGTGGGGGTGTTCGCCTCGATTGGCGCGCCCGGGATGGTGCGTGTGGGCGATACGGTCTGGCTCGCGGAGTAGGCGCGCGCAATTCCATTTCACCTGAAAATAGAGAGCGGGGGTGCCCCGCAGACTGCGCGAAAACGATGCCAGCACAACGCGGCGTTCGTGTGGCCATGCCGATTAGCAGCACGCCGCTCGTTCCCACCAGCATCGCCACCGTCGCGAACGCCGCGACAATCGCAAGAGTGATTTCCTGATGGGTGTTCATTTTCCCGCGCGGGCACGCCGCACAAAGGGTTCACCTCATATCAACGAAACGGTGCTTGGCGCGACGTCCCGCTAACGGTTGTCCGCAGCCTGCGTATTATTGCGCGGTATCGGCGTAAACCTTGTGGATTGAGCCCGCCGCGGCCTCTTGCGGCGCACGCTCGCCGCGTCAACCATGTGGCAGGGTAAGATTCCGCTTCAATGTCGTCTTCGCAAATCATAACCTCGCCACGAGCCGCCGATCGGATTGGCGCCGCACGCGCCTGGCTGGACAAGCTTGCGCCGGACGACGAAGTGCTGGTGATCGCGGCCAATCCTGAAGCGGCCGATGATCTGGTTCGTACCTACGGTGCGGCGCGCGGGGCCCTGTTTGGTATTCACCGTTTGACCTTGAATCGATTGATTGGACTGCTCGCCACCGAGCGCATGGCGAGCGCTGGTAGCGCACCGGCCGCCGGGCTCGCCGCCGAGGCGGTGGCAACGCGCGCGGTGTTTCACCTGAAGGGCGCCGCGGCGGTGGCGTGGTTTGCACCGGTACTCGATTTGCCTGGCTTTCCCCCCGCCTTGGCGCGCACAATTTCCGAACTGCGGCTGAACGCCGTCGACGCGGCCGCGCTCGAACGGATTCAGACTCCCGGGGTGGCGCTGGCCGCGATGCTGCGGCGGTTCGAGCGGGAATTAGCCGACGCTGGGTTGGTTGATCGCGCTGGCATGATTGGCATGGCGAGCGAGGCTCTGATCGCACCGGCTTGCCCTTTGGCCGGACTGCCCACAATCCTGCTTGACGTGCCGCTCGAGAACGTTCGTGAACGCGAGCTAATCGCTTCGCTGGCGCGCCGTGCGCCAGCCGTGCTGGCCACGATCCCAACTGGCGACGAGCGTACGGCGAGCCTAATGGAGGCTGCGCTTGGAGGCGCGGCTTGCTCAGCCGCCGCGGGTGCGGCCTCGGGCATTGATACGAATTCGTTACATTCGCTGCAGAGCTGTCTTTTCGCTGAGACGACCCCGTTGGAACGGCCGCTCGACGATTCGGTGGCGCTGTTTTCGGCCGCGGGCGAGATGCAGGAATGTGTCGAGATTGCGCGGCGCATCCAGGCCGAGGCGGCGCGCGGTACGCCCTTCGACCGGATCGCGGTGCTGCCGCATGAGCCGCGGCGCTACGCACCCTATCTCGAAGAAGCTTTCGAGCGCGCCTCAATACCAGCTTATTTCGCCCGCGGCGCGGCGCGTCCGGAACCAGGTGGGCGGGCCTTGCTGATCCTGCTCGCATGCGCAGCGGAAAACCTGTCCGCGCACCGTTTTGCGCAATATCTATCACTCGGCACACTGGCGCAATCGCGCGGGCCGACAGCCGCGAGTGCACCGGAAGCGGCAGGGGCTTGGCTCTCTGATTCCGCGCCGGGTGCTGCGCAAAATTTCGTTTCACCCGACGATGACCTTGCCGCGCTGCCGTTGGGAATTGAGCGCGATACCCCGCCTCCCGAGCTGGATGGCGATCCGCTGCCGACGGTCGAGCCGGGCGCACGTGCGCCCTGGCGATGGGAGCGGCTGTTGGTCGATGCGGCCGTGATCGGCGGTCGCGACCGATGGGAAAAACGGCTGGCCGGCTTGGCAGCGGAATTGAACTTGCGGCGCGCCGCCGTCAGCGACGACGACGCGCGTACCGCGTCGCTCGAGCGCCAGATGACCGACCTCGCACATTTGCGCGAAATCGCTCTGCCGATTATCGACGCGCTGGATCATCTGCCAAAGCTTGCCAGTTGGGCGCAATGGCTCGCGCATCTGCGTGCGCTGGCCGAGCTTGCGGTGCGTGACAACGCCTCGATAATGGCGGCGCTGGCCGAAATCGATCCGATGGGGCCAGTCGGGCCCGTTACGCTCGACGAGGTGCGGTTAACGCTCGACGAGCGGCTGGGCCGCCTCGAGCGGCGTGCGATGCACCAGCGTTATGGCGCGGTGTTCGTCGCGGCGGCCAGTTATGCGCGCGGGCTTGAATTCGACGTTACGATAATTCCCGGTTTGGCCGAGCGGCTTTTCCCACGAAAGCTCACCGAAGATCCGATTCTGCCCGACGCGACCCGGCGCGCGGCCGCGCTCGGATTGAGTCTTCAGGCGGATCGCGTCGCGGCGGAACGCCTGGCGTTGCGGGTCGCAGTGGGCGCGGCTCGTCGTGCGACGGTATTGTCCTATCCGCGCGTTGATCTTGAACAAGGCCGTCCACGCGTGCCGTCATTCTATGCGCTTGAGGTTCTGCGTGCCGCCGAAGGACGCCTGCCCGGTTTTGACGAACTAGCGCGCCGCGCCAGCGATGGGCAGGTGGCGCGCCTGGGATGGCCAGCGCCGCAAACCGCGACTGACGCCATTGACGACGCTGAATTCGATTTGGCAGTGCTGGACAAGCTGCTCGATGCGGATCCCGAGACTACTATTGGGGCGGCGCATTATCTGCTCGAGGCCAATCCGCATTTGGGGCGCGCCCTCCGCGCGCGGGCGCGGCGTTGGCGCCGTTTGTGGACGCCGAACGACGGCCTGGTCGATCCGTCCGAAGAGGAACGCGCGGCGCTCGCCCGTCATCAACTAAGCGCACGTTCCTATTCGCCGACTGCGCTGCAGAATTACGCCGCATGCCCCTATCGCTTTTTCCTTCAGGCGATTCATCGGCTGGAGCCGCGCGAGGAGGCTGACGCGATCGAGGTAATCGATCCGCTCACGCGTGGCGCACTCTTTCACGAGGTCCAGTTCGAATTGTTGACCGCCTTGCGCGAACTTGGCGGATTGCCGGTCACTGTTGAAAATTTGACGGTGGCTTGCGCCCTGGCTGAAACCAAGCTCGAGGCGATCGCCGCGCGCTATCACGAAGAACTGGCGCCGGCGATCGAACGGGTATGGCTCGACGGCATCGACGCGATTCGCGCAGATTTGCGCGAATGGCTGCGGCGTGCAGCCGCCGACGCGGCCCATTGGTGCCCCGAACGCTTCGAGCTGTCGTTCGGACTTGCCGATCGCGCGCAAGCCGATCCAGCCAGCGTGGACGCGCCCATCGAGCTGACCGCGGGGATCAGACTGCGCGGCTCAATTGATCTGGTCGAGCGTTCGCCGGAGGGCCGGCTGCGCGTGACGGACCACAAGACCGGGCGCGTGCGCGCCGGCCATGCTTTGATGATCGGCGGCGGTAAGACCCTGCAGCCGGTACTATACGGGCTGGCCGCACAGCGCATTTTAAATGAACCGTTTGAGGCCGGGCGCTTGTACTATTGCACCGCCGCGGGTGGCTACGAGGAGCGCGTGGTGGAATTTGCCCAAAACGGCCGCGCGCTGCTCAGCGACGGCGAAGTTGCCGAACTCGAGCAGCGCGCGCTCGAGGTGTGGCGCAAATGCAATCGCGACCACGCCGACGAGCGTACGATGCGCCTGCAGGCGACGGAATGGATCAGGGAGAACGTGCTGGAGCGCACACCGGATCAGGCCGCCGGCGGGTTTGCCAGCGTGCTTGGAGCCGCGCTCGAGGAGGGGTTTTTCCCGGCCGCGCCCGCGCAGGACGAATGCCGTTTCTGCGATTATCGCCGCGTTTGCGGCCCGTACGAGCAAGAGCGGCTCAGACACAAGCCGCAATGGCGCTACAAATCATTGAGCCTGCTGCGCCTGGTCCCATGAACGCGACTGGTCTTGAATCCGGATTGGCCGCACCCGCCATGCTGGCCGACGCGCCTGCGCGCGAGCGCATCCGCAACGATCTTGACGCCACGCTGATAATCGAGGCCGCCGCCGGCACCGGCAAAACCACGGCGTTGGTAAGCCGGATCGTCGCGGTGGTGGCATCCGGCCGCAGCACCCTCGATCGCCTGGTCGCCGTCACTTTTACCGACAAAGCGGCGGGTGAATTGAAACTCCGGCTCCGCGCGCAAATCGAAAGCGCGCGTCATGATCCGGCGCTTGATTCCGCTTCGCGCAAGCGGCTTACCGGCGCATTGCCGCGGCTCGAAGAGGCCCGAATCGGCACCATCCACGCCTTCTGCGCGGACCTGCTGCGTGAGCGGCCGGTGGAAGCGCGCGTCGATCCCGGCTTCGAGATGGCGCCGGAGGACGTGACTGGCGGTCTTTTTGCCGCGGCCTTTGACCGTTGGTTCGAGCGCGCACTGAGCGCTCCTGGCGAAGGCGTCAGGCGGATCCTGCGGCGGCGAGATGCGGGCCAGCGTGAGGGTCCGCGCCCGCTCTTGCGTGCGGCGGCGGCGGAACTGATCGAGTGGCGCGATTTCGCCACGCCCTGGCGGCATGAAGCGTTCGATCGTGATGGCGCGATCGATCGGCTGGTGGATGAAGTCCTGGCCCTCGGTGAGCTGGCCGCGCAAGGCGGTCCCGATGATTGGTTGCGCAAGGCGCTGGAGGAACTGGCCCGCCCGCTCAGCCAAGCGATGCGGCTGGAGACGGTGCGCGGCCGCGATTATGACGGCCTCGAGGATGCGCTGCTGGGCTTGCTGCGGGGTTATTCCGGGCGCTGGCGCTGGCGCGGCTCAGGCCCCCGTTTTGGCGCATCGATTCGGCGCGAGGTGCTGAGCCGTCGCGACGCCTTGAAAACCGCGCTGGAGCAATTTCGTGACCGGGCGGGAGCCAATCTGGCGCCGTTGCTGCGCGATGAATTGTGGCCGCTGGTGGTCGAATACCAGGAACTGAAACGCCGTGCCGGCCGGCTCGACTTTCTCGACCTGCTGTTGATCGCGCGCGATCTGGTGCGTTCCAATCCAATGGTCCGCGCCGAACTGCAGCAACGCTTCACACATATTTTCGTCGATGAATTTCAAGACACCGATCCGCTGCAGGCGGAAATCCTGCTCTTGCTCGCCGCCGATGACCCGGCCGAGACCGACTGGCTGGCGGTGCGGCCGGCGCCCGGCAAACTGTTCATCGTGGGCGATCCCAAACAGTCGATCTATCGCTTCCGCCGCGCCGACGTGGCGCTTTATCAAACGCTCAAGCGCCGGCTCAAGAGTCTCGGCGCCGAGATTGAGCATCTGACGGTGAGCTTTCGCGCCGTGCCCGAAATCCAGGCGATGGTCAACGCGGCTTTCGCGCCGTTGATGCGCGAGGAATCGGACACCGGGCCGGCGTATGCGGCGCTAATGCCTTTTCGTCCGTCGCACCCGGCGCAGCCCGCGCTAATCGCGTTGCCAGTGCCGGATCCGTTCAACCAATCCGGCTACGTCAATAAGCGTAAAATTGACGAGTCACTGCCCGCCGCCGTGGCGTCGTTGGTGCGATGGCTGGTGGCGGAGAGCGGATGGAGCGTGACTGAGCGCGAGGCTCCAGCCCAGCGGGTGCCGCTGCGCCCACGCCACATCTGCATCCTGTTCCGGCGCCTCAACGCGTATGGCCGCGATGTCACGCGGCCTTACGTGCGTGCGCTCGAAGCGCGCCATCTCGCACACGTGCTGGTGCGCGGCGGTTCGTTCAACCAACGCGAGGAAGTGGAAGCATTGCGCAACGCGCTGGGTGCGATCGAGCGGCCCGATGACGAGTTGGCGGTCTTTGCTGTTTTGCACGGCCCTTTGTTCGCGCTGAGCGACGGCGCCTTGCTGCTGTTTCGCGAAACCATCGGCTCGTTGCATCCGTTTCGCCGGCTGCCCGACGATCTCACCCCGACCCTGAAGCCGGTTGGCGAAGCCCTGGGCGTGCTGCGCGAGCTCCATCGCGGACGTAACCGCCGTCCCATCGCGGACACGGTCGCGCGGCTTTTGCGCGCCACCCGCGCCCACGCCGGCATCGCCATCTGGCCGACCGGCGATCAGGCGCTCGCCAATATCATGCGCGTGATGGAGCTGGCGCGGCGCTACGAGGCGAGCGGCGGCGCCGCCTCGATGCGCGGCTTTGTCGAAGACCTTGAAGCCCGCGCCGAGCGCGAGGAGGCAGGCGAAGTTCCAATTGTGGAAGAGGGCACCGAAGGCGTGCGTATCATGACGGTGCATCGCGCCAAGGGCCTCGAATTTCCGGTCGTGATACTTGCCGATCTGACCTGTGCGGAGACGGCGCGGGAGCCGCGGCGCGTAGCTGATCCGGAGCAACGGCTGTGCGCGCTGCGGCTGGCCGGATGTGCGCCGCGCGAGCTGCTCGACCATCACGAGGACGAGGCCGAGCGCGATCGTGAAGAGGCGGCACGAGTGCTCTATGTTGCCACTACTCGCGCACGCGACTTGCTCATCGTGCCGGTGGTCGGTGATGAGCCGCAAGACGGTTGGCTGGCGCCCCTCAACGACGCGCTTTATCCGGCCAAGGAAAACGAGCGCATCGCGGAACCGCGGCCGCCCTGGTGTCCGCTGTTCGGCGCCGACAGCACGCGTACGCGTCCGCCCGGCCACGATGGGTCGCCACGCGGCGTTATCCCAGGCCTTCATCGCGCGCGCGCTGGCGGTGATTATGGCGTGGTATGGTGGGACCCGGCGATGCTCAAGCTTGACGCCCGCGAAACCATGGGGCTCAGGCAGTCGCGGCTGCTCGAGGCCGACCGCAGCCAGGAGAGGTCCGCACGTGGCCGGTTGGAGTATGAAAACTGGCGTGATCGGCGAGCCATCATTGTTGCGGGCGGCGCCGTTCCGATGCGCCGTGTCGCCAGAGCAACCACGCTGGCCGCCACGCATCTCGACCTGCCGGAAGCCGCCGCCATCCAGATGGAAGAGGTCGTACGCCCGCCGGATCGCCCCCACGGTGCCCGCTTCGGCACCCTGGTCCACGCGGCGCTTTCGCGCGTTGATCTCAAGGCCACGCGCGCCGATATCAGCGCGGTCGTTGAATTCAACGCTCGTATGTTGGCGGCGCCGGCGGACGAAATCGCGGCCGCCATCGACGCGGTCGCCTCCGCCCTGGCATCATCGGTGATGCGCCGGGCCGTGCGCGCGATCCGCTTGCGCCGCGAATCCGCCCTGCTGGTGACGCTGGACGACGGGATGATGGTCGAAGGTATCGCCGACCTGGCGTTTTTGGAAAACGAGGACGCGCGCATATGGACCGTGGTTGACTTCAAAACCGATCGCGAAATCGGCGCGCGTTTGCCGGAATACCAGCTACAGCTTGGGCTCTACGCGCGCGCGATAAGCCGTGCGACGAACCTGCCGGCGCGCGGAATAATTCTTCACCTCTGATATCATCGACGTGGAGGCGATTTTTGGCATCCGCGGATGTGAATAGCACCATTCTGGTAATTGGGTACGGCTCGCTGTTGAGCGGTTACGGCATTATGGCTGAGCGGCGTGGAGGTGGCAGCCGTCTAATCGCGTCCGACGCCTTTCCCGTCGCGCTGCATAACGCGCGTCGCGGCTTGGCCAAACCCTCCACGCATGGACGCTATCTGGCGATGGATCTAGAGCCGGCGGACGTGCGCAAGCCAATCACGGCAAGGGTGGTGCATGGCGGTGACGGCGCGTTGCAGAGCGCCGTCGGCGCGCTGGGTCTGGTCTTTGCGCGCAAATGGGCGCCATTGATTGCCCGCCGGGAGGAGTACCGCGAAGACAAATTCGTCGAATTGATCGCGCTGGCGGACAAGGCCGGACGTCCGCTCGGCGAATTCCTGCTGACGATCGCCGAGCGGACCCATTTCAACCTGCTCGAATATCGCCGCGAGCTGCGCGCCATGCTTGGCTATACCTCGCCCGGATACATCTTTCATCCGGTTCCATTGGCCGATGGGCGCGTGGCGGTTGCCGCGATCGGTTCGGGCTTCGAAGGCAGCGGCGACCCGGCGGTGCGATCAAAACGCAACGAATGCGGCATGGACCGGCTCCTCAGCTTGGCCGAGGCACTCGCCGTCACCACGCTGAACCTCGATCATGCGGGGCAGATTGGTTATTTCGTCGAATGCGCGCTGGGCGGCTGCCACGGCCTGCGCGTGAGCGATTTGCTGGCGGAACTCGAATTGCCGCGGACGCATCGGGAGGAGTTAAAAAGCGCGATGCGGGTTGCGTACGCGGGCGAACGCGAGCTTTTTCTGCGCGCCACCGGTCTGACCGCCGACCGCTATACCAAAGCCTTTGGAGCTCCCAGCGCGCTGATGGCGGCCCTGCTAACTTCCTTAGCGATCGCCTGAGGAAACGTCATGAGCGCCAATTTTTCGATTTATGTGGCCAAGGAGAATCTTAAATTCTCGGCCGCCCATTTTATTGCATATCCGGGTTTTCGTGAACCGCTGCATGGCCACAATTACCAGGTGGGGGTGCGGGTGGAAGGCCGTCTGGCGGGAACCGGGTACGTGCTCGATTTCGGGCTGATCAAACGCCTGACCCGGGAAATTGTCGCACAGCTTGACGAACGGACCATAATCCCGCGTGCCAGCGATTGTTTGACGATTGAAGAACGCGAAGAGCAACTGCACGTAGCTTATAATGGCGAACGCTTTTTATTTCCCCGTAGCGACGTGGCGCTGCTCCCAATCGTGCATAGCTCGGCCGAGGAGTTGGCGCGCTATGTCTGGGGCGAGTTGCACAGCGCATTGCGGAAACAGGCTGCACTGGCTGACGTCATCGCCATAGAGGTCTCGGTCGCTGAAGCTCCCGGACAGGCCGCGATCTATCGCGAGACTATCGCCGACACTTGATTGATTCCGCCGACATTGCGAATGCTTAAACTCGTATTCGCGTCAAACCTGTCTTAACATCGCTCTTTCCATCTTAGTAACGCCAGGGAATTGCTCAGGACATACCTAGCGACTAAGGTGAGAACGCGACTATATTATGGCGCGTTTGGCGCATCAGGTAGGAGAGCTCGAAAGGGTGGAAACAACCGAGGCCGGTTTGCGATCCGCCACCGATCGCGTGTTGATCGGCGAGCATCCGACGATCGTAAAGTTGCGTGCCTTGGTCCAGCGCGTCGCGGTGACGGATGCCACCGTCCTGATAACCGGCGAAAGTGGGACTGGCAAGGAGGTGGTGGCGCGGGCGATTCACGCGCTTTCCGCCCGCGGTAATCGTGCGTTCGTACCAGTAAACTGCGCCGCCATTCCGCATGACCTACTCGAATCGGAGATGTTTGGGCATGAGCGCGGCGCCTTCACTGGGGCCACGGGTCCACGCCACGGCTTATTTGCCAGCGCCAATGGCGGCACCATTTTTCTCGATGAAATTGGTGAGATGCCGCAACAATTGCAAGCGAAGCTCTTGCGCGTGCTGGAAGACGGGGTGGTGCGGCCGGTCGGCTCGGACCGCTCGGCCAAGGTTGATTCGCGCGTGATCGCCGCCAGCAATATTGACCTGGTCGCGGCAGTCAGGAAAGGAACCTTCCGCGAAGATCTTTTCTACCGGCTCCAGGTGGTGCCGCTGATGATTCCGCCGTTGCGCGAACGGCGTTCGGATATTGCGCTCTTGATCGACTATTTTTTTGACCGGATGCGCGCGCGCTTCGCCGGCCGTGATTGGACGGTCACCCGCGAGGCAATGGTGCATCTGTGGTCATACGAATGGCCAGGGAATGTGCGCGAACTCGAAAATATGGTCGAACGGCTCGTGATCATGTGCGAGGATTCGGTCATTGACACCCCGCTTTTGCCGGCCAATGTGGTCAATGGCACGCGCATGGCCGAGGCCTCCATTCCGAGCGTGATCGGCGAGGACGGTATCAACTTGAACGCCCTGGTCCGGGAGCTCGAAGGGCGCATGATCAACAAGGCGCTCAAGCAAACCGGCGGCAATAAACAGGCGGCCGCCCGCCTGCTCGGGCTCAAACGCACCACGTTTTCCGCTAAGCTCAGACGATGCGGGGTGATTGCCGGCGATTCCGAGAGAGGCGATGAACTCTGAGGTGATTATGGACCAGGTCCACCAAGTTGCGCGAATCATGGTGGTTGACGACGATCCTGATACCGTCGCGATCCTGGCGCGCCATATTCAACGTGAGGGCTTCATCGCTATCGAAGCGGTCTCCGGCGCCGAATGCCTGCGCATCGTGCACGAATATGCGGTCGATATCATTTTGCTCGACCTGATGATGCCCGAGATGGATGGCTTCGACGTTTGCCGGGCGCTGAAGGGAAATCCGCACACGGCCGAAATTCCGGTCATCATGATCACGGCGCGCGACGATCTCGACGCGCGTGCCGAGGGGATGCGCCTGGGCGTGAGCGATTTCCTCGCCAAGCCGGTCTTCCGGCGCCAGCTTGCCAACCGCGTTCGCGCCCAACTCGAGATGCTTGCGGCCGGGCGCGCCACCGAGGCGGCGCTTAATCAACTCGAACGCGACGGACGCAACGGCAAAAGCAAATAGCGCTTCCTCCGCGGCGCGGCAGCCTTAGGATTTGATCTTCAATGCATGGGAGGGGCATGCGGCCACGGTCGCACGCACCTTGTCATCGTCGGCGGCGCCGGGTTCGATCACGAACTTGCCGCCTTCCACCTTGAAGACTTGCGGCAGGGTTTTGACGCAATTTCCCGAATGAATGCAAACTTTCGGATCCCAACTCACTTCCAAAGCCATCGCACGACCTCCGGATTGGATCTGAATGTCAATAAGCCTTGGCGAAATAGGCGCGTTCAATGGCCGCTTCACCGCATACGATACAACGTGATTGCACGCCCTCTTGTACCAGCGGAATAGCGCGGCAGGTTGCCCGTGTTTCCTCGCGGATGCGGGTTTCACAGGCCGGTTTGCCACACCAGTAAATGTCGGCTAAACCGCCTCCGCCTTCGCCCTCCATTTGCTTGCACAGCGTGGTGAAATCGTCCAACCGCCGCGTGTTGGCGGCCATCGCCGCGCGCGCCTGGTGATAAAGGCCGTCGCGAACTGCGGCCAACGCCACCATAACATGCCCGGCGATGCCGTCGAGCGAGGCCTTGCTTTTGCCCGCCGCTCCCGGCATGTCACGCCGCGCCAATACCGCCTCGCCGGCGGCGAGATCGCGTGGCCCGAGTTCGAGTCGGAGCGGCACCCCGCGCATCTCCCAGTCATTGAACTTAAAGCCAGGCGTGAGCCCTTCGCGCGTATCGAGCCGCGCGCGGAGTCCGGCGCGTTCGAGTGCCTCGAACACCGTGTGCGCCGCCGTCATCACGCGCTCGCCTTCATCGGGTTTGCGCCAAATCGGGACCACCGCCACCTGGGTGGAAGCCACCGTCGGCGGCAGCCGCAAACCCTGATCGTCACCATGCACCATCACGATCGCGCCGAGCAGTCTGGTTGAGACTCCCCAGCTCGTTTGCCAGGGCTGGCGCATTTGATTGTTTTCATCCAGATAACGAATGTCGAAGGCGCGCGCAAAGTTTTGACCGAGGAAATGCGAAGTCCCGCATTGGAGCGCGCGTCCGTCGCCCATCAGGCCCTCAATCGCGTAGGTTTCCTCGGCGCCGGGAAAGCGTTCGGCCGCACTCTTACGTCCCCAAACCAGCGGGATGGCGAGAAAATCCTCACAGAAGGAACGGTAGACCTCGAGCATGGTCAGGGTTTCACGCTCGGCCTCCTCACGTGTCGCGTGCGCGGTATGTCCCTCCTGCCAGAGGAATTCGGAGGTACGTAAAAACGGCCTGGTGCGCAATTCCCAGCGTACGACATTGCACCATTGATTGATCATCAGCGGCAAGTCGCGATGCGAATGGATCCATTGCGCGAACATGTAATTGATAATCGTTTCGGAGGTCGGGCGCACAATCAGCGGTTCTTCCAACTCCTTGCCGCCGCCGTGCGTGACGACCGCGACTTCGGGGGCGAAACCTTCGACGTGTTGTGCCTCTTTTTGCAGAAAGCTTTGTGGGATGAACAGAGGAAAATAGGCGTTGCGAGCGCCGGTCCTTTTGATTCGGCGGTCGAGTTCGTCGCGCAATGCCTCCCAGATGGCGAAGCCGTCCGGACGGAATACGATACAGCCACGCACCGGTGAGTAGTCGGCCAATTCGGCGCGCATGATAATGTCGTTGTACCAAGCGGCGAAGTCCTGACTGCGAGGAGTTACTTTTTTTTCGTCAGCTTTGTCGGCCATCGGGTGTTTTCACTGAATTCCGCCGGGCGGCGGCGCTTGAAGCTTGAGATCACCACCGAACGCGAGAACCGTCAGCCCGGTGGTGACAAATAAAATCCAAGTCGCTTATTCCTTGGTTCTTATCCCATTCTTACTGGAATCGCCTTGCTGATTCACTGCCTCGCCGCGGCCTCATATGCACTTGACCCATCGTTCCAGAGGCAAATTGTTGACGTAATGATGGCCGCTCGATTCAATCACGTCAGCGGGCGGCTGGCGCGGTGAGTGGTGCGAACTTGCAAGCGTCACGGCTTGTGCGCAAGTTTAAGCCCGCCCTTCGCAGGTTATCAATACCGGCGTGCCCCAGGAGACGATTGATGAGAGCAAGGCCGAGTC
>JBOHWL010000054.1:0-3862 GCA_050736615.1 Binataceae bacterium (SeqCode) | reverse complement strand
GCGTCGCGCTGCTGTTGGGCAAGGGGATGAAGGCGGCGACCCAGGAGTTCGCCTACGTGGCGAATGAGGGTTCCGGCAACGTCTCGGCCTACACCATCGACGCCACCACTGGCGCGTTGACGCCGATCAGCGGTTCACCCTTCGCCGCTGGGGCGGATCCGATTTCGGTGATCACAGTGAAATAGCCGGACGCCCGCGATTTTGCGCAGACGCGGCCCTTGGTGATACGCTTTGGCCAATACCCGCATATCATCATCAGGCTGAGCAACGGCTGCCAAGCCATGAGTTGGTGCGCACTGCTGGCGCCGGGCGCGACCTGGACGTCGCGGCGGGCGTGGCCTACAATGGCTGCCTGCGTCTGGGATAGTGCCTGTCTGGGCGAGTTACCGAACTGGAGAAACGGGGAACGCCATTTCCTCCTTGTCCGTTCACCATCGCTTGCACACTGCGCTATAGTCGGGACGGCGTCGGCGCCGCTCGGCGTCAAACGTGAACGCCCGCGAAGCGAATATCAGCGGGTGCAAGGAGATGCCGTTGTGGGGAAACGCGCCCTTGATGACCTCAAAGTACTGGAATTCGCCCAGATGGTATCAGGCCCGGTCTGCGGCAAGATGTTCGCCGATATGGGCGCCGACGTGCTCAAGTTGGAGCCGCCGCGCGAAGGCGATTCCGCGCGCCATCAACCGCCGTTTCCAAATGACGTGCCGCATCCTGAAAAGAGCGGATTTTTCATTTATCTCAACACCAGCAAAAAAAGCTTGACGCTCAATCCTGCCACTGCCAGCGGCGCGGCGGTTTTCAAGCGTCTCGCGGCCGAAGCCGACGTAGTGATTGAAAACCATCCGCCCGGCTACATGGAACGAATCGGATTGGGCTATGAAAGTCTCAAGGCGCTCAATCGCCGTCTGATCCTGGTCTCGATCAGCCCGTTTGGGCAAAGCGGTCCCTATCGCGATTGGAAAGGCACCGATTTGGTCGAATTCGCCATGAGCCTTGCCGGCTACAACACGCCGACGCTGGTCGATGATCCGGAAAAGGAAAACCCCCTGCGCGCGCCCGGCCATGCCGCCGAGATGCTCGGCGGCAGCACCGCCGCGGCTGCCGCAATGCTCGCCATATTCCATCGCGAGGCAACCGGCGAGGGGCAATGGCTCGATGTGCCGTGTTGGCAGGCGGTGGTGAACACCGCGAAAATCGAGATGGCGATCTACAGTTACGTTGGAATGCCGTTCAGCCGTCTACGCGCCAATACTGGGGTGGGGCTTGAGCCGATGCCGTGTCGGGACGGCTATGTTTATACGTTGTGGGCGGCTGACGCGCATTTTATCGCGCTCAAGCAATTGCTCGGTCGCCCGCAGGAATTGGAGAGCGAACTTTTCGATTCACTTGCGGGGCGTCAGGAGAACGACGACGTGCTGCGCGCGGTGATCAAGCGCGAGCTTTTGCGGCACGATATGGAATTTCTGGTGCGCGAGGGACAGAAGCTGGGCCTGACGATTGGTCCCGTGCATACCGCCGGCCAGGCGGCGCGCCACCCGCATTTGGCGGCACGCGAAGCGTTTGTCGAGATCGATCATCCGATTGCCGGGCGTTTCAAGTATCCGCGCGCCGCAGTGTCGTTGACGGCGACGCCGCCGCAGCCCAGCCGCGCCCCACTTTTGGGTGAGCATAATGATGAAATCCTGGCGCGCCTCGGCTATTCGCCCGAAGAGCGGCAAGGTTTGTACACGGCCCGCGTCATCTAACACCAGTGGAGCCGCGTTGTGCGCGGCGAAACGAGCAGGCGAGTCTGCGAGCTGCGTTAAAAAATTTAAGTATGCCAGTGGGTGAACGGAGAGACTTGAGATGGCATCACTTCCCTTACAAGGCGTCAGGGTGGCCGATTTCAGTTGGATCATCAACGGACCGCAAATTACCCAATGGCTGGCGACAATGGGCGCCGAAGTTATCAAAATTGAATCGCAGGTCTACATCGATATCGGCCGCACCAATCCGGCGGGAATGGCTGACCGCGTCGCCGGACTCAACCGCAATGGCTTCTACCATCAGCTCAACTACGGCAAAAAGGCGATCAATCTTAATCTGGGCAAGCCGCGCGGACTCGAACTGGCCCACGAGATCATCCGGCGCAGCGACTTTGTGATCGAATGTTTCCCGGCTCCGGTGGCGGAAAAGCTGGGGCTCACCTACGACAAGCTCAAAGCGGTCAAAAACGACATCATCATGCTCTCGGTCTCGCTGCTGGGGAAAACCGGGCTGGAGCCGTCGCGATGGGTCGGATGGGGTCCGATGGCGTGTAGCTTCGTCGGCCTGTTCGACGCGCAGGGATATCCTGGCGGTGCGCCACGGCAGACCGGCGGCACCTGGCCGGATTACGCGATCGCAACGGCGGTGGTCTTTCACGCCCTGGCCGCGTTGCACCATCGCAACCGCACCGGCGAGGGTCAATGGATCGACGCCAGCATGGGTGAGACCGTGATCGGACAGATGCACGAATGGTTCAGCGATTATTTCATGAACGGACGCGAGCGCCGGCAATGGGGTAATCGTGACGCGGTGATGGCGCCGCATAATACCTATCCGTGCAAGGGTGAGGACAAGTGGATCGCCATCGCGGTCGCCAATGATAGTGAGTGGGAGGCGTTAAGACGCGCGATGGGTGATCCGGCGTGGGCGCGCGACGATAAGTTCGCGGACCAATACGCCAGATGGAAAAATCGCGACGAACTCGACGCGTATCTGGGACAGTGGACGCGTGATTTCGATCATGTCGAACTGGCGGAGATGTTGCAGAAGGCCGGAGTCGCGGCCGGCCCGGTGTTCGACAGCGTCGAGCTTCACCACAATCCGCATTTATGGGAATGGGGCTATTGGTGGGAACTCGACCATCATGAGGTCGGCAAACGGACCACGCCCGGCATGCCGGTGCGGATGAGCAACGTGCCCAAATTCAACTATTCGCCGCCGCCCGATCTGGGCGAGCACAATCGCGAAGTCTTCGGCGGCCTGCTCGGCCTTTCGGATGCGGAAATCAACTTGTTGATGGAGGACAAGGTAATTTATTGAGGCCGGGAAATGCTGTCGTTCTGATACGCGGCCTCAAGTTCTCGCCATCCAGGAGTCAACGGAGATCAAAAGGAGCGCACTCGTTTCCGTCATCCTGAGCCGGCGAGCGGCGCGAGCCGTGGCGAAGGACCTCGCGCGGTCCTCCGCGCGTAACTCGGGCAACATCTATGCTCGAATCAAACCATTGGTCGAACCAATTCTGTAGCACGCCTGCTCGGCTGCTCACGAGATCGCGGTAGTATGTGTCGCCGGGAATAACGCGCGGAGGACCGCGCGAGGTCCTTCACTCCGGCAGCCTTCGTTCAGGATGACGGAAAAGAAGCGCGGACGAAAAGATTCACACGCGGCCAGAATGACAAGAGGACTCTCAGGATCACGGCGGAAATAGGAATTCGTTCATGATACGTATTGAAGGAGTAACTGATGTACTCACTTAAGGATAAAGCCTGTATCGCCGGCGTGGGGGAAACCGCTTTCACGCGCGGCTCAGGTAAAAGTGAACTCGCGCTGATGCTCGAAGCGTCGGCGCACGCGATCGCGGATGCCGGTCTCAAGCCGCACGATATCGACGGCATTATCGGCCCGCCGCTGGGTGCGACGGCGGAACATTTCGCCGCCAATCTCGGTATCGAAGATTTGCGCTACGCCACCAGCGTGCATATGGGTGGTGCCAGTCCGGTGGTGGCGTTGCAAAGCGCCGCGCTGGCGGTCGCATGCGGCATCGCCAACCATGTGCTGATTCCATGCGGTTGGAACGGTTATTCGTCCAACCCGGTGCGCGGCGGCGGCGCGCGCG
>JBOHWL010000053.1:0-29919 GCA_050736615.1 Binataceae bacterium (SeqCode) | reverse complement strand
AAAACACAGGAAAAGCACAAAGATCCGGGATTCCTCGCTATGCTCGGAATGACAGAACAAACTTGCACAGAATTTCTCTAGAGCAGCTAACTTTTGTTTTTAGCATTCACTGCCAACTGGCGAGGCGCGTCAAATGGCAATGCCTATTGATGTTGTTTCGGCGTTAGCGCGGACCGCGGCAAGCGGCGCGCAATTTTTCGAGGCCGGCGACAAAGTGCGCCATCTCCGCGTGACGAGCACTGTCGCCGGGCGGGCGCAGGGTCGACGATGGATGCACCGTCGCGGTAATCTCGGCGCCAGCTCGGAGGGCGTGATTTCACCACGCTGGCTCGTCGCACGAAACGTGCGCGCGATCAAAGCCCTGCGCGGCGGTCGCTCCCAGACACACGGTTACCTCGATGACAGGTACTGGGCGCGGCATGATCGAGGCCGCGCGCTTCAAACCGACTTCACGGCGCCGCAATCGAGCAGCCGCGCCACTTGCTCGGCGGTGTAGCCGTGTTCGCGCAACACCTCGACCGTATGCTCCCCGAGGCGCGGCGCATGGCGCGTGACACTCGGCGCCGATTCTGACCATTCGGTGGGAATCGCGGTTTCGATAATCTGGCCCTCGGAGGGATGTTCGCGGTGTTTGAAAAAGGCGGTCGCGGCCAAATGCTCATCCTCGAGAATATCGTCGATTGAGTACATGCGGGCGGCCGGAATGTCGGCGCGTGCGAAGAGTTCGAGCCATTCGTGCGTGGTTCGCGTTTCGATCAGTGCGCTGAGAAATGCGTAAACCTCGTTGATATGAACGGCGCGCGCCTTGCGAGCAAAAACCGGCGTCCTGAAAGGTTTCCGGCTGGCCAATTTCCTCGAAAAATTTGCGCCAATGCTTATCGGTGTAAACCAGCGCGCAGATATAGCCGTCGGTGGTGCGATAGGGACGGCGATCGGGGCTGAGGCTGCGCTCATAGCCCGCGCCGGCGGTGGGCGGAACAAAGGTGCGGCCGCCCAGATGCTCGCCCAGAACCACCGACAGCATACCCTCGAACATCGGCACATCGACGCGCTGGCCGCGGCCGCTGCGTTCGCGATAAAAGAGCGCGGCGATAATCGCGCCGGCGAGCTGCAACCCAACCGTGCGATCGGCGAGAATCATCGGCGCGTAGCGCGGAATTTCCGCGCCCGCCGCGCGCGCCAACCATGGAATTCCCGCCATGCCCTGGATCAAATCGTCGTAAGCAGGCCGCGCGGCATAGGGACCACGCTGGCTGAAGCCGAAGGCGCCCACATAAATAATACGTGAGTTCACCGCCTTCACCTGCTCGTAGCCGAGCGCCAGCCGTTCCATTGCTTGCGGACGGATATTGTAAACTAGCACGTCCGCGCGGGCGGCGAGCGTCAGCATCACCTGGCGCCCGGCTGTGTGCTTGAGGTCGATTACCACCGAGCGTTTATTGCGATTCGTATGGAGATAAAGATGGCCCATGTTGGCGTTGCGCATGGGACCCGTTTGCCGCATTACGTCACCCTGCGGCGATTCAATCTTGATCACATCCGCGCCATAGTCGCCCAGCATCCGCGTCGCATATGGCCCCAGCACCACGCTGGTGAGATCAAGCACGCGCACGCCCGCCAGTGGACCATCCATTTCCTCACCTCATAAATGTAGCGGCGGCTCCACGATCCTGTCCGCTCTTGACGCGGTCCCGGCGATTTTAGTTGGGCGCGAGCGCCTCGAGCGCGCGCATCTCCGGATAAAGTCCGCCGGACGAACTAAGTGCCGACAGGTATACGTGGTCGGCGCCCGCCTGAAAAAAGGCGGCGGTGCGCTCCCGAATACGGCGCTCGTCACCCCATGCGATGAGCGTGTCGATGAGACGGTCGCTGCCACCGCCGGACAGGTCGTCGTCGCCGAAACCCATCGCGCGCAGATTACGCTGATAGGGTGGCGCGTTGAGATAAAAATTTAAAAAACGCCGCGCCGCGCAACGCGCCTTTTTGGCATCCGTCTCGAGCATCACGATCTGCTGTGCGCAAAGCCATTTCCCGGGGCCGAGCGCCGCGCGCATCGCCACGAGCCGCTCCGGCGGCACCATCGCCGCAATCGTACCATGCGTATCCCGCCGCGCCAGTTCCAGCATCTTTGGCAACAACGCCGCGATCATCAGCGGCGGCTCGTGCGCCGGTGGCGGCGCTTTGAAGGGCGCCGTCTTCATGCGCGCGAGATATTCGCGCATGTAGGTCAACGGCCTTTCATAGCGCAGTCCATTGCGCCGCATAAAGGGTCCGCCACTCACGCCCAGGCCAAGAATGAAGCGTTCATCGAACAATTCGGCCAGCGTGCGTGCGGCTCCGGCGGTCGCGATCGCGTCGCGCTTCCAAACATTGGCGATTCCCGAGGCGATCACCAGGCGTTCGGTCGCTGACAACAGATGCGCGGCCAGTACGAATGGATCGCGTCCGAAGGTTTCGGGAATCCAGAAGATGCTATAACCGAGCCGCTCAAGCGTGCGTGCGAACGCGGGCAACTCCGCACGCCCGATCGTATCCACGTAGGCGAAAGCGCCAATTCGGCCTGGATCCATGTTATCTCCGCGCGTTTTTTTCGCCGGATGTTAGACAAATACTGCGCAACCGCTATCGGCCATTCCTTGATAAATGACAGAATCCACGCGCGGGCTGATTAACGGCCGTGGAATTTCGGCTGGCGCTTTTCCGTGAAGGCCTTGATCGCCTCGTGAGCGTCATCGGTGCGGGCCAATTCGTAAACCGAGCGCAGCTCGTTTTCAATTTGCGTTTCAAGCGATTCGACCGCCCCCGAATGCATCGGGCGCTTGGCTGCGGCGTATGCGCGGGTGGGCCCTTGGGCCAACTCGGCAGCCAACGCGCCAGCGGCGGTGACTAGCTCAGCGTCGGGCACCACGCGGTTGACGATACCCCACTCCAGCGCCTCCCGCGCATTCAACGTCCGATTAGTATAGGCCAGTTCGAGCGCGCGGCCGACGCCAATGCGGCGCGGCAGGAAGTACGTCGTGGTGCCGTCGGGTGACAGGCCGATACGCGTATAGGCCATCACGAATCTGGCGGATTCCGCCGCGAGCACCAGGTCGCAGCCGCAAGCCAGTCCCATCCCGCCGCCCGCCGCGGTGCCATTAACCGCCGCAATCACTGGGAACGGCGCGCGGACGATATGTGAAAGCGCATTGTGAAACAGTGAAACGCGGCTCTCCAATTCGCCCGTGCGCGTGTAGAAGCCCTTGAGGTCTGCGCCCGCGCAAAAGAAACGCCGGCCGGCGCCAGTCACGATCATGGCGCGCACGGCGTCGTTCTCCTCGGCGCGGATGATCGCATCGAGCATTTCCGCCGACAACCGCTCATTGAGGGAATTGGCGGCGGCCGGACGGTTCAGCGTAACGGTGGCAATACCGTCACGAAAATCGTACAAAATCTCGGAATAGTCAGGCATGGATTTACCTCGGCGCGGCCGGCTCGCCCTAATCTCAAGGGGATCGCGGCCATGTTATTCAGTTTTATGATGAAACTCTTACTAGCCGATCAAGTCCGCGAGCGCAATCAAAACCAGGCCGGGCGATCAATTTCGATGGAGCGAATCGATCTTCCGAAGGGGAACGGTTGCCTGACGCCTTGCGGCAACGTAGGCTGTTACGGACGGCAGGTTCGAGGCGGAGGGTCCGGTCACAGTGCCAGGCGGGATGACCGGTTTCGCCGGATAGTCAGCGTTTATAAAACTCGATGATCTGGTCGCTTTTCTACACGGCGTTGCCGATCGCGGCACTCTTCGCGACCTTCGCCGGTGCGGCGGCATGGCCACGCGCGCGCAGCCGCACCATCAGCTCACCCGACGGCCTGCTACGCGCCGTTATTGTACCAGTTGGGGTACGGCACGGATTCGAGCGGATGGAGAGCCGGGTGGAGATCCACGAGCGCGACGGCGAGACCCTGTGTTCACGCGACTTTTCTTCGCGCAACGGACGGGACGGACTCGGTGTCGTGCGAGCGCAATGGAGCGCCGATTCAAGCTTTTTCATCTTCAGCATGGCACCGTCGGGCAAATCAGTATCAGACCACTGGCCGTCGTTCGCTTATGGCCGTTACAGCAACAATGTGCGTGAGCTTGAGCATGATGGCAGCATCATCGTGACGCCCAAATTCGCCCTGATTCCACCCCACTCGGTGCGCACGGTGACGTGCCCGCATTCGCCGCGGAACCGCAAGCGCCGCTTCGAAATTATCGTTGATCTCGAGCAGTTATTCCGCCGTCCGTGGCCGGTTTCAGCGGATTAATCAAGCGGCGGGCGCAGCCTTCCCGCCGGATGTGCCTCCTCGAAAGCGGCTGCCAGCGCGAGCATGCCAGTCTCATCGTTAGGCCTGCCGACGATCTGTAATCCCACGGGCAGACCGGCACTGGTAAAGCCGTTGGGCAGCGAGATGGCGGGCTGGCCGGTTGCGTTAAACGGAAATGTGAATGTAATCCAGCTAAAAGTGTCCGCCAGTGATTCCTCCGGTGATCCGTAGAGCGAGCCCAACGCGACCGCCGGGCGCGGCAGCGTCGGCGTGAGGAGCGCGTCGTAAGGCAACAAGGCCTGCACGATCGTGCGCGAGACGTTATGCATTTTGGCGACAGTGGCGATGTATTCGCTGGCGCTGATCGCGCGTCCGCGCTCCCAGGCGGCACGTACGATTGGATCCACGGAAGTGGGATCGCGCAAGGGCACCGCGCTGATGCCGGCGCAGATCAATTTTTGCGCGATTTCGTTCAACATCGCGGCCGGATCGAGCCGAATCGGTTCGACGCTATGGCCCATTGAACGGAACTCATCGCAGGCACGTTCGAAGGCCGAGCGCACCTCGCTGTCAGTTGAGCCCATTGAAGTTTCGGGGAGGCGGGCCAGACGCAATTTGCGCGGCCTTAGCTTAAGCGCATCAGTAAAACTCAAGGCCACGGGAGGGGCGCAATAGGGATCGCCGTCGGCGGCCTTGGCCATCACATCCAGCAACAGCGCCGCGTCACGCACCGAGCGCGCCAACGGACCATTGGTGGCAAAACCGGCCCACCCCTCGCCCATCACAGGAGCATTGGAAACCCGGCCACGCGACGGTTTCAGGCCGACGATGCCGCAGCATGCCGCCGGCAGCCGAATTGAGCCGCCGCCGTCGCTGCCTTCGCCAAGCGGGTTGAGACCGGCCGCCACTGCGGCCGCCGCGCCACCGCTCGAACCCCCGGCGGTATGCGCCGGGCTCCACGGATTGCGCGCCGCCGGACAGAGTCCGCCCTCGGTGGTGGGCTTGCCGCCAAATTCCGGCGTCGTGGTTTTGCCGAGCAGAATACCGCCGGCCGCATGGATCAGTTCGGCATAATACTGGTCGGCGCGAGGGATAAAATTTTCGAAATTCTTCGATCCCAGCGTCGTGCGGATACCCTTGGTCCAGGTCAGGTCCTTAAGCGAGTACGCGACCCCGTAAAGCGGCATCGCGACGCGATCCGAGCGGCTGACGCGTTCGAGCCCGGCGGCATCTTCGAGCGCGCGCTCACCCGTGACTGTCATGAAGGCGCCGAGGGTTGGATTGAGCCGAGCGATGCGGGCGAGGAAGAAGTCGGCGATTTCGCGCGGCGGAACTTCACCCGTGACCGCAAGTTGGCGCAATTCAAAGGCTCCGATATATGGGTCCAGCATGGTCGCATGCTCCTCACGGCGGGTCTGCGGCTTTCCCTTTTTTGTTAATGGAAATCAAGGCGCCGCGCCAGGAAGTATATTTGCACAAAGCGGCGCGCTAGTGTGACCGGCGGGCATATGGAACACCAGCCGAACGACACCGGGAACGAAAATTTGGCGAAACGCCACTAGGCGGAACGCAGTGAAGCCGAGCAGGCGAGTCCGCGAGCTGCGTCCTGAATAAAGTGAAGCCGAGCATCACGGTCGGCTGGCGTATGGATACGGTATGTTCCTGAAACAATGGCGTTGAGGTCCGCCATCCTATGGCTGCACGTCCTCTGCGGAGTGGTCTGGGTCGGAGCTTCGGCGAGTTTCGTGCTGGCGGCATCGGCGTTGAGCACCGAGAGCGGTGAATGGCGCGAATTCGCGCTGAGCGTTGCCCCACGCATCAATCGGATCAGCCTGGTGGTCGCCGCGATCATTCCGGTTACCGGAATTGGCAACCTGATCTATGTTGGTTTGGCGCGGCAGTACGTCTTCCCGCCGGAGTTCATCGGCATCCTCGCCGCGAAAATTGCTCTGTACACGACGATGGTGCTCGCGTTGGTGGCGGCATGGCACGCGGAGGCGAGGCTTCGAAGCGCAAGCGATGGCTGTGGCGGCGGCGCGCGGGCGGAGCTTCGCCGTCTGATTTGGCTTTACGGCGCGACGGTCGCCTCGGGTGTCGCCGCGCTAGCGCTGGGGCTGTGGCTCTCCGGAGTCAAATGAACAGTCGCATCGGCAAGAGGAGTTCGCATGGAAACGCCGCCACGGGTCCAAGTCGGCGAGTTCACCGTTGCCTTTCTCACCGACGGCATCTGGCGTAACGACGGTGGCTGTATGTTCGGGGTGGTGCCGCGCGAACTATGGCAGCGCGACCATCCGCCCGACGAGCAAAACCGTATCCGGTTGAATCTGACCTGTCCGCTGATCCTGCGCGGTGGCGACGCCATCCTGGTTGACACGGGGATTGGCAACCGGCTGAGCGCGGTCGAACGCAAGATTTTCTGTCATGATGAAGGTTGGCTGCTGGACGGACTCGAGCGCCTGGGAATGGAGGCGGGCGATATAACGCATGTGATGCTGTCGCACCTGCATTTCGACCATTGCGGTGGGATTGTGCGGCGGCGCGCCTCGGGAGTGCTCGAACCCGCGTTTCCCCGCGCCCGCATCTTCGTCCAACAAGGGGAACTCGCGACGGCGCGCGAATCACGCAACGAACGGTTACGCGCGGCGTATCGTCATGTAAGAGAATGCCTGGAACCGGTCGCGGCGATGATCGAAAGTGTGGTCGGAGACGTAAATATGATAGCGGGCGTGAGCGCGCTGGTGACGGGCGGCCATACCCATGACCATCAAATTGCCGTGGTGCGGTCAGGCGACGACGCGTTCGCGCATATGGCCGATATCGTGCCGACCCGCTCCCATATGCGCGGCCCGTGGAACCAGTCCTACGATTTGGATGCGGTACGCACGATGGAGCGGAAGGCGCATTATCTCAGCCGCGCGGTGAGCGAGCACTGGTGGATCTCCTTCGCGCATGACGAACGCGTGTTCGCGGCACATGTGATCAACGACCGTGGACGGCTGGCGTTGGACGAAAGCCTCGCAGTACCGGAAATTCCGGCTGCGCACGAAGATGGTGCGAATCTTGCCTAGCTCCAACGGCGGAGCGGGAAATGAACGCGAGATGGTGCGGCCGTAGAGAGCATTACGCCGGTGAAAAGCCTGTGGAAAATCACCTGGACGTGCGGAAAGCTGGCTTGCCTCAAAGTTGCACCGTTCGTTATACTGCTTTGAGGAATGGGCTTTGAAAATAGCACAACCCGCGCTATTCCCGGCTGCCACTCCTGTCAATTCGCATAGCGATTCATTCGCCCAATCAAGGAGTTAGCTAATGACCGAAGTGAGTACCTTTGAGCAGGTGATAAAGCGGGACCGCGCCGCGCGCGAAGCCAAACAATGGCGGGGGACGCTGCTCGAATATCTCGAACTTGTCAAGGCTGACCCGGTCTTCACCAAATTGGCGCACGCCCGGATTTACGACATGATCATCACTTTGGGCACGCGCGAAATTTCCGATACTGATGATTCCCGGACCAAGCGCCTGTACAAGGACGAGCCGATCAAGGTCTTCAATTTTTTCGCCGACGAATTTTTCGGCATCGAGCGCACGATCGCGCAAATTGTACGCTATTTCCATTCGGCCTCGCTCAAGGGTGAAGAGAGCCGTCAGGTGCTTTACCTGATGGGTCCAGTGGGCTCGGGCAAAAGCTCGCTGGTCGAACGCATCCAACGTGGCCTTGAGCAGCTCAATGCGGTCTATTCCATTGAGGGCTGCCCGATGCACGAGGAACCGCTGCATCTGATTCCACGCCATCTCCGGCGTGAATTCGAAAAGATGCTGGGCGTTCATATCGAAGGCGACCTGTGCCCGGTCTGCCGCTATCGTCTCAAAGAGGAATACGCGCAGCGTTATGAGGAATTTCCGGTTGAGACGCGAAATTTCTCCAAGCGTAATCGCATCGGCGTGGGCGTGGTACCGCCGGTCGATCCGAATAATCAGGACACCTCCGTGCTGATCGGATCCGAGGATATCTCGAAGCTGGATCAGTACTCGGAGGGCGATCCGCGGGTGCTCGAACTCAACGGGGCGCTCAACGTCGGCAACCGCGGCCTGGTCGAATTCATCGAGGTTTTCAAGAACGAAACCGAATATCTGCACGCGATGATCACGGCGACGCAGGAAAAAGTCATGCCGGCGCCGGGCCGCCACGGCATGGTCTATGTGGATACCTGCATCGTTGCGCATTCGAACGAAGCCGAATGGCAGAAGTTCAAGGCTGACCATACCAATGAAGCGATTCTCGATCGCATCGTGGTGGTGAAGGTCCCGTATAATCTGCGGCTTTCGGAAGAAGTGAAGATCTACCAGAAGATCATCCGCAATTCGGATTTTCGCGCCCATGTCGCGCCGCATACGCTGGAAATGGCGTCGATGTTCGCGATCCTGTCGCGGCTGGAGCCCAACTCGAAATGCGACCTGATGACCAAATTGCGCCTGTACAATGGCGAGGAAGTGGTCGAAAAAGGCCGCACCAAGAAAATCGATGTGCAGGAACTGAAGGAAGACGCCAAGCGCGAAGGCATGAACGGCATTTCCACCCGCTTCATCATGAAGGCGCTGGATAACGCGCTGTCGGATAATGCCACCGGCAACTGCATCAATCCGATTAACGTGCGTGAGGCGCTTATCTCGATGACCAAGGAGGCGGACCTCGCCGACGACACGCGCAAGCAGTACCTCGAATTCCTGCAGGATACGCTGCACAAGGAATATCTCGATCTGCTCGAAAAAGAGATCACGAGCGCTTTCGTATATTCCTACCAGGAGCAGGCCGAGGCACTATTCCAGAACTACCTCGATCACGCCGAGGCTTATGTCAATAAAACCAAGGTGCGTGATCGCAACACGAAGGAGGAATTGCCGCCCGACGAGAGTTTTCTCAAGTCGATCGAGGAGCAGATCGCGATTATCGGCTCGGCGGCGGACGGCTTCCGCCAGGAAGTGATTGCGTACCTGTGGGCGAGTTCGCGCCGCGGCGAAAAGATCAGCTATCGCAGTTACGAGCCACTCAAGGAAGCGATCGAAAAGAAGCTGATGACCTCGGTACGCGATATTTCACGCATTATCACCAAGGCGCGCACCCGCGATGAGGAGCAGAGCGACAAATACCATGCAATGGTCAAGAACCTGCTCGAGCACGGCTACTGCGAGTCATGCGTCGACGTTGTGTTGAAGTACGCCGCCAATAATCTGTGGAAGGACTAAACGCATGCTTGCGGCTGAGAGCAAGATCACGGCGGAAATCGAACGCTTGGATGCGTCTGTCTTGCGAGTTATTAAGGACGCCGGAAGCTCCGTGGGAGATCCCATTGCTCTTCAGGATCGGTTCAACGCGCTACTGCTCCAGGCCGACGGGCTAGGAAACGAATGGTTGGCGGAGCACAGAGGTCTGGCTTGGTTGGATGACCAAGACTATTTCGAGAATCCCCGTTGGCAAACGTACTTGAACGTGGATCGCCATCTTTCGCGGTTGTGGGCGAATCTGAGTCAAGCAAAGGAACAGCTACGGTCTTCTCGATTGCGACACAACCTTGGATCCAACCGTCCAAGGCAGGTGTCATTCTGAGCGCAGCGAAGAATCCCGGATCGGTGTTCCGATGAACGGACGTAATGGTTTTCGTCAGTACTACGTTTATATAATGGCAAGTCCGTCCCGGACCTTGTACACCGGCATGACTAACGATTTGGAGCGGCGAGTGGCGGAGCATAGAGAAAGTTTGGACGGCACGTTTACGGCTCGATATCACGTCAATCGTTTGGTCTATTTCGAAGAGTTCTTGACATCGAAACGGCAATTGTCCCTGAAGAGCAGATCAAGAGACTATTGCGAGCGAAAGCGAAGAAGATCGCGCTCATCGAGACTATGAATCCAAGCTGGAGGGATCTGAGTTGAGACGAACTGATTCGGGATTCTTCGCTTCGCTCAGAATGACAGAGATAAAGCATTCGGAATGACAAGGGGAAGAGCGCTTCCAGCCCGAGGATCGGAGTATAATTCAGGACTGAGAGGGCGGAGATGATCATCATGGCGGCAGACGACACGATTTTTCGCGAGTACCGGCCTTCGGACGCCGAGCGTTCCGATCGCTCCGCCGGCGATCGTCTGCGCCATCGCCAAAAAGTGCGCGAGTCGATCCGCGAAAATATCGCCGATATCATCGCCGAAGAGTCGATCATCGGCAAAAACAAAGACCGCGTGATCAAGGTTCCGCTGCGCGGAATCAAGGAATACCGCTTCATCTTCGGTGATAACGCCCCCGGGGTGGGTCAGGGTGACGGTGACGCGCGGCCCGGCCAGGTGGTCGGCAAGACCGGCAAGGAGGGCCAGGGCAAAGGTGATGGCCAGGCCGGCGAGCGCCCGGGCGTTGATTATTATGAAACCGACGTAACGCTTGAGGAGCTGATCGAGATCATGTTCGAAGATCTCGAGTTGCCGAACCTGGAGCGGCGCGCGTTGCGCGAAATCCCTTCCGAACGAACCAGCAAACGCAAAGGCTATCGCCGCGTCGGCATCCGCGTGCATTTGGACAAGCGGCGCACCGCGCGCCAGCGCGTGATGCGCAAGCTTGCGCGGCGCCATAACGAGTTACCGATCGACAGTAATCGGGCGCCGGAGCCGGCACCGGATGAAGACGAGCGCGAGCCGCGCTTCCCGTTCCATCAGGACGACTTGCGCTATCGCCACCTTGAGCTGGACACGCGTGAAGAGTCGAACGCGGTGGTGATTTGCGTGATGGACACGTCTGGCTCGATGGACACGATGAAGAAATATCTGGCGCGGAGCTTTTTCTTTCTGCTCTACCAGTTCATCGCGACGCGCTACCGCAACGTGGAGATCGTCTTTATCGCCCATCACACTGAGGCGCGCGAGGTTACGGAAGAGGAATTCTTTCACAAGGGCGAATCGGGCGGGACTTTTATCTCCTCGGGTTATCAAAAGGCGCTTGACATCGTTGCCGAGCGTTACCATCCGTCCTTGTGGAACATTTACGCTTTCCATTGTTCCGACGGCGATAATTTCGATTCGGACAATCCGGCCGCACTGCGCGCCGCCAAGGAATTGGCGCAGATCTGTAATCTGTTCGGCTACGGCGAGATCAAACCGCTCGGTTCGCGCTATTACGAATCGTCGATGCTGAACGTATTCCGGCGGCTCGACGAGGCGAACTTCCAGGCCGTCCTGATCGAACGCAAAGAAGACATCTGGCCGTCGTTCAAGGCGTTCCTGGCCAAGGACCGCGTCAAGGAATGAAGGCCGCGGCCATCGCGCGCGGTATCACGCCGCGGCGGGGTTAAGCCCGTACATTTGGGAACTCAATGGCGAATTACGAGCTCAAAGAACTGGTCGACTGGGACGAGCGGATTCGCGAAAAGGCCGCCGCATTCGGGCTCGATTGGTATCCGCAGGAATTCGAAATTTGTGATCACACCGGGATGCTGGGTTACATGGCGTATTCCGGGATGCCGTCGCATTATCCGCATTGGTCCTACGGCAAATCCTACGAGAAGCTGAAAACCCTTTACGATTACGGCGTCAACGGCTTGCCGTACGAGATGGTGATCAACTCGAATCCGGCCATCGCCTATCTCATGCGCGACAACACCCTGCTGCTGCAAGTGCTGACGATCGCGCACGTATACGGCCATAATGACTTTTTCAAAAATAATTTCACCTTCAAATCGACGCGCGCCGAATTGACGATCGAGACCTTCAAGGCGCATGCGATACGCGTCCGCCGCTACATGGAGGACCCTTCGATCGGGGTTGAAAAGATCGAACGCGTGCTGGATGCGGCGCACGCACTGGCCGCGCAATGCCGCCGCAATCTGGCCATCCGCAAGTTGCGCCGCGAGGAACAGATCGAACGCGCGATCCAGGCCGCACAACCGCGCCATGACCCTTTCAAATCACTGCATCAGCGCCCCGTCTTTCACGAACCCGATACGCATAAAACGCCGCTCGAGCCCGACGAGGACCTTCTGCTCTTTATTCGCGACCATAATCCGTATCTGGCGGAATGGGAGAAGGACCTGCTCACCATCGTCGACGAGGAAACCAAGTATTTCATCCCGATGATGGACACCAAGATCATGAACGAGGGCTGGGCCAGCTATTGGCATAAACGGCTGGTCGAGTCCCTGGATATCGCCCAGGGCCTGCGGCTGGAATTTATCGTGCGGCATAACCAGGTGGTTCGTCCGATTCCGGGTCAGATCAATCCGTATCATCTCGGCTTCCGCATCTGGGAAGATCTCTATCGCCGCCATACGGAACCAACCAGGGAAGAGATCAAGAAGTACGGCGCACCGGCCAAAAATGGCACGGATAAAATTTTCGAGGTGCGCGAAGTCGAGCGCGACAGCTCATTTCTGCGCCGTTATCTGACCGAGGAACTCATGCGCGAATTGGACTTGTTTCAATTCGAGGCGCGCGGCGACGATTACGTCATCGACAAGGTTTCTGACGAAGAGGGCTGGAAAGAAATCAAGGAAACGCTGGTCAAGAATGTCGGCACCGGCTCGATTCCGGTGATCAAGGTCGAAGATGCCGATTTTGGGCATAATCGCACGCTTTACCTGAAGCATTATCACGACGGCCGCGACCTCCAACTCGAATATGCGGAAAAAACCCTCGCCTTCGTGGGGCGGTTATGGGGTCGGGAATGCGTGCTGGAAACCACGCTCCAGGGCAAGCGCTCGCTGTTATGCTATAACGAACGTGGTTTTTCGATGCGCTCACTGAAGTAGCCCGCGCCGACTTGGTCGTTTCGTCTCCACTTGCTTTCCCGTGTCCGCGTGATGAATAACAGTCCAAAATTTGAACAGGCGATAAAGCTGCTGCTCGAAGCCGTCGCTGAAAAACAGGCCGGCTCCGCGCCGTCGCTCACGGCGGAATCGATGCGTGCCGAACTGGCGGAATTGGCCGCGATGCGCGGACGGCCGGCTTTCTACCCATATCTCGGCGCCGGCATCGGTCGCGGCGCGCGCACGATGCGCGCGGACGGCCGCTGGATGCTGGATTTCGCGCTTGGCATCGGCGTGCATCTGTTCGGCCACGGCAACCTGGACTTGATTGAAACGGCGGTGCGCGCCGCCACGTCGGACCTGGTGATGCAGGGCAATCTCATTTTCAATCGTGAATATCATGCGCTGATGAAAATCCTGCTGGCCCATGCCCCGGCCGGGATGGAGAACTGCTGGCTTTCGCTGTCGGGCGCCGACGCCAACGAGAATGCGCTTAAGCTGGTCCGGCAGAAGGTTGATGGGCGCGCCGGTGTGATCGCGTTTCGCGGATGTTTTCACGGACGGACCAGTGCGATGGCGGAGATCACCGACCGGCCCGATTACCGGCTCGGCCAGCCCACCACTTTTCCGGTCGAATATCTGCCGTTTTATCAACGCCACGATCCGAATTCGTCCGCGGCGACGCTGGCGGCCCTGCGCGACATCATCGCGCAACGCGCCAACGAGATGGCTGCGTTGCTCGTCGAACTGGTGCAAGGTGAAGCGGGATTCGTCACGGCGCCACGCGAATTCTTTATCCCACTGTTCGAGGAATGCCGCCGCGCGGGTATCGCCATCTGGATCGACGAAGTGCAGACCTTCGGACGCACCTCTGAATTGTTCGCCACCAATCGGCTGCGGCTCGCCGACTATGCGGACGTGGTCACGATTGGCAAAGTCTTCCAGGGCAGCGCGGTACTATGGCGCAAGAATTTCGCGCCAGACGCAGGCCTTATCTCCGGCACCTTCTCGGGCGCGACGGTGCCAATGGCGGTGGGTCGTCGAATTATCGAGAAGCTCACCGCGGAAGGCATGTTCGGTCCGGAGGGACGCGAAAAGCAACTCGAACGCCTGACACGCGAGCATCTGGAGCGAATGAGCCACCATCATCCCGGAATTATCTCTCAGGTGGACGGAATCGGCGCGATGATCGCGTTTCAAATTGGCAATGGCGCGCTCAGCCGCACCAAGGAATTCATCATGCGATGCTTCGACGCCGGACTGGTGCTGTATTACGGCGGGCACCAACCCGCCTGTATCCGCTTATTCATGCCGGCGGGTGTGCTCAGCGATGATGAACTGCGCGAAGCCTTCGCCATCATGGATAATTGCTTGCAGCCCATATCAGGCGCCTGAGCCAGCTCTGTCGATTAACCTTCCGTCATTTGAGAGTTTGGTGATTTTCTTGTCATCCCCCGAACGGAGGCCGCCGAAGTGAGGAGTCTAGGCGGAGCGACGATTCTTTTCTCCATGACTACACAATAAAATACTCTTCGCTCCGCGTTGATCCCGCGGCTTCGCTCGGGATGACAGATCGGGTTTGCGCAGACATTCCCTAGCCGATTTCGATCCAAATTCCCGGCTTAAATCCGTGATGGCGCCAGTATGCCGTCGAGTACGTGAAGCGCTTCATACAGATAATAGCTGCCCCAGATAAGCTCGTGGTTGATCGCCAGATTGATGCGTTTGTTGTAACAGCCTTCCCACAGACCGCCCTCTGTCCCCAAATAGGTTTCCACCAGCGCGCGAACCGTAGCCCGTGCGGCTTCATCGTACTGACGGCGTAATGCGGCGTTGTCAGTGAGCGCGGCGAATTTCAGCAGGCTAGCCGCCGCGATCGCGGTCGCCGAAGTATCGCGATTCGTGTGCGGGATCGCGGGGTCGTCAAAATCCCAATACGCGACGAAGTCACGAGGAACGTGCGCTAGCCACCAATCCGCCGCATGGCGCGCCGGCTCAAGGAATGTCAGATCTCCCGACCATTGCGCGGTCAAGGTCCATCCCAGCATTCCCCACGCCTGCGCGCGCGCCCAAGTGCTCTGGTCCGTGATGCCTTTATGCGTATAGCGCCGCGTCCGGCTGCCGGTCGCGGCGTCAAACGAAGCCGACTGGCAGATGGAGCCGTCCTCGCGCAGACATAATTCGATATGGCGGCGGGCATGCTTGACCGCGATGTCGGATAACGCGGCCTCGCCGCTCTGACGGCTGGCCCATATCAACAGAGCCGCTATCTGCACCGTGTCGATTTCGGTTTCGGTGGCGCCGACGCTGTGAACTTCCTCGAATTCCGCGCCGGTAGGAATCACTTCGGCGGCCGGATTGTACATTTTGGCGAGCGAGCGGGCGCCGGCCAACGCGATTTCACCCGCCGCCGGATTCCCGGTGAGAATCGCGCCGAGCGCGGCGCCATAATAGAAGAGCAGTCCTTTGGCCGCGGTCTGCGAGTCAATGCGGCTGCGCAACCGCTCCGTCCATTGCGCGGCCGCCCGAGCGTAACGCTGATCGCCGGTTGTCGCCGCAGTCAGCCACAGCATCGCGTTCCAATAACCGCCGGTCCAATCGGCGGCGGGCGTGGTGACCCATTTGCCACTTGCGCGGTCGGTATAATGGGGAAAACCGTCGCGCACCGTTTCAGCGGTATGATCGATGCGCGCGCGCATTTTCTCAATCGCGCCCGCCCATATTTTCTCGTTCATCCGTTGACTCGAGAGGTCCGCGCTAGCGCAGATTATTCTTGAAGAAAGCAACCATCTTGGGCCATAAGTCAAACGCCGCCTGCTCGCGATAGCTCGGCCGGTAATCGGCGAAAAATGCGTGACCCGCGTGCTTGAATATCTCAAGCTGAAAATTCTTGCCGGCCTGTTCGAGACGCTTGCGTATTTCCGCGGCGTGCTCCGGTGACGGATTCTGGTCCTCCTCCCCGCATACGACGTAAAGCGGACAATGCAGTTGCGGAATCAGATCGACCACGGCCGTGGGACGCTCGGGTGTGGTCATCGCCTCCGCGGTGGCGCGGGTGACGAAGCCGCCCCAGCAATCAACCGCGGCATTGACCTTATCGCTGCTGCATGCGAATAACAGCGTCCAGCGGCCGCCAACGCAAAAACCGACGCATCCGACTTTGCCGTTAGATCCGGGTTGCGCGCGCAAAAACGCGGCGGCGGCTTCGAAATCACGCACCAGTTGAGAATCCTTCAGTCCGAACATTTTGGTGCGGACCTCGGCCATGTCGCTGGCGTTTTTCGGCGCGCCCACGCGCGAATAAACGTCGGGCGCAAGCGCGATGAAACCCTGATTCGCGAAACGTCGTGCGACGTCGCGTTCGTGTTCGACCAGCCCAAAAGCTTCATGCAGAATCAATACGGCGGGGTAACTACCTTGCTCTTTGGGCCGCGCCAGATAAGCCCGCAACGCGAAACCGTCGCTTTCGAAGGTCACGTCCTTGCCATCGATTGTCGCGGGATTGGTCACTTCACCAGCCAGCGCCATGGTTGCCACCTCCAGAATTATTGATGTAAAAAATCGCTCGGACTATACGAATTGCTTTTTCGCCCAGCCTTCTTCGTAAGGGGTAAGAAACCGGGCGGTCACCTTCAGATGTTTGAATTTCCAACCATCAGCGGTGCGTACATATTGCTCGTCATAACTCGCGGCGAGCCAAACCGCCTGCTTCTCCGCCGCTTTGCCCTCGGACTGACGCATCCGGGTCGCCGGCTGCAGCAGGTACCATTGACCGCGCGCGCTGTCGCCCTCGACTTCGATAATCGGATTCATCACGTGATGGATGGCGAAAGGAAAGATCCGCGGCGCACCGCGAAAGAATTGGCGGATTTTCTCGCCACCTTCAGCCTTGCCCAAACCGGCGCCATCCCAGATCGCATCCTCGGTAAAGAGCGCCGCGATGGCCTCGGCGTTATAGTTGTCGTCGCAGGCGGCGCAGTAACGCGCCTTCAGCCGCTTGATCGACTCGATATCCTCAAGCACCCTGACTCGCTCTTCCAATGTCTTCATAGAGGATCACCCCCGTTGTTATGTCGACGACCTCATTTCAATAACGCATTTTGCTCGCCGCCCCCAAGCACAAGCCAAGGTCCCGCGGCCGACACTCGCCTTTGACGGCGGCTAAATCATGCGACGCTGGCACTTACTTTGAGCGAACCAAACCGGCAAGCTTGAAATAGGGTGGAAGGCGAACCGGCCGAGCCGCTCGTTTCTAATGCACCATATTATGAGTCCCACGGGGATAGCGGCTTGGCTCGCCACCTGGGGCTATTTAGGCGTCTTCTTATTTGTCTTTGCCGGGAACCTGGGGCTGCCGGTACCGGAGGAAACCGTGCTGCTGGCGGCGGGCTTCGTCGCCGGACGCGACTTGCTCGACTTGAAGACGCTGTACCTGGTCGGTATCGCCAGCGCCACAGCCGGCGATTGCTGCGGCTTTATGCTGGGCCGCACGGGCGGGCAGCGATTGATCGAATGGCTCGCGCGCCATTTCGCAACCGTGCATCGCCGTTACCTTCATCTGCAACAGTTCTTCGATACGCACGGCGCCAAGGCCGTATTCATGGCGCGCTTCATTCTGGGTGCGCGCTTTCTGGCCGGTCCGATGGCGGGTGCGGCGGGAATGCCGTTCTGGCGTTTTTTCGGCTGGAATCTGCTGGGCGCAATCATCTGGTGCTCTTTGGTACTGACCGTGGGATATCTTGTCGGCGATGAGCTCGAATGGGTCGTGCATGTCACCGATACGGCCGCGGTGTGGATTGCCATCGGCGTCGTGCTGGCTCTGGCCGGGATTTGGCTCTTCTGGTGGCGTGAACGCAGCCCGCGCTCGCAATCGTAAGTGGACGGCGAGGTTGCGCGGACATCCGCGACGGTATTAGGCTTCGTTTCGATCAGGCGAAATGCACCCGGCAGCCGCACCTTTGACGGCGTCAGCGGCACTGTTGGTGCGCCAGCGCCAAAACCCCTAGGAGCGAACCGATGGCATTGCTACCGTACGTCGATGAAACTCAGGCCAGTGCGAAAACCCGCGAGATTCTTGGCAACACCCCCCGAAAACTCAACGTCGCGCGCATTATGGCGACGACTTCAGAGGCCGTCTTCCGCAACTTCTCGCGGCTCGGCAATGCTTTATTGACCAAGGCGAAACTGGATAACAAACTCCGCGAGCTTGCGATTCTGCGCACCGCCAAAGTCAGCGGCTCCGTGTACGAATGGACCCAGCACGTGCCAATCGCGAAAGCGGTGGGCGTCAGCGATGACCAAATCGCCGCGATGGACAATTGGGAGCCCGCCAAGTGCTTCAACGAAGTTGAACGCCTGGTGCTGCATTTCACCGATCAGATCGCGCGTAACGTCAAGGGCAGGAAGGAAACGCTGGAAGCGCTCCAGCGCCATCTTGGCGGCGGCGAGATTGTCGAGTTGATCATGACGATTGGTTTCTGGGGGATGGTTGCGCGAGTGCTCGAAACCACTGAAGTCGACCTCGAAGATTTCGCCGGCAAGGTCAACCTGCTCGCCCGTGGCAAACAATAACGCTCACGACCGGCGGACGAATTCAGAGCGAACGAGTTACAATTCGACCTTCATCACTGGCATTCGCCGATCGCGGCGGATGCCGGATGGCTGATAACCCACGGTGCTCGCGCCGCGCCGCAAATAGAACGGTTCCGCGTTGGGGTCGGCGACAAGTTCGAGTTCGCGATAGCCGCGCGCTCGGGCGCACCTGACGGCGTGAAACCATAAGCGAGCACCGTAACCCTTTCCGATGAACTCCGGCTCCACCCACAGGTCGTGTAATTCGATTTTTCCATCCGCCAGCGGCTTCAGAGAGTAGAAGCCGATCAGCCGTCCCGACCGTTCCAATGCATAGGCCGTGAATTGCGCGAGTTCCACGGCGTTGAGTGCGATTTCTTTACGTGCCTCGGCCATAAAGGCGGCGTCGTAACCCCAATGGGCCTTTGAGTGCAGCGCCAATTCCGTCAACGCTCCAGCCTCTTCGCATCTTATGGGCCGGATAACCAGCGCCATCGGAGTGATCTATGCGGGCGTCTGCCCGCGTTTGCGTTGCTCTTCAAGTTTGCGCAATTCGACGCGCCGAATCTTGCCACTTACCGTTTTGGGCAAATCTTCGACGAACTCTATTTCGCGCGGATACTTGTAGGGCGCTGTCACGCGCTTGACATGCTCCCGCAATTCGTCCGCAAGCGCGTCGCCGCCGACGGTTCCAGCTTTCAATTTGATGAACGCCTTGACGACACTGCCGCGATCGGGATCGGGACTTGCCACCACTGCGGATTCCATCACGGCCGGATGCTCGAGCAAGGCGCTCTCAACTTCAAACGGCCCGATGCGGTAGCCGGCCGAGGTGATCACGTCATCGGCGCGGCCGACGAACCAAAGATAGCCGTCGCCGTCGCGATAGGCCTGATCGCCGGTGAGGTAAAAGTCGCCCTGGAAAACGGCCGCATTCTCTTCAGGGTTCTTCCAATATTCGAGCATGATCGAAGGTGGCTTGACCGGTTTGACCCTAACCGCGATCTGGCCGACTTCATCGGTTTTGCATTCGCGCAGGCCGTCATCGAACACACCCACCTCCAGCCCCGGAAATGGCCGGCCCATCGAGCCCGGCTTCACCGGCATGCCGGGTAGATTGGCCGCCACCAGCGCGGTCTCGGTCTGGCCGTATCCGTCATGGATAGTCAAGCGGTAATGCTCGCGCCAGACGTCGATCACTTCCGGATTGAGCGGCTCCCCGGCGGCCGTGCAATGGCGTAATGCGGGCAGATGATGCTTCGAGAGGTCTTCCTTGACCAGCATGCGGAACTCGGTCGGAGGGGCACAGAAGGTCGTGATTTTGTAGCGATGCAGCAGCTCGAGTTCCTTTTGCGGCTCGAAGCGTCCGTTGTACATGAACACCGTCGTCCCATTCATCCAGGGGCCAAACAGGACGCCATAGGCGGCCTTTGCCCAGCCAGTGTCGGAGGTCGTCCAATGGATATCGCCCTCTCTCAGGCTGAGCCAATTGAGTCCGGTGAAGCGATGCGCCCAGGTATAGGCGTGGCCGTGCAGCACGGCCTTGGGCTGCTTGGTCGTGCCGGAGGTGTAATAGCATACGGCCGGATCGCTGGCGCGCGTGCGCTGGGCCGTGAAGGTGGGCTTGGCGTTGCGCATCTCGTCATGCAGACTGCTCCATCCGGTGCGGGCGCTGCCGGCCAATAGATAATGTCCGACCGAAGGGCATTCACGCCGCAAATCGGCCACCAGTTCGGCGCTGTCAATGCTGGCGACAATCGCGCGCGCGCCCGAATGATTGGCGCGATACACCAGGTCTTTCTGGCGCAGCATCGAAACGCATGGGATGACCATCGCGCCGGCCTTGAGCGCGCCAATGTAGGCCGTTTGCCAGAGCGGAATGCGCGGCAACGCGATCATCACCGGATCGCCACGGCCAATTCCCAGTCCGGCAAGCACGTTGGCAATGCGGTTGGATTGATCGCGCACGTCGGCGAAGGTCAGGCGCGCGCGATTGCCGTCCTGGTCTTCCCACAGCAGGGCGGCGCGCCCATGGTCTTGCGCGTAGTTATCAATAGTCGCGCCAAAATTGAAATACTCAGGCGTATTCCAGCGAAATTCGCGATAAAGCTTTTCGTACGACTCCATAATCTAACCGCACCTCGCAGACTCGTTTGCTCGCTCCGCCCGCGGCTTCGCTAGCCAATAATCTAACCGCACCTCGCGGACTCGTTACCCGGGACGCGGCTCCGTGGGTCGGATGAGTCCGCGAGCCCTCGGCCAATGTCGATCTCGTCCGCACGTTCCCGTTCGCTCCACTGACGTGCTCGTCCCGCCTGTCGCCTTCACTAAGTATCCCTATCACCTCGGTGCGCGCGATGGTTGGGCTTGCGTTCGGGCGGCGCTTGCGAGCGTTTGGCGGCGGCTTTGATGTACTTGATGCTCACGGGCGAGAGGTCGTCGCGCTCGATGCGCACGTCGATGATGGCGAAGGTTCGCACCTGATGGGCGGCGGCGAGCGCTTCCTTGAACTCGGCCAGGCTGCTCACTTCGTAACCCGCGCCGCCCCACGCCTGAGCCAGTCTGGCGTATGGCCACGGCGGTATTTCGAGCAGATCGGCGCGGTCGGCTGCGATCGGGCGAAAGATGCCCCAGCCACCATTATTCACCACGACCACGATAGGATTGGCGCCGAAGCGTGCCGCATGCGCAATTTCCTGCCCGGTCATCTGGAAGGCACCGTCGCCGCTCAACACCAGCGGTCGTAGTCCGCATCCAATCTGCGCGCCCAAGGCGGCCGGCACCGCAAATCCCATCGACGCGTAGAAGCCCTGCGCCAGGTAGAGCCCCTGATGCGGCACCCTGACATCGAGGCCGCCGAACAGCATGTCGCCGGAATCGGTGACCACCACATGACGCCGGTTGACGGCGAGAAACTCGTTGACCGCGGTGAGCAGCTCCACCACCTTAATCGCGCCGGTGCGGTTGCGTGCGACGGCGCCGTCACTCAGATTGCTGGCGTAATGCACCGTTTCATGATGTGCGCGCAAGTCCTGGCGCAGCAGCGCGCGCACGAAGTCGCGCACGCCAACGTTAATATAGCTGTGATATTTGATATCAACCGTGTGATCGACCGCCCAAACGGTCTTTTCCTGGATAATATGAGGGGGCCGGTTACCGAAATTCATGTCAGTGCGCAAACAACCCAGGTTGAGGACGAAATCCGCCTCATCCATGCGCGCCACAATCGGCGGCGGGCTGATCGGGCCGACATGGACGCCCATATAGAGTGGATGGTCCATCGGAAAGGCACCCTTTCCGAGCACCGTCGTGCACACTGGAGCGCCCATTTTCTCAGCCAGTTCGACTAATTCGCGCGCAGCCTTGTAACGATGCATCTCGATGCCGGCGATGAGCACAGGCCTTTTGCTCTCGTTGAACATCGCGGCCGTTTCGCGCGCCGCTTCCTCAACCTTGCGCGTATCCGAATCCTGAAAATGAAGCGCGCCATCCCATTCGATCAGCTCGTCGGGTACTTCAATTTCACGATCGACCATGTCGCGATGAATTTCGACGTAACCCGGGCGCTGCTCGGCCCAAATGGTGCGCACAACCTGATGGATGTCCCGTGCCGCGGTGTGCGGGTCAACAATCACACATGAAGCGCAGGTCACTTCCTGATAAATGCGATGTTGCGATTCAATTTCGCGTGCCTGATGATGAATCAGCGTACCCAGGCGACGCTCCTCCTCGCCCGGACCGCCGGAAAAGATCAGAAGCGGGACGCGCTCGGAAAAGGAGCCGGCGACGGGATTGACCATGTTGTGACCGCCGGCGCCGTAAGTCACACAGACCACTCCGATTTTGCCAGTCGCGCGCGCATAGCCGTCGGCGGCGAAGCCGACCCCGGGTTCATGCGAGAAGGTGAGCACCTCGAGGTTGTGCTTTTTGCCCAAAGCGAAAAAGAGCTTGAGCGCGAGGTCTCCCGGAATGCCGAATACGTGCTGAACGCCGATTTTGCGCAAATAAGCGACCAGGAAGTCGCCGAGCGTCATTTTTCGTTTCACTTTAAATCGCACCTCGCAGACTCGCCGCGCGCCAGAGCGCTCCGATTTAAACCGCCACATCCCCACCACTTCATTTTAGCAGAAGCGTCAGCCTCGCCGCGTGGTTTTGAGGCGAAAATGTGTAATCCTTGACGGGCTCATGTGCTACACTGGCCGCGAGCAAGGTGGGACGATGTTTCGTTCCTTATGGAGAATGCGATTTTTAAGCCCGAACCACGTCGGCGGCATGGTGATGTACCTGCCGCAGTTTCTGCGCGTGTTCTATCGTTTGATGCTTGACAAGCGGGTTTCGATTCTGGCGAAAATGGTTCCTTTCATGGGGCTGCTGCTGCTGATCACACCGCCGGCGCTTGAGCTGGACCTGATTCCCATCGTGGGCGAGCTGGATTGGCTCCTGGTCGGTTATCTGTGTTTGAAAATGTTCCTATGGCTCTGCCCGCCGGACGTGGTCCGCGAACACGTTGCCCAGGTCGCGCGGGGCGCCTGAGCTAAGAGGTTAATGCGCCCGAGAATAATCCTGTTCAGCCTGGCGGCGATCATTATCGTCGTCCTTATTCTTCTGAGCGTTACGGACTCGTTGCTGGTGGACCTGCTGTGGTTCACCGCTTTGGGCTACCGCGGCGTCTTCACCACGACCCTGTTCACGCAAATCGGGATTTTTGTTGCGATCTGGATCGTCACGTTCGCCGCTATCTTCATCAGCGGCTCGATCGCGCTCGGATTAAGCCAGCAAAATGAACGACTGCGCGTGGTGCGGCGGCCGGACCAAATGGTCGAGGTTAACCTGCCCGAGTTGATTCGATCACTCGGCGATCGTATTCCGTGGCGGCTGCTGGTACTCGGAATAGCGGTCATCCTCGCCATTTTCGTCGCCCAGGGCGAAGCTTCGAGTTGGGACGTCTATCTCAAGGCGGTTTTCGCCGTGCCGTTTGGAGTCAAAGAGGCCGCCTTCAACCGCGATGTCGGTTTTTACGTTTTCAAGCTGCCGCTGTTGGAGGACTGGCGCGACCTCTTCCTGCTGATCCTGTTTCTCACGGCGGCCGTCACGGTGGCGGTCTATTGGGCTCGTGGCGCGCTCGATTTCCGCGACTCCCCGCCGCAGATTTCACCGGCCTGCGCGGCTCACTTATCGGTACTGCTCGGGGTTTTCTTCCTGCAGCGCGCCTATAGCTATTGGCTTGAGCGTTTTGAGTTGCTGCTGCATGGCAACGGCGTGGTTTTCGGTGTCCGGTATGTTGATCACCTGCTCTGGAAGCCGGGCCTGTGGTTGTTGGTGGCGCTCGCGCTGGTGGCATTCCTGATCTGCGTGAGAAATGTTCGCGAGCGCGGTTTGCGGCTGCCGGTCGCCGCCGTGATCGTGCTGTTCGCGCCGGCGATCGTGCTCAATCTGCTGCAGCCGGTAATCGAACGTCTGTGGGTCAAGCCAGACGAGTTGCACGTCGAGGAACCCTACCTGGTGCGCAACATCCAGATGACGCGGCGGGCGTATCAACTGGACACGGTCGATGTGAAGCCGTTCAACGGCCACGGCCAACTCACTCCCGCTTCGCTCGACCAGGATTCGACCACGATCGAGAACATCCGCTTGTGGGACCCGCGCCCACTTATCACGACCTATCGGCAGTTACAGGAAATCCGCCTCTACTACGATTTCAAGAACGTTGATATCGACCGCTACCACGTTAACAACAAATACACGGAGGTGATGCTCTCACCGCGCGAGATGAACGTCGGACTGTTGCCGCAAGGCGCGCAGACCTGGGTTAACCTGCACATCAAATTCACCCATGGCTATGGGCTGGTGATGAGCCCGGTCAACGCCAAAGACGCCGAGGGCCTGCCGGTGCTCTATATCAAAGATATTCCGCCGGCCTCCGACGTTGGTTTTAAAGTGAATCGCCCGGGCATCTACTACGGCCAGGAGCCGGATGTGTATTGCCTGGTCAAAGCGGCCACGCCGGAATTCGATTATCCGCGCGGCACCAAGAACGTTTATAGCTTCTACAAAGGGAGCGGCGGGGTGCCAATCAGTGGCATCGCGCGCCGCCTGCTATTCAGCTATTACTATCGCGACGTTAATCTGCTGGTGACGCGCAATATCGTCGCCGGGACGCGCATCATGCTGCGGCGCAATATCAGCGAGCGCGTCGCGACCCTGGCGCCGTTTTTGAACCAGGATCGCGATCCGTACATGGTAGTGCTCAACGGCGGCCTTTACTGGATACTGGACTGTTACACTGTCAGCGATCATTTCCCATACTCGCAGCGCAACGCCGACGGCATCAACTACATCCGCAATTCGGTCAAGGCCGTTATCAACGCCTATAACGGCAAGATCACGCTTTACGTCGCGGACCCCAGCGATCCGATTATCCGGACCTGGGAGAAAGTCTATCCAGCGATGTTCGTGCCGATGTCCACAATGTCGCCGGAACTGCGCGCACACATCCGTTACCCCGAGGATTTCTTCCTGATTCAGGCCGATATCTATCGCACCTATCACATGACGGATCCGGCGGTGTTCTATAATCGCGAAGATTTGTGGTCATTTCCGCGCGAGAACTACGCGGATGAAACGGTCACGATGCAGCCCTACTACGTGATTATGCGGCTGCCGGGGGAAAAACACGCCGAATACATCCTGATGCTGCCGATGTGTCCGAACAATCGCGACAATATGATTTCGTGGCTGGCGGCGCGATGCGACGGTGCTGATTATGGCCATCTCTTCGCGTTCGCCTTTTCCAAAGACCGATTGTTTTACGGCCCTTATCAGATTCAGGCCCGCATCAATCAGAATCCCGAAATTTCGCAGCGGTATTCACTGTGGAATCAGATGGGTTCGAAGGTCATCCTGGGCAATTTGTTGGTGATTCCCGTAGAAGACGCGCTGCTCTATGTCGAGCCGCTTTATATTCGCGCCGCCAACGGTGAATTGCCCGAGTTACAGCGCGTGCTCGCCTCCTACAGCGACGAAACGGTAATGGGAACCACCCTGCATTTGACGCTGGCTTCGCTGTTCAAAACCGTAACGCCGCCTGCCAAGATTATCGTGGCGGCCAAAACCCCACCCAAGATTCCGCCCAAACAGCTCGCCGCGGCGCAGATCCCATCCGCCCCACCCGGGCTTCAAACGGCGGCCTCACATTACCATCGCGCGCTCTCGGCCCTCAGAGAGGGCGACTGGACGCAGTTTGCAAGCGAAATGCAGCAATTGGGCAGGGAGCTGCAACGGACAGACTCTCCGCACTGAGCTTATTTTGGGCAATGACGTGAACGAGCTTGCGTCCGTCACTTCGCCCTCCAGCCATACCGTCACCGCCGACCCGGTGACCCGAGGCTCTTTGCGCGCGGAATTCGAAAGTCTCACGCGGCTGTTGGTCGAAGCATCTTCTCACGCGTGTTTAATCGAATGGCGCGGCACCGCGGGTCATGGCGTCGCGAGGCAGGCCGTTTCTGATCCCTGGAATACCGGCTTAACCGAGATTTTCAGCGCGATATCGCGGCGCGATTCCAAATTTCCCAGCCAAACTTCGCTGTCGCCCGCGGAGCTTAGGGCGTTATTGCCGCGGCGTCATCGCGAATGGACCGAATCCACTCAGGCGCTCATCGCGCGTGCGGACGCCAGCTCTGTCACTGTCACGGTGGTCGCGTTGTTTCCCTCCGACGCCGCATCAGCAGTGATCGGTACAATGCTGCAACTCACGGCCAGTCATGCGCTCGCGATCGTGGCCAGGCAAGACGCCGCCGCGTCACGTGAATTTTGGCGCGAACGTGCGATTCAAAACGGGGAACGCCTGGCGCGCGCCATTTCGGAGCGGCGGAGCGCCGAGATGGAGCGACAGCGTCTCGACCGCGTGATCGCTACTATCACACGACTGAAACCGCGCAACCGTTTATCCGGACTCGGATCAAATCTCGCTCGCGTCGGCGCGTTCGACGTTTGGTTAGTTGCCAATATTTCGGATGATATGCGGCAAGTCGTGGCGGCTTCCGCGATGCTGGTGCCGTTTCCAGTGCTGGGGCGCAACAGCGCCCTGGCCGAAGCTCATCGGCAACAAGCGGTGATCGTTCGCTCATTAACAGCCACAAGCGCGATCGCATATGACGAAGATCGCTTGTTCGCCGCTTTCAGGTCCTATTTGTGCCTCCCCCTCGCGCGAATCGCGGTTGCGTTCGCTTCGCGCGATGAAATCGACGCGGCAACGGTCGCCTGGGCCGAGATGCTGGCGACGCGTATAAACCCGATCGTCTCCATTTGGGATTGGGAGGCGGAAAATCAGCGATTGCTCGCCCTGGTGCGCAACCTGGGGCTCCGCATGTTCGGCGCAATTGATGCCGAGCGCGCGCGTATCGCGCGGGATTTACACGACCATCAGGCGCAGCTTCTAGCGGCCGCCCGTATCGCTATCGAAGCCGGACCGGAGGAAGCTCGCGGCATTTTCAAACAGCTCGAAGAAGCCCTGCGACTACGCGTGCGCGAGTTGCGCCCCGCCACGCTTGGCCGCTCGAGTCTTGCTGAGGCGCTCCGCTACGAACTGAGACGTCTCGCTGATACCGGCATCAAGACCCGGCTGGTGCCCGCGGATAAGCTGCCGGCGCTCACGCGACCGGTGCAACAACTCTATTATCAGGTTGCGCGCGAGGCGCTGTTTAATGTCGCACGCCATTCCGATGCCACGCGCGTCGAAATCAGAATCGAAAAGCGTGCTGACCGCACCCGCCTGACGATTCATGACAACGGCAAGGGCCTGGATGAACGAGCGCATCGCGGAATGGGGCTGAGCGGATTGACCGAGCGCCTTCAGATGATGGGCGGCCGATTGCGGTTTGAGTCGCGCCCAGGCGCCACCCGTCTTATCGCCGAGGTGCCGGAGACTGCATGAGCGCCGAACGCATCAGGGTAATGCTCGCCGATGATCATCGTATCCTGCGGGAATCGCTGCGCCTGCTCCTAAGTGGCGAATTCGATGTGATCGGAGAGGCGGCAAGCGGCGAAGAGGCGCTCGCGCTGGCGCCGAAAATACGTCCGCATGTACTCCTGATGGACATTGGGATGCCGGGCATCGGCGGGCTTAATGCCGCCAGCCGCATAGCTAAACGCGCGCCCGCGACCAAGGTGCTGATGCTAAGCCAGTACGACGACGAAGAATATGTGGTCGAGGCGTTTTCTGGAGGCGCGGCCGGCTATTTGCTCAAAAGCGATGCGCCGCGGGAATTGCTGGACGCCGTACGCGCGGTTCATAGTGGCAAACGCTACATCAGCCCGTCGGTCGCACCGGTGGTGCTAAGCCGGATGCGTCAGCCGGGAGCGAGAGAACGCCGCGGCGGCCTTACGCAACGTGAACGCGAAGTGCTACGCCTGATTGGCGAAGGGGCCACCAGCAAGGATATCGCGCTGGCGCTCGGCGTAAGCCCGCGCACCGCGCAAGCCCATCGCGACAGTCTCAAGCAGAAACTCAATTTGCGCACGACGGCCGATATGGTTCGCTACGCCATCAAGCACAAGTTGGTGAAGCTGGCGTAGATTCATCCCGGGATTCCGACGGAGCGGCGTCACGAGCCGCCGTTTCAACCAATGCAACACCGTGCTAGTAAAGCCACAGGGGCTGCCGCGAATATCACCCATGGAGGAATCGCACCATGCAAAGCAAGGGCGTCCATCATATTGGTTTGGCAACGTTAGACATCGACCGTACGATCGAGTTCTACACGCAGAAGCTCGGCTGGACGATCGCATGGTGCGATGTCCTTGAACCGCCGGAGGGCGGGCGTATCAGGCACGCGTTTCTCGACAGCGGCGACGGCGAACTGGTCGCCTTCATGTGTCCGGAACGAGTACCCGGGATCCCGCAAGAATTCAAAACCGACATCAACAGCGCGCAGAATCTGCCACCGGCCTTTTACCATTTTGCCTTCCATTGTGACACCGTCGATGAGTTGGAGGAGCGACGGGCGGATTTGGTCGAAAAAGGCGTCGATGTCACGCCGGTCGTCGATCATGAATGGGCCCGCTCGATTTACTTCAACGACCCCAACGGACTTTTGCTGGAATATTGTGCGACGGTCCGGGAGTTCAACGACGACGACAAGATCATGAAACATCGGATTCAACCCGGCCCGATGGTCAAGGATCCGGAAGACGCCAAAAAGGTTTACGCGAAGTTGCTGGGCAAGGCGCCCGCCTGACCTAGGAAAGCTCCGCGCAACTCGTATCTGTCATTCCGAGCGCAGCGAGGAATCCCGGAGTCTGTTCTTTCCCTTCGGTTTTATCCGGGAGTCTTCACTTTGCAGACACGGTTCGGAATGACAACAGTGGCTTGTGCAGAGGTTCCCTAACGGTTCGGCACTCTTCCCAGCGGCTGGACGACGCGGCGCAGTTGAACGCGTCGCGTCTGATTGTGAAAATGCCGTGGTGGCGAGGCTTGCACGAGCACTGCGGCACACTTTTGCCCGAGGTTATAAAGATGGCTGAAATGACCCTGTCCGAGGCGATGTACACCGCGCGCGCGATTCGGCGGCTCAGACCCGATCCCGTGCCCGACGAAATCATCGGCAAAGTACTTGATGCCGCGATTCGCGCGCCTTCGGGCAGCAACGCGCAATCCTGGTTGTTCGTGGTGGCCAAAGACGCTTCCCAGCGCCAGCGACTGGGCGCTGTGTACAAAAAAGCGTCATCAATCCTGGTCAAGCTTTATTCCGGCCGTGAACGGCCCGCTCATATGGAAGAGCGCCAATACGAGCGCTTCATGGCCTCGGTAACACATCTGTTCGAACACATGGGCGATGCGCCGGTGATAATCGTGCCATGCCTGCGCTCGTCCCTGTGGACCGGTGCGGGCAACTTGCCAGAGGACATCAAAAAACGGATGCAGGGCAGTGTGCGGCTGGCGGGGTCGAGCATTTACCCCGCCGTGCAGAACATTATATTGGCGTGCCGCGCCCATGGCTTGGGCACGGTGCTCACTACCATTCACGCCTTCTACGAAGAGGAGGTGCATGAAATTCTGAACTTACCGGATGATGTGCAAAGTTACGCGATGATGCCGGTGGGGTATCCGCAAGGCCATTTCGGCCCGGTGAAACGCAGGCCGGTGAACGAAGTGGCGTGTCTTGATCGATATGGCAATCCATGGAAGGCGTAAGCAATTAGCGTGACGCGGTGGGCGAGGCCTAGCCGCCGCGTCACATCCTCGTTCAGCCGGGCGGCGCACGCGCGATGTGCGTGCGC
>JBOHWL010000052.1:0-24758 GCA_050736615.1 Binataceae bacterium (SeqCode) | reverse complement strand
ATCCTGATGATTCGTCATGGCAAGCTCACCAGCACGCAGGGCTGGAGTTTCGAGGACCTGGAATTTTCCGATCAGGACGTGCTGGCCGACCTGTTGACGCAATACTACGCCGGCGCGCGCTTTGCCCCGGACGAAGTGATTACGCCGGTGGAATTGGAGGACGCCGAAGTGCGCGGCGAGCTGCTGACCGAGCGGCGTGGCAAGAAAGTCGAATTTCTGGTGCCGCGGCGCGGCGAGAAACTGCGGTTACTCGAGATGGCGATGGATAATGCGCGCCAGAGCTTCGCCGCGCGGCGCGATAACGAACACACCCGCGAGAAAATGCTCGACGACCTGCGCGCCAAGCTTCATCTGCGCAATACCCCCAAGCGGATGGAGTGTTATGACATCTCGAATCTGCAGGGCTCGATGGTGGTCGCTTCGCAGGTGACCTTCGACGAGGGTGAGCCTAAAAAAGATTTGTATCGCCGCTATCGGATGCGCACGGTCGAGGGTCAGGACGATTTCGCCAGCATGTACGAAGTCTTGACCCGCCGTCTCGAGCGCGCCCTGCGTGAGAACGAATTCCCCGACTTATGGGTGATCGACGGCGGCAAAGGCCAGCTCAATGTGGCGGTCGAGGTGCTCAAGGAGCATGGGCTGTTCGACCAGATTGACGTTGTCTCTCTGGCCAAACAGCACGTGCTCAATGATCCGCGCGAGCGTTCGGTGCTCAAATCGGAAGAGCGCGTGTTTTTACCCAATCGCAAGGATGCGATTGTGCTGCCGAAGAATTCGACCGCCTTATTCTTGCTGGTGCGGATTCGCGACGAGGCTCATCGTTTCGCGATCACCTATAATCGCGAACTGCGCCGCCGGGCGCGCTTGCGCTCGGTGCTCGACGATATCGAAGGTATCGGACCGGTGCGCCGGCGCGCGTTGCTGCGCCATTTCGGCAGCCTGAGAAGAATCCGTGAAGCCTCCGTCGAGGAAATCGCCAAAGTGAAAGGTGTCAACGAGGACCTCGCGGCGGAAATCCGCCGCCATCTGGACATGATGGCCGCGTTGCTCGATCGCGTCGAGCAGGCCGAACGTGAAGAGGAAGGAGAGGGTGGTCGCGAATATCTCGACTACGGTGGACAGTTGGAATTGCTGCTCCGCGAAGACGAACTCCATGACGCCATCGCTGACGAAAAGCCGGCGGTATAATGGCTGGCACCTGAAAAAATCGGAACGCGCTCTTCACTTTACGCGTACAACCTGGCGTTTCTTGCGCTAATTGCCGCTGTCAATTCAACCTTATTCGCTATAGCCTGACCTAAGGCGCTTAGGCGTGAAAGGAGGGCGCGATATCGCCGCGGCAGCGTCGGCGGGCGTGGTTGCTCTGGCGGAGCGGCTGAAGCCGTTTCTCGAACCGGGCCAGTCTCAATCCCGGGGAATCTGGCTGCTCACACGGTTTCCGCCGATTTACGCCGTCACTCTGGCGGTTGTCGCCGGCGACGCGATTGGCACCCGCGGCCTCGATGTCCCGCTGTCGCTAGCGCTGATTCTGAGCCTGCTTGCCGCGCTTGGCTTTATCGCGGGGCGGCCGGTGCTGGCGACGGGCGTCGCGCTGTGCGCGATTGCGGCTGCCGCGACTATCCCCGCGGCGCGCATCCTCAGCCCGCGGCGCGGACCAGATTCGCTGTATCGCTTCGCCGACGCCGCCGCGATTACCGTGGACGGACGGATCGTACGCGCCCCTGAGCATCCAGGCGAAGGCCGCATTTACCTTTTCGTTGCAACCACGGCCGCCGCGCTCGAATCGCGTCAGCTCAGACCCGTCTCCGGCACGCTCCGTATCACTGTGCTGGGAGATCGGCACTTTTTGGTTGGCGAATGGATACGCGCGCGTGGGCGTATCCGCTTCCCGCGCAACGATGGTAATCCCGGCGAGTTCAACTATCGCGCGTATATTCTGCGCCAGGGGGTTGCCGCCACGATGTTTGCCGGCGGTGATCATGGCCGCGCACCGGCCATCGCGGTGATCGGCTATCGACCGATTTTTCCCGATTCCGTAATTCAGCGCGTCCGCGACCATATTGGCAATTTCATCGACGCTAACAGCGACGGTGACGCACGCGCCGAGATGCGCGCGCTGGTGATCGGCGACCGTGGCGCAATCAGCAAGCAATTGCGCCAACGTTTTTCCCATACAGGCATGGCTCATCTGCTGGTAATTTCAGGCTTGCACCTGGGCTTTGTGGCCGCCGCCGCGTTTTTCCTGGTACGGCTGCTGATGGGACTTTTTCCTTCATTGATGGCGCGCGGCTATGCGAACAAAATCGCGGCCGGCGGCGCCGCCATCGCGGTGGTCTCGTATGGGTTGATCGCGGGTCATCACGTATCGACGATGCGCGCGCTCGTGATGGTGTTGTCGTACACGTTGGCAATCATGATCGACCGCCCGCGCGAGGTCCTCGCCAGCCTGGCCCTGGCGGCGCTGATTATCTGCCTGGCGCTGCCCGGTTCGACCGCCGATATTGGTTTTCAGCTTTCGTTCGCCTCGGTCGCCGTGATCATCCTCGGGATGGGGCGGTTCACGCGATGGTGGTGCGAGCGCTATCAGCCGCTGGGGACGCACGCAAGGCGCGGTCGCGGCGCGCTAGCCGCCGAATGGGCCGCCGGTTATGTCGCCGTGTCATTCTGGGCAATGCTGGGCACCGCTCCGCTCACCGCCTACCACTTCAATCAGTTTTCGCTGGTGGGACTGGCGGCCAATGCCGTAGTGGTTCCGGTGATGGGGTTCGGCGCGACGGTATGCGCGCTGGGCGCGGCCGCGTTGAGCTTCATCTATGTGCCGTTTGCCCGCGAATTGCTTTGGCTCGCGGTCGCTCTGGCGCGAATCGGTACGGCGCTCGCCGGATGGTTCGCACGATGGCCGATGGCTTGGGTGCGCGTGTTCACCCCCACCTTGCTGGAACTGGCGCTGGCTTACGGCTTGTTGCTGCTGTGGCTGTGCTGGCCCGCCCGCGAACGCTCGTCCGTCACGCCAGTCGCCAGCCAGGCAACGGCACCAGCCGCTGATTCGTCGGCGCAATTCCGTCCCGCACTTGCGGTCCCCCGATGGCGCCTGATTGCGCTCGCGTTGATCCTTATTGCCATTAGCGCGGACGCCGGCTGGTGGACCTGGCAGCGCTATTTCAATCGCGACTTGCGCATCACGTTTTTATCGGTGGGCGAGGGCGATGCCGCCGTTGTGCGTTTCCCCGGTGGGCGTGTGATGCTGATCGACGGTGGCGGAGCGTTTTTCGGCAGCTTCGATCCGGGCGAGCGCATCGTCGCCCCCTATCTGTGGTCGAAACGCATTATGCACGTCGACTACATTGCGCTGAGCCATCCGGACCGCGACCATTTTGGCGGTTTGATCTTCATCGCGCGTAATTTCTCGCCGTCGCAATTCTGGACCACCGGAGTGACGAGCAAAGACGCGAGTTACGCGGAGCTGCTCGACGCGATCAAGCAGGCCGACGCGTATACGCGGCGAATCGATTCGGCCACGCCAATGCTCCTCATTGGAGGCGCACGCGTCCGCTGTCTCGGCCCATCGGCCAACGATGCCGATGAGAGTCACAACAACACCTCGATGGTGTTGCGCATTGACTATGGCCGCGCGTCGTTCCTGTTCACCGGCGACCTGGAAGCTAAAGGCGAGCGCGAGCTGATCGAGCGCGGCGCCGACCTGCGTGCGACGGTGCTTAAGGTGCCGCATCACGGCAGCGGCACATCGTCGAGCGAGGCTTTCCTCGAGGCGATACATCCCAAAGTTGCGATAATCTCGCTGGGCTATCGCAATCGGTTTCATTTTCCCGCGCCCGCAGTGGTCGAGCGCTATGAAAATGATCGCATTCATTTATTGCGGACCGACCAGGATGGCGCGGTGATGGCCGACGACAGTATTGGCGGTTTGCGGTTGTGGACCGATAGGAAAAACGCAAACGCACTTTCTTTTAATTCCGAAAGGTGACGAACGTCGCGGTTGTATCGTAACAGGTGCGGGTTGCCGGTTTCGTGCAGTGGCTATATTTTCATCAGGTCAATCCCGTGAAGGGCCTGACCCTCGACAAGACATCCCCAGTCGCAGTTCTGTGACTGAAATTCGTTCCGCGGAGCCCTCGTGGCTCCCCGAGATGCTTCTAAAAAGTCGAGCCCACGGGGTCGGGGCGCTATAGGTGGCAACGCGTGGTACAAGCCTGTGCGGCGGCAGCCAATGGTCCTTAGGGAACCTCTCCACAAGCTTCTTTTTTGTCATTCTGAACGAAGTCTGCGAAGTGAAGAATCCCGATAAAAAGCTGGCAAACGCAAAAAGATCCGGGATTCTTCGCTGCGCTCAGAATGACAGAATCACCGCTTGTGCAAGGACTCCTTAGCGGCGGGGGCGCAGGGTTTCGAGCGGACGGCTGTTCAAGACATCGCCGGCTTCGATCCAACCGCGACGCGCCTGATCGACGCCATGTTCAAGCAGCGAGAAGCCGCGCGGACTATGTGAGTCACTCGACACCACCAGCTTGACCCCGGCGCGCTTGGCCGTCAGGCACGCGATGTCGGTCAGGTCGAGCCGGTCCGGCTGCGCATTGACCTCGAGCGCGCATCCCTCCTCGCGCGCCACCCGCAGCACCTCGTCGAGATCGAAACCGCTGGGTTCGCGCCGATTGAGGATGCGACCGGTCGGATGGCCAATGACATCGACATGAGGATTTTGCATTGCCCGAATCAGGCGTTGGGTCATCTCAACGGGCGCTTGATTGAGCTTGTAATGAACCGAGGCGACCACCCAATCGAGTTCGCCCAACACCTCGTCGGGTAGATCGAGACTGCCGTCCTCCATGATATCGACTTCGATCCCGCGCAGAATCGTGATGCCATCGACGCGCGCCCGCACCAGATCGATTTCGCGCCATTGTTCGCGCAGGCGGGCGGGATTGAGACCGTTGACCATCGCGAGCCGTTGCGAATGGTCGGTCAGGGCGAAGTAATCGAGTCGATGCGCGCGCGCCGCCAGGGCCATCTCCTCGATCGAGGCGCGTCCGTCGGTGTAGGTCGAATGGCTATGCAGGTCGCCGCGCAAATCGGCTCGCGTCAGCAAGACCGGCAAGCGATGGCCCCGGGCGGCCTCGACTTCACCTCGCTCTTCGCGTAATTCCGGCGCAATCCAGTCGAGTTCGAGCGCACGATAGATTTCCTCTTCGGTTGAGCCTGCGACCACTTCGTCACCACGATAAAGTCCGTACTCGTTGAGCAACATGGCCCTCATCTGGGCGAGTCGCCGCATACGTACGCAATGGGCCTGCGAGCCGGTGAAGTAGAGCAGGGCGGCGCCCCAGCTCTCGCGTGGTATGACGCGCAAATCAACCTGCAATCCGGCCTTGAGCACAACGCTGGTACGGGTGTCGCCGGCGCCGATTGACTGCGCGATTTCCGGGAAGCTGGCGAAATGCGCCATCGCGGCTGCGGCGTCGGATGAGACCGCGACAATGTCCAAGTCACCGACCGTATCGCGGCGGCGGCGGAAACTGCCGGCAGCTTGCGCCCGCTCAATTGCCGGACAGGCCTTCAGATGTTCGAGCAGGCGCATCGCCAGGGGTGCGGCATCGGCCAAGGAAATGCGCCGCTGCGGCTCGGGCGGCTTGCGCGTCAATGCCTCGAGGATGCGCTGTTCCATTTTGGGTCCAAAACCGCGCATCGTGCGGAGCGCGCCCGATCTGAGCGCGGCTTCCAGTTCGTCGCGGTCGCGAATGTGCAATTCGTCGGCGATTTGCTTGATACGTTTCGGACCCAATCCGGGGACGTGGCGCAATTCGAGCAGACCCGGAGGAAAGGCGGCGAGCAGTTGGGTGCGGATGGGCAGGTCGCCGCTTTCAATCAAGGTCGCGATATTTTCGGCGAGGCCGGCGCCGATTCCCGGCATCTGGCCGAGCTGTTTGCGGTCGAGCGTGGCGACATTGCCGGGGAAGTCGCGCACGTTGCGCGCGGCGTTGCGGTAGGCGCGCACGCGAAAGAAGTTTTCGCCGCCGATTTCCAGCAGATCGGCGACTTCGTCCAGAACCTTGGCGATTTCCGCATTCTCCATCACGACTCTCACAGCGCCAAATGAATGTGTGACAGCGATTCAGGAATTATAGCCGATGACGTTGGCGCTCGTCGCACCGACGCCAATGGTCGGAATCGCTCCGATGCCAGCGACAAGGTTGTCAAATGATGACATCAATCCAGGTGTCTCTCTGATAGATTTTAGCCAATTGCGATTATGAGCTTGGTTGTGCGGATACGCGCTTGCGTAATCGCGAGTACTGCGAACAGCCACCGCATTAAGACAATTTCCTCCGCCTTGACTTCACTAAGATTACGCATTATCAACGTTGGATAAGAACAGACGTGCCGACACCGAGAAAGGGGTGGACCACCGAGTCCTGTGTAGCAAGATGCGACGGCCGAGCGGGTGCCGGCACAGGCGCGACTGGCGATCTCGTGCTTTTAAGGAGGACGAACGGTGGAATTCCTGACCAGGTACTATATCAGACGTCGCGAGTCCTTAAGCCGTGCCGCGCGTGGCCAGACCATGACCGAGTATGCATTGATCCTCGCCGCCATCGCGATCGTCGTCTACACCGTGATGCAGACGATGGGAACCAGCATCACAGCAGTGATCACCTCAATCCGGAATTCTCTAAATACTGCTGCTACTGGTGGTCAGCAGTGACTTTGCTTACCTCTGATCTATCGCGGTCTTTGACAAATCCCTGCGGGCCCACGCACAGCCCTGCTGGCGAACTAGGGTTTTCACGTTTCAATTATGACGCGCGGCCAATGGTACCGGTCCCAACGGATGCTGCGACGACCCCGCGACGGCGCGCAATTTGAGCACCGTCGCGACCAACGCCGTCAAATCGCGGCACGCATTTTCCAATGGCTCGCCTTCAGCAAAATCCGTAGAAGACAAATAGACTGCGTTGGGCGCGGTCAGTGCGCCGAACCACGATAAGATGTCGCGCAGATGCCATTCCACGCCCAGGTAATGATGCTGAGTCGCACCGATCGCGATAATCCCGCACGGTTTGTCCCTCAGCGCTTCCACTGGTAGATGGTCCAGCAGATTCTTCAGCACCCCTGAAACAGACCCGCGATAAACCGGCGAAGCTAGAATCACCGCCTCGGCTTGCGCAATTGCGCCGACCACCGATGCGGTATCGTCGCCGTATTGTTCCGGCGCGCGGCCATCGGCGAACGCGATCCGATAATCCGCGAGATTGAGCGTGCGCGCCTCCAGGCCCGATTCCCTCTCGCGTGCCATGCGCATCGCATATTCGAGCGCGCGCAATGATCGACCCGGCGGCGTCACGCTCCCAAGAATGCCGATTAGTAGTCCCATCCGAAATGTCTCCGATAGCTCAACCTACCGCCGCAATCTAAACGACTCATTCCACCAGCGTGTGAATTTTTTGGATCTGCGGGGAAAATCGCGAAATGGTGCGTGCAGGTATTCTTTTCGGTCATCCTGAGCGAAGCGAGTCTGCGAGCGCAGTCGAAGGACCTCGCGCGGTCCGCCGCGTGTAATCAGCGACGCTCGATACTTGACGCGTGCGGGAGCACGCGAGGTCCTTCACTCCGGCGGCCTTCTTCAGGATGACAGAACAAATCTACGCCGAAGTGGTTTCCGTTTCCGAGTATCCCCGCTCCACCTGTCACGCGTGCGCAATTAGTTTGTTGACGGCGCTGTCGACGACCGTGCCCTTGAAGAAATCGGGATTTATCCCGGTCCACAGTTTGACCGGATTGGTGAAAACGAAATCGCGGAAGTCGTCTTGTGTGATGAGACCATGCTCCACCATTTCGAAGGCCTCCTCGGTCACTTCGGTCATATCGGGTACGTCCCAATGGCCGATATCCGAGCTGAAGATGGCGTTGAGGCGCGCACCGAACGGATTCACCCTGGAGTTGAAAGCCCACGCATTCATCGGATCGTCGGCTTCGCAGCCGAAATAGAAGTTGGTCACGAACAGATCGCGGATATCCTCGGCTCGCTCGATTTTACACGGCGCCCATTCGTCCAGCATCGCGGGATCCTCCTTACTGCCGCTGAAGCGTTCACCAGGCGCGGTGTTACTGTCGAGTATTTTCTGAATAATCTCGCCGCCATAGCGGCGGCAGAGTTCGTGGAACATGTCACGATCGAAAGCGGCCGGATCGTAATTGGCGATATCCTTGCGGTTGCGCTTCCGCCAATGGCCGATGAGGTCCGAGTAAAGATTGCAGGCCCATCCGGCGCCGCCTTCCAGAAAGGCGAACTTGAGCGTGGGAAAGCGGCGCGTCACGCCGCCCATGAAGAGCGCCTTGCAGATGGCTTCGCCGGCGGCGGCGAAATGGCCGATGTGATTGTACATGTAGTTGCTGATTGAGCCGCGGCTGCCCCATCCCATGCTGCTCGAATGGAAGGTCGGGGCGACGCGCAACTCGACGCATTTGGCCCACACCGGGTCGTAATCGTACTCGCTGTCGAGCGCGAGATTGTCGATCCAGAAGGCCCAACGCGAAATCTCGGGCGCTTTTTGCGCCGCGATCGGCACTGGCCGCCGCACGTGCCCCGCCATCATGATCACCTTCATCTTGAGCGTTCGGACCACGAATTCGAGTTCGTCGATGGCCTCGGCGGGGGTATGCATCGGAATCACCGCAACCGGCGTCATCCGGTCGGGATATTCGCTGAACAGGTCGGCGTGAAACATGTTGTAAGCGCGGCACGAACCACGCCGTAGCTCCTCGTCTTCGAGATGAGCCGCGAACAAGCCGAGCGTGGGATAAAGCACGGTGAAATCCAGCCCGAACTGCTCCATCCGCTCGTGAAGCAGCTTGGGCAGGGTCGCGGTCGCGCGATCAAGCGTATTTTTGGTGGGAAACGCCCACCACGGTGGGCGCGTGGCACGCCGCTCGCGACGCTGTTCGGCGCTCAGGCGATGCCATCCGCCACCGGAGCCGCGGCCGGAGCTGCCTTTGAAGCGTTCGACCAACGCACTGCCGCCGGCCTTTTTGAGATAATCGAAAATCGCCGGCGTGAACTCGATGGTGTGACCGTCGGAGTCAATTACGGGATGATTCAGGCGCGCACGAATTGCCGCCGACTTGCTGATGGATGTTGCCGCCGCCATTGATGTTCTCCTATATCGCGGTGCGCGTCAGATCGCTCCCGCATTGAAACTGGTCCGCGGTGCAAACGCGTTAGCATCACGCGGTACCAATTCAGAATTGCTAGCCTGTCCGCCACGGCAATGGCAAGAGCAATGCTGGCGAGAGCGCGGAACCGAGGAATTGGATACGACAATCGAGAAGAAAAGTTTCTTCGAATCAGGGATGGCCGACGGCACCGCCGCTTGGAGAAGTCGCGGAACGTCGCTGGCGCCGCTCGTCGCATCGCTTGCACAACCCTCGAATTTCGGTTGAAAAACCCAAAGCCTTGAATCCGTCACTCATGGCCAGCGGCAACAGCACCTTTTCCAACTCGGGGATGACGATATCCTCGACGCGCCGGCAATCGACGCAAACCAGATGGTGGTGCGGGTGCAAATTGGCGTCATAGCGGGCACTCAGATGAAGCGGGGTTACTTTGCGCAATTCGCCAATGCGGCAAAGCGTCTCGAGGGTTCGATGCACTGTCGCCAGCGAAATATACGGGCACATCCGCCGTACGTTGGAGTAAACCTGGTCGGCGCGCGGATGCCACGGGACGCTCAGCACCGCGCGCATCACGGCCAGGCGTTGGGGCGTGACCGCAAGCCCGTTGCTATGGCATTTGACGACGAACTGGCTAAGCCGGAACTCCAGGTCTTCGCCGCGCGCTCGCTGGCTGATTGCCTTCACAACGTTGAGATACTACATCAAGACCGGCCCGCCGTGCCACCGGACTGATTATTGTCAAAGGAACTCGGATATTTGAAATCCTTGTGGAATGGGATTCTTTGAGCTAAGTGGAAGTTGTAAACCGCGCCGCGGCTCGACGCCTTGGCCATCTGTTTCCACACCGCATTTAATTTTCTGTTCGTGGTCAGGTTCGCGTTCGTGCGATTGCCCTGCCGCGGTGACAATCTCGAAAAGGAGTTCTGTTATGTGCGCAGCGACTTTTGATTGGGCGGGTGTTGTCGATTATGCGAAGCGTTACCAGGTAACAGTGCCTAAAACCCAATATGAATTGCCCGGTGTGACCCAGGAGGCTCACTTGGGCGTGCCGGTCGCGGTGCCGCCGATTTGGCATGCCGTCGTCACCGCCAGGCTTGCCTGCGCGCCGGAGAAGGCGGCGCTGAAACGCGCGCAGCAGCAGCTCGACGGAGCGTTGGAGGAAATCGAGAACATTTACCCGCTCGCCCCCGCTGGTATGCTGACCCAGGTGGCGTATGGCCTGAACTATTTCAATCGCTATATCGGGCGCGATCTCACTGATAAGCACATGCCCAAAGCGACCATGTTCGAAGACCAAAAACCGGGCCGATGGGCAATTATCGATTCGATCAAGTATCCCAAAGATCCGGCCAATCTGATTCTCGAAGACAACGACGTCTGTTTTCATTTCAAAAGCGATTTCAAGGAGCATATCGACCGGGTCATAAGCGCCATGTTCTACGCGGGCTGCCGCGACCTTAACGGCATTCCGATCGAACATACCTACGTGGGCGACTTGTTCGTACTGACCTCGATCCGACGGGGCTTTCTGGGCCGCAGCATGCCGAAGAAAATGGCGCGCCTGAATCGCATTCCGGGCTGCGACAAAATCCCCGACGGCGCGATGTTATTCATGGGCTTTACCTCCAGCCACGTGCATGGACTCGCGCAGGGCAATCTGCCCAGCTTCGAGACTATCCCGGGCTACACCGACGCGACACCAAGCAGCTATTTCGCCCACGGCTCGGCGATGCACATGTCGCACATCCTGGTTGATCTCGAACAGTGGTACCGCTTCAACTACAAGGAGCGGCTGCAGCGCATGTTCAATCCGCGGCGTACTGAAGGCGAGGGTGTGCTGTCACCCTCGCAGGCCCCGGATACGAGCACGTTTGAAGCGGAGCTGGATAAGGATGCCGCCAACCACAAGCTGGTCGGTCACAACGCCCAGATGCAATTCATCACGCGTCCCGAGAAGGACGTGACCACGGTTTATGGAGAGAAGGTCCCCAAGGGCACCGTGGTTTTCGTGCGCCAGGATTTCGACACGGTCGAAAATCCGTTCGAATTTTGGGCCGGCGGAACTGTCGATCCAACCCCTAAAGCGGGCGTGCATTTCATCGGGATGGGACCCTCGGCACAATTTTTCGAAAAGATGCGTCTTCAGATGGACGGGGTGGACTTGCAAAAGAAATACAACCTGCCCGACGAGAACATGGGATTTACCAAGTTGCTGGTCACCACCCATCGACAGAATTACATGTTGCCGCCGCGGGCGCACCGCTCCTTCCCATTGGCGGAATTGCTCTAACTAGACACGCCGCCGGGCGCTCGCGGCCCGGCGGCTAATTTCAATCATGCTCCCGAGACGCTCCCGGACGCTTGAGGAAAATAAACATCGGCGCGCACAGCAGGGCGATTAGCGCCAGGGTCCGATAAACGTCGTTGTACGACATCAGGAAGGCCTGATGCTGAATCATGTTGTAAGCCATGCCCAAGCCCTGTTTTTGCCCGGTGACGAGCGAATGCATGAAGTTGAACGAGGGGCTGCCGGGCATGCGCGGCGGCTGCATGCTGACCTTCCAAGCGGCGAAGCGCGAGAAGTGTTGCGTCAAGTAACTCTGGTGGATCTGCTCACGCGAGGTGATCATATTACTGACCGAGGCGATGCCAATTGCCGCGCCCGTGTTCATCATCATGTTGAACAGGCTTGAGGCAAAGCCGAGCTTTTTTGGCGCAATCTGTCCCAGCCCGCAGGCGGTAAGCACCGGAAAGACCGCACCAAAACCTACGCCAAACAAAAACAGCGGCCAGATGACTGACCAGATATTCACCTGAATGGTCCAGTGCGACATGCGCCAGATTTCATACGCTCCGAGCAAGAAACCGAGCCCGATGAGCGCGCGCACATCACGCCCCCCGCGTGAAAGCACCCAAACCACCAACAACGCCACGATCACGCCGAGCCCGCGCGGCATCACCGCCAGTCCTGATCGCCAAGCATCGTAGCCGAGTAAATCCTGCGTGAATAATGGCGTCACCATGTTTACGCTGTAGAGCACCAGCGATTCCAAGGTGATCAAGATCATGGCGAGTGTGAAACCAAAATTTTTGAGCGCTCGCAAATCGAGAATCGGATCCGGAAACTTCAGTTCATGAAAAGCCAAAATGACCAGTGCGGCGGCTGAAATAAGGGTGAAATAGCAGACCCAAGTTGCCGCGAACCAGTCCGAGCGCTGTCCGCGATCAAGCACGATCTGCAGCAAACCCAAGCCGACCGCAAGGCAGATGATGCCTGTATAATCGACGCGGCCACCGCCGCGCTGCTCACGCAAATAGGGTGGGTCATGCACGAACAGATAGATCATGATCGCCGCGAACGCACCCACCGGCACATCGATATAGAAGTTCCAGCGCCAGCTCAGGTTCATCGTGACCCATCCGCTGACAGTTGGTCCCAGAATAGGCCCACTCATCATGCCGAAGACGAATACTGACATTGCCATTGTCTGTTCAGCGGGTGGAAAAGTCTCGAACAGAATGGCCTGCGATAGCGGCATCGTCGCGGCGCCGGCGGCGCCTTCGATCAGGCGGAAAAAGACCATTGAGCCAAGCGATTGCGAAGCGCCGCATAACGCCGAGGCGCTCATGAACAGCAACAGCGAAATGATGTAGTACCGTTTGCGGCCGATCCGCGCGGCGAGCCATCCGGTCATCGGGATCATCACGCTGATCGCGACGAGAAAACTGGTTACCACCCATGCAATCTCATCGACGCTGGCGGCGAAGCTGCCCTGCATATACGGGAGCGATACATAGGTCGCCGAGAGATCGAAGATGGGCAGGATCGCTCCGAGGATTACCGCGATGGCGATCAGCCATTTATGTGCGGAGACTGCCGCAGACGGCTCGGAGACGGCGACGGAATGGGCAGCCATGGCTTGTTAAACTTACCGGCGCTCAATCCATCGTTGATTCGCGGAAGCGAGACATTTGACTCCCGCGGCAACCGCAGTTGGTGCGGATAACGAGGCCGACACTCGGTAACTACCATACACCAGGCGTTGCCGCTGGCGCAGCGAAATCGCGCATCGCGCGGATATGTCGTGCTGAATAGATGGGAAGCGGCGGCACGGATTTACCAGGACCGGGAGACTCGCGCCTCCCGTCCTTCATCTATGAACAAGCCAGCAGGGGGGTCGCACCTCGCGGCTTGCGCCGCGTCGCCGTGCCGGCGAACGTATTCTTATTGTCTGTCCGCGTCAGACTGAGTTCATGCGCGTCGCGATGCGGTACAATAATGAAACGCAGCAATTCGTCGTCCATACGACGGGAATGACAGGCAAAATTCATCGGAATCAGCGTGACCGTAGCGAGATAAGTTCCACGCACTGACGGTACGTAAATGCCGCTAATTATGACATTACAGCGAACGTCGTGCCGCGGCTTGGGATGAATGCGCGAGGAAGTGGCCGTTCCCAACACCCCTCCCAACGGGTCGAAGCTCAGGCAACCGGTCATGTGAGCGGCGTGATGATTCACCGTCGCGCTGAAGCGGTAACTCCCAGCGATTGGCACGTCCGCATAGGCCCGGCCACTACACAGCACCAACACGGCAATCACGATTAGAAAAGCTATGAACCTGACGAGTGCTCGCGCAATCATGGCGGACGCCGGTCGCCATGTGACGCGACCCACGGCCTTCTGAGTTTAATTCTACCACTTTGTTTGCGGCTTTGCGCGGGCCCTAAATCACCTTGCGCTCGCGCATTCCGGCGATTTGTTCGGCGCTGAAACCGAGAGCTCCATAGAACGCCTCATTATCGGCTCCCAGCATCGGACTCGGCGAGGTAGGCACGTTGGCTTCGCCATTGAGCCGCAACGGCGAGGTGAAAATGGTCATCGGGCCGAGTTGCGGATGCTCGATGTCCAGCAAGGTGCCGCGCTGATGGAGGTGCGGGTCGGCCATCACTTCGGGCAATTCCTTGACGATGCCGCAAAAGACGTCGTTCTTCGAAAGCAAATCCATGATTTGCTGACGCGTCATGGCGCGCGTCCATGCACCCACCATGCGATCGACTTCATCGCGATTTTCCGACCGCGCGCTCATAGTGGCAAAGCGCGGATCTGCCGATAGCTCTGGTTGCCCCATCAAACGGCATAGCGTGGCCCAGCGTGTATTGTCGGCTGACAGGATCATCACCCAGCCGTCGCTAGCGGGATAGGCGTTGTACGGAACGATGACCCCGCCGGAGGCGCGATTACCGTCGCGGAATTGCGTGAGGCCCATCGCGAGCGCGCCGAGATGGGTGGTCAATGACGGGATTGACGATTCATTGAGTGACAGTTCGACCATGAGGCCCTTGCCGGTGCGATCACGCTGGCGAATCGCAGCGAGCATGCCGGCGCATAAATGGACCGCGCCAAGAATATCGACCACCGCCGGGCCAGCTTTGAGCGGCGGCCCGTCGCGCTCGCCCGTCACCGCCATGATTCCGCTCATCGCCTGCACCACCGGATCAAACGCGGCGAGTTCGCGATTTGGTCCGGAAATGCCATAACCGGTGCCGCAGGCGTAAAGCAGGCGCGGATTCACTTCGCGCAGCGCCTCATAACCGAGGCCATAGCTCTCCATGGTGCCAGGCGCGTAATTCTCCACGACCAGATCGGCGTCGCGCACCAGCCGTTTGAAAATCTCCTTGCCCTCGGCGCTTTTCAAATTGAGCGTGATGGAGCGCTTGTTCGCGTTCATCAGCGCGAAAGGCGTCCCGAACGGCTGACCCCGCTTGCGATACAGCGCGCGCATGCCGTCGCCATGATGTGGCGATTCGATTTTGATAACCTCGGCACCGAGATAGCTCAACAGCAAGGTCGCGTACGGACCGTTGTAATAATGCGTCAGGTCGAGCACGCGCAGATCGTCCAGCGGCCGAATTGGTTCACTCACAATGATTCCTTTCGCCTCGGCGAGGCGTGGAGCAACTAGAACAACACCTCCGCGCGGCGCAGTTGCTCGATCCGATCGGCCGTATAGCCCAGTAGCGACTTCAAAACCTCTCCGGTGTCCGCCCCGCGCACCGGCGCCGCGCCGCGCACCCGGCAGGGCGTCTCCGACATGGTCCACGGAATGCCGGCGTGAATGCGCTTGCCGACTTCGGGATGTTCGAGTTGAACCAGGTAGCCACGCTCATTCAGATGGGGGTCTTCGGCCAAATCCTTGTTGCTCATGGAAGGAAAGGCGGCCACCCCGGCGCCTTGCAGCAGCCGCGTGATTTCCCAGCGATCGCGCGGTTTGGTCCATTCAGTAATGAGCGCGTCGAGCGCCTGTTCGTTGCGCTTGCGCAACTCGGCGCTTTTGAAGCGCGTATCATCGGCCAGCGCGGGATTGCCGATCACGCGGCATAGTGCGTGCCATTCGTCTTCGTTGCCAATTGCGATTGACACCCATTTATCATCGTCGCCGGCCGCCTTGTAGCACTCGTGCGGCGACATCATCGGATCATGATTGCCGGGGCGTGGCAGCTCTTGACGGTTGATTTCCCATTCGAGCATCGCTTCGGGCATTACCGTCAGCGCGGTTTCCCACTGTGACTGATCGATATACTGGCCTTCGCCGGTGAGCGCGCGATGAGTCAAGGCGGCCATAATCGCGAAAGCGCCGAAAACTCCGGCATTCGGATCAGGATAGGAGACGCCGATTTCGCCCGGTTCGCCATTTTCGTAGCCGGTCATCCAGAACATACCCGAGGCGGCCGAGGCGGGCGGCCCGTAACCGACGAATTGCTTGAACGGGCCGGTCTGACCGTAACCCGAAATCGAGAGCATGATGAGGTCGGATTTAAAACGCCGCAGCCGATTATAACCCAGGCCCAGCTTATCCATTACACCGGCGGCGAAATTATCCGCCACCACGTCCGCATGCTTGACCAGCTCGCAGGCAATCTCGATCGCCTCCGACTTGGCCAGGTTCATCAGGATGCTCTTCTTGCCCTGGTTGTATTGATTGAAGTAACCGGCGCGATTGGGCCCCGCGATATTATCAGCGAAGGGCGGAATCAGACGCGTGACGCAAGCGGGGCGCGAGGTGGTCTCGACCCGGATGACTTCGGCGCCCAAATGGGCCAGTTGCATGGTGCAGAACGGACCGGCCCACGCCCAGGTGAAATCCAAAACACGAATGCCGGAAAGCGGCAGTTCCATAGTTTGCTCCTCGCGTGATTAGATCACGCCCGCGGTCTTCAATTGATCAAGGCGAGCCGCGGGAATGCCCAACTCGCGGAAGACTTCGTCATTATGTTCGCCCAAACGTGGCGCCGGGCGCCGGATAGCCCAGGGAGTTTCTCCATAGCGCGACGGCATGCCCGGAACTTTCAGCCTGCCCAGGCCGGGTTGCTCAATTTCCGTGAAGAAATGGCGCTCGGCCAGATGTGGAGTGTCATAAAGCTGTTGCATCGTGTTAACCGGCGCAAACGGGATACGCTGTGCCTGCGCCTCACGATAGAGGTCCTGCACTTTCCATCCCGCAATCCATTCCGACATCAGAGCCTTGAGCGCGTCCATGTTCTGCGCACGCGACAGGCGGTCGCGGAACAGCTCTTCGCTGGCCCATTCAGGATTGCCCATAAACTTGACCAGCCGCTGCCACTGATCCTCTTCAACCGTGAGCAGGAAGATTTTCCCGTCCTGGCAGTCCGCGATAAACCATGGACCGAGCGCGCGCTGCCCCAGGCGCGAGGTCTCGCGCCCGGCGTAGGTGTAATGCATCAGGTTCATCTCAAGCATGGCCGTGATGCATTCCTGCTCGGAGACGTCGATGGCCTGGCCCCGGCCGGATTTGATACGGCACAGATAGGCCGCCAGCGTGGTGATTGCCGCATGCGCGCCGCCTTGAAAATCCGCCTGTGAACCAAAGCATTTCAGCGGCGGCAATTCCGGATACGACGACGCCCCCGGGCTCAAGTAGGCCCATCCACCGGCGTTGCTGGCGGTCAACTCGTAGCCGTTGTAGTTGCTGTAGGGGCCGCTCGTGCCGAACATCGAAATCGAGGTGACGATCAGCCGCGGGTATTTTTCGGTCAGCGCGATACTGTCAAGGCCGTTGGCGGCGCGGCGCGGCGGCGCCACATTATGCATCAGGACGTCGGCGCCTTTGAGCAAACTGGCCAACAGCTCACGCCCTTCTTCGCGGCCGAGGTCGGCGGTGACGCCGCGCTTGTTGGCGTTAAGATAGATGAAGATGCCGCTCTTTTCAGGATCGCTCTGATGATTGGGGAAAGGGCCGCGGCGGCGGGCCAAATCGCCGGACGGTGGTTCCACCTTGATTACTTCGGCTCCCAAATCCGCGAGCATCTTGGCGCCGAACGCGGCTGAGATGCCCTCGCCACATTCGACCACCTTGATCGCACTAAAGGGTGATTGCGCCTTATTGTCCACCGGATATTTCGCTCCTGGAGATGCTTGCGTGCTTTTTCCTTAGCGCGACCAGCGCGCCTAGGGCAAACCGGCCGTGGCGTATCCCAATCGGCCTAACGTGAGCCTTTTAGTTTTTGCAGCTCGCGTTCGCGCAGGTCGCGGCGGCGAATTTTGCCCGTAACCGTCATTGGAAATTCTTCCATGAATTCGAACTCGCGTGGATATTCATGGGCCGCCAGCCGTTGCTTAACGTGGAGCTGAATCTCTTCGATAATCCGCTGCGACGGCTCGAAGCCGGGCAACAGCTTGACGAACGCCTTGATCGCCTGACCGCGGCGTTCGTCCGGCACGCCAATCACCGCGCATGACGACACCGCGGCATGTTCGATAATTTTGGCTTCGACTTCAGCCGGACCGACGCGGTAGCCAGAGGTTTTGATAACGTCGTCGGCGCGTCCCTGGAAGAATACGTAACCTTCGTCGTCCATATAACCGAGGTCACCGGTCAGGCACCATTCACCGGTGAACTTTTCGTCCATCGCGGCGGGATTCTTCCAGTACTCCTTCATCACCACCGGACTTGATCTCTGAATCGCGATTTCCCCGACTTGTCCGTTTTTCACCGGCTGCCCGTTGAGCACCACCGCGACGTCATGGCCGGGATAGGGCTTACCTAACGGCTCGAGGCTCGGCTTTTCCAGAGCCGAACAATTGCCGATGAAGTAATTTGCCTCCGTCTGGCCGAAGGCCTGGTTGAATTCAACTCCGAGCTGCTCGTCTACCCATCGGGCCAGTTCGGGGCTGACCGGTTCGGCGCCACTCACGACGCAGCGCAGGCGCAGGTTGCGATACTTTTCACGAGGATTCTTGATCTCACGCAGACCCTTGAGCACGGTCGGCGGATATAGCCCGATGGTCGCGCCGTACTTCTCGACCAGCTTCAGCATCACGTCGGGATTGAAGCGTTCCTTGGAACGCCAGGCGAGGACCGGGATTCCATACGGCCAAATCGCGAGCAGTCCATCGAGCAGGCCGCCCGCCCAGGCCCAATCCGCGGGGCTATAGTATAGATCTCCGTCGCGCAGGAAATTGTAGGAATAGTCGATCCCGTTGTGACCGATCACGTAGCGGGCCGCGTGCAAGACGCCCTTCGGATCACCGGTCGTGCCTGACGTGTACATCAGAAGCACTGGGTCTTCGCGCGAGCTTTTCTCCATCGTGAAATCGTCGGAAGCCTGCGAAATCAAATTGTCGAAATCAAGGCCGCCGGTTTTTCCGCCCGCAATGATCACGTGCTTCAAATCAGGCAAATCTTTGCGGATAGGCTCGATTTTCCCCACGCTTTCCGGCTCAAGCATGATGATCCGCGCAGCGCTGTTGGTGAGCCGATAGAGCAGGGCGTCAGGACCGAACAGCTTCGAAATCGGCAATGCGATCGCGCCGATCCGATACAGGGCGATATGGGCGATGGCGGTCTCGGGACGCTGCGGCAGATGCAGCGCCACGACGTCGCCGCGCTTGACGCCGAGGCCTTTGAGCGCGTTGGCGAAGCGTTTACTTAGAGTGGCAATTTGACCGAACGTGTACTTTTCGACCCGGCCCTCGTCATCTTCATAAAAGAGCGCAGGTTTGTCCCGCAGTTCGGTATGGCGGTCGATACAGTCAAACGCGACATTGTAATCAGCCGGGATATTCCATCGATGGCGCGCCCGCGCGTCAGCGACATTTTTCGCATCATGAATGGTCTGTTCGGGAAGTCCTATGGTGGACATGTTATTGCTTGCCTCCTGAATGCGGCCGGCCGCCGCGGATTGTCTGTGCCGCGCCAAAAAGATCCGCGGCTGATTTATTTGTCGCGCACCGTGGCGGTCCGTGGCAAGAACCACTCGCGCGCTATCTCATATACTATACGCTTGCCGTATCGATTACTTATTGCGAAGCTGAGACTGGCGAGCCAGCGTCTGACGGAGCACCGAGATGGCGAAAATCTGGATCTTGCAACATCATCCGGCGGAAAACCTGGGCAGGATCGCCGGGGCACTCGAAGAAGCGGCGCTGGCGTGGCAATACGTGCGCGTTTTCGATCACGCCCCGATCCCAAAGGACATGAAAGGGGCGGGCGGCCTCATCGTGATGGGCGGTCCCGAAGCGGTCCATCAACTCGACCGCTATCCCTATCTGCGCGACGAGATGGCGTTGATCGAGAACGCGCTTAAGGAAAATCGGCCAATTCTGGGCGTATGCCTGGGCAGTCAATTGTTGGCGGCAACGCTGGGCGCGACTGTCCGGCGGGGTGAACAGCGTGAAATCGGATGGTACCCGGTGACGCTTGGGCCCGCCGCACATGACGACAGGTTGATGCGCGGTCTGCCCGATTCGTTCGTTGCATCCCATTGGCATAGCGACGTCTTCGATGTGCCTGCGGGCGCGGTCGCGCTCGCGTCATCGCAACTGACGCCGGTTCAGGCCTATCGTTATGAAAAGGCCTACGGCCTGCTGTTTCACGCTGAGATGACGCGCGAGATTATCGCCGCCCTGGTGGCTGAGTTTGGCGACGGCCTCAAGCGGGCGGGGATCGACGGTGATGCGATGCTAAAGGAAGCGGACAATTATCTGCCGGGCTTGGCCAGGATCGGTTCGACGCTCTTCAGCCGCTGGGCCGGCCCCATCCAGGGAACGTAAATGGCGCGCGCAATCACATTTCGATACGCGGCGGCGTCGTTAGAGAACCTCCGCACTAGCCACTGGTGTCATTCCGAACGCAGTCTGCGCAGTGAGGAATCCCGAAGAAATTCCTGAAAAGGCAAGAACGACCCGGGATTCCTCGCTATGCTCGGAATGACAAATTAACTTACGCAAATATTCCTTAAGGAGGACTTCGCCGTGACGACACGGATTCATATTCATCTTAAAGTTGCGGACCTCGAGCGCAGCCGCGATTTCTATGAAAGATTCCTTGATACGCAACCCGCTAAACATAAGCCCGACCAGATCAAGTTCCTGCCCGAATGCGCGCCGCTCAATCTGACGCTTACGCCTTTGCGAACCGCTCCGGATAGGAATGGCGACAAGGTCAACCATCTCGGCCTCGAAGTCGATTCGCGCGACACCGTACTCGCCCATCTGCAACGGGTGAAAGCCGCCGGGATCGCGGTGCGTGAACAGCTAAACGTTAACTGCTGTTATGCGAATCAGAGCAAATTCTGGGTCGTTGATCCCGATGGCGTCGAGTGGGAGCTTTATCATCTCAACTACGATCTTGAAGAAAAGCACGGCCCGCGCAAGCTGGCGTCGTTGGCCTCTTAGCTCAGACGATTGTTCAGCTTCAGTGATCCCTGACCATGCGGATTTCTCAGCCCCGTAACGCTGGCACCCTCGGCATTCAGCAGTTTGCGCTTGATCGCAAGCCCCCAGCGATAGCCGGTCAAAGAACCATTGCTGCCGACCGCGCGATGACACGGGATGAAAATTGAAATCGGATTCGAGCCGACTGCGTGACCAACCGCGCGCGGTGCGTCAGGCCGGTTCAAGCGCCGCGCGATCTCGCCGTAGGATCGCGTCATGCCACGCGGAATCGCGCACAACTCGCGCCATACCGCCGCCTGAAACGGGGTTGCGCGGATATCAAGCGGCAGCTCAATCGCGCTAGTGGTGCCGCTTAGGTAATCAAGCACCAGCCGCGAGATGGCATCATCACTGTCGTCGCGCTCGACGTGCGCCTCCGGATAGTCGCCGCGCAATTCAGACTCCATATGCGCGTCGGATTCGCCGAGGCTCAGCCAGCAGAGACCATCGGCGGTGGTGGCGACCAACATCCGTCCATAGGGCGAGTCGACAAGGGTGTAGCCGATATGCGCGCCGCGTCCGCGTGCGCCGTAACTCGCGCCTACTATGGCGAGTTCTCCAGAGCCGTCGCCCAGCGCGGGATAAAAGATCCGTCCCCGACCAGCTTTGAGAATGATTTCCTGATGTTCAACAGCCATGATGGTTTCCATATTCGATTCAAACCCACCGCGGCGCCCGATGTGAAATTGTCGCTCGGGCTTAATCTTAACACAGCTCGCGGACTCCTGACTCCAAACGCGGCTCGCCGACTCGCTCGCTCGTTTCGCCGCGCTTCACGGGTGTGCTCGCTTCGCCGCTCCGCTAGCCCTTGGGCAATTTGAGTACGCGCTCGCCGATAATGTTGTGCTGGATTTCGCTGGAACCGGCCGCGATCGTAAGTCCGCGCGCGGCGATCACGCGCTGCATCCAGCGGCCGCCTTCAAGCGCGCCCGGCGAATCCTTATCAAGCGTACCGAACAAACCCAACATCTCGTCGGCGAACATCGCCACGCGCAGATTGAGTTCCGTGGCGAAGAGCTTGCCGAACGAGCTTTCCGGTCCGGGGATTTTTCCTTTCAATTGCGCACTCAGCGAACGATAGCGGCTGAGCCGCAGACATCGCGACTCGATCGCGAATTGTGACAGTTTCTGACGAATGTAGGGATGTCGATGAGCGGGCACGCCTGCAAAATCGACCTGCTGTGAAAGCTCAAGCAGTTCACTAATCGTCCGTTCGACCGGATGGCGCGTGCCGCCCGACAACCGCTCGTACATTAACGTCGCGATGGAGACCTGCCAGCCGCCGTTGAGTTCGCCCACCAGATTTTCTTTCGGTACGCGCACGTTGTCGTAAAAAACTTCGTTGAAGCCCGCCTCGCCGGTGATCTGTACCAATGGACGCACGGTGATACCCGGCGTTTTCATATCGACCAACAGATAGGAGATGCCCTTATGCTTGGGCGCCTGCGGATCGGTGCGCACCAGCAAAACTTGCATATGGGCGCGACGGGCGAGGCTGGTCCATACTTTCTGCCCGTTGATTATAAAGTCGTCGCCGTCGAGCACGGCGCGCGTTTGCAGCCCGGCCAAATCGGAACCGGCGTTGGGTTCTGAATAGCCCTGGCACCAGATTTCCTCGGCCGAGAGCATCTTACGGAGGTAACGCTTTTTCTGTGCCTCCGTGCCCATGAACATCAGCGTCGGCCCGATACGGTCAATCGCGAGTTGATTGGCGCCGTAGAGCGGCAGCGCGAAACTCAGCACTTCATCCTGGTATATCGCCTGTTGCATCAAATCCGCGCCGCCGCCGCCATATTCCTTAGGCCAATGCAAGGCGGCATAACCGGCCTCATAGAGCCGACGATGGTATTCGAGCAGGCGCTGCCAGCGGGAATCGTCGCCCACGTCGAGCAGGCTTGCGGTCGAGGCTCCCAAACCACCGTCGCGGCCGCGGCCGAACACTTCGGTTGAGGTTCTCTCAAGCCAGGAATGAATCTGTGCGCGCCAGGCCTCTTCTTCGGGGGTGTACCTGAAATCCATGCCGGAACTCCAAACGTCATTTTTTGAGGACGACGAGCGCAGTATAGCAATCACGTGCGGCAGGCGTCAGCCGCGGCCGTCGGCACGAACTTCCGACGGAGCGGAGGCTGCCGCAGCGAGAAATCCCGGATAGAATCTCAGAAAACGCACAGATTTCCGGGATTCGCCGCTTCCTGAACGCACCTCGCAGACTCGTGACCCTGGACGCGACTCGCGGACTCGTTCGCTCGGCTCCGCTTCGCTCCGCCTGCGGCTACGCTAGTGCGCTCGGAATGACAGATTAAGACTTGCGCGGACATTCTCCGGTGAGCCCTGCGGCTTCGCTAATGCGCGGCGCTTTGTTATATGATGACGAAAATTGATGACCTTCGGGCGTAACAGGTTTCCACTCATGCGCCCTCACAAGCGGGTGTAAGGCAGATGGCATTCAAACACATCAAAATTCCCTCCCAAGGCGAGAAAATCCGGCTGGAAAACGGCAAGCTCCACGTCCCCGAGCAACCCATCCTGCCCTTTATCGAAGGTGACGGCACCGGTCCGGATATCTGGCGCGCGTCGCAGTACGTCTTCGATCACGCGGTCGAGAAGAGTTACGGTGGCAAACGCAAAATCGCTTGGATGGAAGTCTTTGCGGGGCAGAAGGCCTACGACCTGCACAACACCTGGTTGCTCGATGAGACGGTTGACGCCTTCAGAGAATACCTGGTTGGAATCAAGGGTCCGCTGACCACGCCGGTCGGCGGCGGTATCCGCTCGCTCAACGTCGCCCTGCGGCAACTGCTCGATCTTTACGTCTGCCTGCGGCCGGTGCGCTATTTCAAAGGCGTGCCCAGCCCGGTCAAAAATCCGGACAAATGCGACGTCGTCATTTTCCGCGAAAATACCGAAGACATTTATGCCGGGGTCGAATGGGCTGCGGAAACGCCCGAGGCCAAGAAGGTCATTAGGTTCCTCGAAGAGGATATGGGCGTCAATAAGATTCGCTTCCCCAAGACCTCTGGCATCGGTATCAAGCCGGTCTCGCGCGAAGGTTCCGAACGCCTGATTCGCGCCGCCCTCGATTACGCCATCGCGCACAAGCGCAAGAGTGTGACCATGGTGCATAAGGGCAACATTATGAAGTTCACCGAAGGCGCCTTCCGCGACTGGGGCTATGCGCTGACCCGGCGCGAATACCAGGGACGCGCGGTCGGCTGGGACGACTGCAACGGCAAGCCGCCGGCCGGCCAGATTCTGGTCAGAGACAATATTGCCGATATCACCTTGCAGCAGATCCTGACGCGTCCCGATGAATTTGACGTGGTCGCCACCATGAATCTGAACGGTGATTATATATCGGACGCGCTGGCGGCCCAGGTCGGCGGCATCGGCATCGCTCCTGGCGCCAATATCAACTACGTCACCGGCCACGCCATTTTCGAGGCGACGCACGGCACCGCGCCCAAGTACGCCAACCAGGACAAGGTCAACCCGGGCTCGCTTATCCTGTCAGGCGTGCTGATGTTCGAGCATATGGGATGGCAGGAGGTGGCCGACGGGATTATTCGCGGAATCGAGCGAACGATTGCGAACAAGACCGTGACTTATGATTTTGAGCGCCTGATGACCGGGGCCAAGCTGCTCAAATGCTCAGAGTTCGGCAAGGCTATCGTCGAGAACATGTAGGGAAGGCCTGCGCAGGGGTGATTCTGTCATTCTGAAGAGCTTGTGAATTTTTAGCGCTATTGAACTGACGGCTGCTTACGAGGAGGTGCCTTAATTTTGTCATCCGAGTGCATTAGCGCAAGCCGAAGGCGAAGCGAGCAGGCGAGTCTGCG
>JBOHWL010000051.1:0-26676 GCA_050736615.1 Binataceae bacterium (SeqCode) | reverse complement strand
ACCGCACCACCATCCCCCCCACATTCTCGCTGCCCTCGCACAATGCCGCGATTTCAAGCAAGTCGTCATGGTCTCCCGCCGCATCCGTCGAGGATATGAAGTCACGTGGCTCGATTCGTTCAGAATCCAATGTTTGGCCTCAAGGGTATGCGCTTGAGCGAGGTTAGAGCGAACCTCGGTTCAGCGCGAATTTAGTTTCGCAAATGATTGCGCATCCGCGAGGTCATGAAGCAAGCCACAGGCCACGGCCAGGGGCGTCAGGAACGTGGGCGAATCCAGCCCGAATCAGCCATGCCTCAGCGAATGCCCCAGTTCTAGCTGACAAAAAACGGACGCTTTGCCATCCCGATGGCGCCATTTTGTGCCAGAATCGAATCGCGAGGAGCGCCGAATCTCAAACCCCCAGCAAATCCGCCAACACCCGCGCCGGATGATCGCGAGGGTTAACCTGGTCATACACCCGCGCGATCCTTCCATCCTCGCCGATCAGAAAGCTGATCCGTTCCGGATATCGCGACTTGGGATCATCGCAGGCGCCATAGGCAATTCCGATTTGACGGCTGGTATCGCTGAGCAGAAGGAAATCGAAGCCATACTTGCGCGCGAAGGCCGCGTTATCTTCGACCGAGTCGAAGCTGATACCAATCACCTTCACGTCATTTTCCGCGTAATACTCGCGATGATCACGAAAGCCGCAGCCCTCGGCGGTGCATCCAGGCGTGCCCGCTTCGGGAAAAAACCATAGCAGCACCTTATGGCCGCGCAGGCTGGAGAGAGTCAGCGATTTGCCTTCATTGGTGGTCGCGGTGAAATCGGGCGCGAGGCCGCCTGCTTTCAGTATCATTTTGGAACTCACCTGTATGACTAATTCAGCAGCCCGCGCAGGCGCGCGAGCATCTCCATACAATTGGGCTCGCCCGGTTCGATTTTGAGCGCCTGCTCGAATTCCTCGATCGCGCGCAACACCATCCCTTGCCCGGCATAGAGGCGTCCCAGATTCATGTAGGGAAAATGGCGCGGTTCATACCGCGGCGCGCGTTTGGCTTTTTCCAGCCATTCCACCGCCGCGGCGAACTCACCTTTGGCGATCAGATAGGCGCCGATATCATTGTAGGGATTGCCGAAGGACGGATCGATTGCGATCGCCTGCTTGCATTCCTCAATGGCGTCGTCGAGACGCCCGAGAAAACGATAGGCCCATCCGCGAAACGTGTAGGCCTCGGCCGTCGGATAAAGCTCAATCGAACGCGTGTAGAGTGCGACCGCGCCGGCCAAATCACCCCGCATCTGATGAGCCGCGCCTTCATTCCATAGCTCCAGCGCGCGTTGCTTCCTGAACTCCTCGTCCGCCATACCCGATCGCTATGGCACGAGTCATTTCGGGTCAAGAGTGCCCGCACACGGTTCGAACCGGGCCTAATGCAACGTGCGCATCGCCTGAATAATCGCGGGGGCGATGATCACCAGCAGCATCGCCGGAAGGATGAAGAGAACGAGGGGAAATAGAATTTTAATGGTGCTTTTTTGCGCCGCCTCTTCCGCCTTAATCCGCCGCCGCGCGCGCATCGCGTCCGAACTGGAGCGCAGCGCCGGTCCTATCTGCGCCCCGAGTTGCTCGCTTTGAATCAGCGTGGCGGCCAGCGGGCGCACGTCCTCGACCGCCGTGCGATGGGCGAGGTTGCGCAGCGCTTGCCCCAGGCTGAGTCCGGCCGCCGCCTCGCCGGCGACTAACGAAAGCTCGCCGCCAATCTCCTGACCCTGTTGTTCGGTCTCCTCGCCCACAACCTTGATCGCTTCAAACAGACCCAGCCCGGCGTCAACACACACCACCAGCAAATCGAGCACATCGGATAATTCACGGGCGATGATCTTTTGACGTTTGATCGCACGCTTCTTGAGATAAAAGCCGGGAGCATAAGCGCCGATCGCCGCGCCCACCACCGCCGCCATCATCACCTGGGCGCGGTCCTTCGCCAAACATAATCCGGCGATTAAGCCCAACAGCGTGCCGGCCATAATCGCAAGGAGGCGAATCGCCTGGAACGTCCGCACCGCGTTTGCTCGCAAATAGCCGGCCCGGACCAGCGTGGCGGTGAGCTTTTCAACCGCCGGCGTATGGCTCTTCGGGCGCGGCACCCGCGCCATCGCCCAGCGCAGCACCGTTCGGGTGAAATTTTCCGGCGTGCCGCTCTCGTCCAGAGGATTGGCCTCACTGGCCGCGCGCAGTTTCAGCGCCATTTCATCGAAACGGTCCTGAAAGGCTCGCTGGCTGCCATAAAAACCCACGTAAAGCGAGGTCGCGGCGGCGCCCAGCAGGCAGAAAATCGTCAGGGCGGCGCCCCACGGAGTCATCTCAGTAATCGACCCGCAAAATCCGCCGAATTGTCAGGAACGCCATGAGATCCAGTCCAGTCGCGATCTTCAGGGCCAGAATCCCGCTTGGGTCGTGAAACAACATTTCCACATAGCTCGGCTGCACTACGCTGAAGGCGCCGAGTACGATGATCGGCAACAGGCCCACGATCATGCCGCTCATGCGCGACTGCGCCGTCATGCTGCGAATTTGCGCCTGCAGCCGTTGGCGCGTCCGCACAATTTCGGAAAGGCGGCCGACAATCTGCGCCAGGCTGCTCCCGACTTCGCTCTGCACCTTCACCGCAATCACCAGCAGCCTGAGGTCGTCCTCCGGCACCCGCTTGAGCATCTCCTCGAACGCGCGCGGCAGGGTCATCCCGAGCCTCGCCTGCTCCAACACAGTGCGCACTTCGCCACTGATGGGGTCGCTGAATTCCTGCACCAGCACCTGCACCGCCCGCAGCAGCGAATGACCCGCTTCCAAAGACGATTTGATCAAATCGAGGGCGAACGGCAGTTGCATCGCGAAGGCCCGAAGCCGGCGCTTGCGCCGAATGCGCACGTACACAAACGGCAGCGTCGCCAGTCCCACTCCCACCCCCAACGCCAGCACCGGGTCGCCGACGAAGGTCTCGCCGCCCGCCACACCCGCGCCGAACAACAGGACCACGATGAGCAGCATCTCCGAAATCCGCACGTACAGCCCCGCCTGCCACATGCTTTCTTCGAACCGCCGCAACAAATGCATCCGGTAGATAAAGCCCAGCATCTCGGCGCCGGGGTCCGCGGAGGGGCGCCGATCGGTGCGCATCAGCGCCGTCTCAGCTTCGTCCGAGGCGCGCGTGATTTGCTGGAGCAACTCGTAGGTGTGGCCGCTCCGGCGTCCACCGCTGAAGATCACCAGAAATATGGTGAGCACGAGCGCGAAGATGCCGCTGGCGAGGAGGAAATCCATGCCGCTCCCGGATACCGCCGCGCTAACGCGGTTCTGTGCGCGACATGCGCGCGGGTTCAAGCTTAAAGCCGGCCGTCTCGATCTGCTGCGCGTAGCACGAACGTACGCCGGTGGAACGGAAATGCCCAGTCACACGTCCGTCGCCATCAACCCCGGTACGCGTGAACTCGAACAGGTCCTGCATCATGATGGTTTCGCCTTCCATCCCGCTGATCTCGGAGATCTTCATCACCTTGCGCGTGCCATCGACCATCCGGCTGACATGCACCACGATGTTGACGGCCGACGCAATCTGCTGGCGCATGGCGCGCTGCGGAATCGAGAAGCCGCCGAGCAGCATCATCATTTCCAACCGGCCGATCGATTCGCGCGGGCTGTTGGCGTGAATTGTGGCAATCGAGCCGTCATGGCCGGTCGACATCGCCTGCAGCATGTCGAATACCTCGGCTCCGCGCACCTCGCCCAAAATGATCCGGTCGGGACGCATCCGCAGGCAGTTTTTGACCAGGTCGCGCTGCGTGATTTCGCCCTTCCCCTCGAGATTGGCTGGCCGCGTTTCCAGCCGCACCACGTGCGGCTGCTGCAACATCAATTCGGCGGAATCCTCAATCGTAACGATGCGCTCGTTTTCAGGCACGAAAGCCGACAGGCAATTGAGCATCGTGGTCTTGCCCGAGCCAGTGCCGCCGCACACGATAATGTTGAGGCGCGCGCTCACGATCGCCCGCAGAAAATCCACCATCTCGCGCGTGATGCTCGCCTTTTCGACCAATGCTTCTATGTCGTAACGGCGTTTGCCAAAACGCCGGATGGACAGCGCTGGACCATCGAGCGCCAGCGGCGCGATGATCGCGTTGATACGCGAACCGTCGCGCAGCCGCGCATCCACCATCGGCGAGGCCTCGTCCACGCGCCGGCCCACCTGCGAGACGATGCGGTCGATGATCAGCATTAAATGCTGATCATCCTGAAAGGTGACTTCGGCCGGTTGCAGCTTGCCGCGTTTTTCGACGTAGACCTGCGCATGGCCGTTGACCAGAATGTCGGTGATTTCGTCGTCGTGCAGCAGCGGCTCAAGCGGCCCCAGCCCGAGCAATTCGTTTTTGATTTCACTGACCAGCCGCGCGCGGTCAAGATCAGTCAACAGGCGCCCTTCGTCGTCGAGCGTGTCGTTGATCGCGCCAGTCACCTTGCTCGCGACCATCGACGGCTCGAGTGCGTCGAGCTTGGAAATATCCACCGTTTCGAGCAGCCGATTATGCACTTTGATTTTGAGCCGCTGCGAATTTTCGGCTAGTTCGTCGCGACGCTTGAACACGCCGCCAATCAGTGAGCCGCCCGACTCGGGTGCGACGCCATTGCCGATTTTTTGCTGTGACAGCCGTTCGACCAGTCTCATCGATTGCGCTTTCCCACCCGCGCGCCGTCGGTCCGTAAAAGGCGCGGGGTTTATTGGTTAAAAGACAAATCCGCTCAGGCACGCGCGCCCACAACGCCCAACAGCCGGGCTTTCAAACCCGCGCCGCGCCGCGGCGGCGGTTTGTGGCTCAGCGCCAGCCGCCGTGCCAGCTCTTCGGTCGCGCGCATCATCACCGAGTTGCCTTGTTTGAGCTCCTGACCGCGCATCTGCGCGCGTTCGAGCGCGCGTCGGTCGCGCGGAATGCGCGCGAAGATGCGAGCGGGCAGGGCCGCATTGAGATGATCGAGCGAAATCGAGCTGTGCGAATCATAGCGGTTGAGCACCAGGCGCGGGTTGCTCTCACGCAGCTTCAAGCGCCGGAACATCTCGACGAAGCGCGCCGCCGCGCGCGCGGCCGTCAACGCCTGGTCGAGGACGTACAGCACCTCGTCCGAATGCTCCCAAGCGGCCAGCACCTTGTCGTCCACATGGCGGCCACAATCCACCACCACAAAGTCAAAGAGCTGGCGCATCAGCGCCAGCACCGTTGCCACCATCTCGCCGTTGAGCCGTTCTGAGTCCTCGATCTGGCGGGGCGCCGCCAGCAGATAAACCCCGGAACCATGCTTGGTCAGGGCCGCTTCGAGCCGGATAGAATCGAGCCGCCTGGCATCATCCAGCGACGTGATCGATTGCTGCGGATCAAGACGCAGAAACATTCCGAGCCCGCCACTTTGCAACGCCAAATCAATCAACCCGACGCGCTGGTCGAGCTGACCGCGCAGCGCCAGCGCCAGATTGCCGCTCACGGTGGTGACGCCGGCGCCGCCGGCCAAACTCGTTACGGAAAAAACCACACCTGCGCCGCCCTCGCGCCGCTCCGACCGATGGCGCGTTTCGGTCACTTTGAGCAGCGTGCGCACCACGTCGGCCTCCGCCAACGGCATGAACATCAATTCGTCCGCGCCCGCGCGCAACGCCCGCCGCATCAGCGGCGTCACCGGCTCCGGCAAGAGCCCGCACAATAACGGCCGCGGCACCCGTTCCGCCTGCGCCTGCAGATAACCCAGCGATGGGGCTTCGTTGGCTTCGAACACCACCATCGCCAGGTCCGGCGCCGCCGCCGTCTGCTCCATCGCGTCCGCCGGCGTCACTTCCATCACCTCGAGCGGCGGCACTTCAGTCGCCGCCGCCAACGCCTCCTTCACCGCCCGCCGCGCCGCCTCGCTTTCGCCCACGATCTGGATTCGCAAGGCGATGCCCGCCGCCGACGGTCGTGAACTAAAACCCGCCACTCACATTCCTCAACTCTTCACTTTGAGTTGGCCAATACAGATCACGCGCCCAACGCGGTATCGATGGCGCTGATCTTGGTGGTGATCGCCCCGCCCATGGTGGTGTACGTCGCATAGACGACGACCGCGACCGCGGCCAGAATCAATGCGTATTCGGTCATAGTCTGCCCTTGCGACAAATCGCGCCGCATCATTTCCGTGGCCTTTTCACGCAGCCTCAGGTAAACTCTTGCCGTCCAGTTCATTCACTTTCCTCCCGTCGAATGTTCGATATTTCCAAACGATCGCGACTTCCGAAATTGCCATTCACAAAACCCTTCGATGATTTTTCCGGATAGCTGAAATGACTATTCGTTTCCCTATCCGGCCGATGTGCAATAGTATTTGCGCGCGGGTTAATCGCCGTTGCCGATGGCTGCACCGTATTCACAAACATCCACATTTCGTCATCAACACCACGCGCGTTTGGTTGAATCGCGAATGAAAGCGCTAGGTGCAGACTCCATGCCATCGAAGACCGTTTCATCCCGCTATGATTTCCGCAGCTAAGCTGGCGACGGCAAAAGTTATGTGTCGCCGGCCCTGTCTCCATATGAGACATAAACCGCCGGAATGCTTACTTATGAATCATATTTCGAGTGAGAAGCCCGAAAGCCGCTCGATCTAAGTCGAATCACTTTAATTCGCGCTCAAATCGTGCTTCCTTTTAGCCAAAAGATGCCAACCTATGCGATACTGCGCTGGGCGATCGGGCGCGGGGTGGATTAATCAAGAACGGCTTAAAATAACGGGCGCGATGAATAGACACGCGGTAGGAATTCGTCAAAATATATAGAGCTACCGACAACGACCAATCCTGTGCAACCTCGAATCCCGATGGTCACGACCTTGACGCGTTCGCGTTTACATCTCTTTCATCACAAGCTGACTTTTTTGGCGCGCTATGCGCCTGGAGGTAAGTATGTATAGACCAGGGAAAGTCAAAGGTATCGCCACGCCGATCCCTTTGGGATTGGCGGCGTTCGGAGCAACCACATTTCTGGTGGGCTTCGCCGTGATCTTCGAGACTCGCGGAGCGTGGGCGCCCTACTTCGCGCAGGCGCTGATGTTTGGCGGGGTGGCGGAATTTCTCGCCGGCATCTGGAGCTTCGCTTATGGCGACGCGCTGGCCGCCACCACCTTCTCATTCGTGGGCGTGTTCTACGGGTGGATCAGCATGAGCCATATGAGCTTTGTCACCCCGGCTCACGGCGCGGCGCCGGCGCTAGGCCTGTTCAGCATCAGCACGGGTATGGTGTTCGTGGTGACCGGATTCGTGGTGCTCTACCTGTGGTTCGCCTCGTTCAACGAATCGGCCACGTTCAACGCGACGCTAGCGGCGTTCTTTATTGCGCTGGAGTTGTTCGCCATCAGCCTGTTCACGGGTGTCGACATAATCGGCTTGATCGGCGGCATCTTCGCCTTGATCGCCGGACTATGCGCGTTTTACGGCTCCTTCGCCGAGGTCTACAACGCGACCACGATGCAAGAGGTGATGCCGATGGGCGAGCCGCTGGCGATGCGCGAGCGCTCCGAGCACTACGAGTATGAACGGCTGCGTCGTCTGCATCAGCGGAGCGAGGCGATGCATACGCCGGAGGGCGAGATTCGTCCATAACACCAACCGGACGGCCAGGGTTTTCGATGGCTTTATACTGAAGCTATTCGCGGGGATGGCAATTCGAAACGTTGCCCTCCCCGCGAGGCCGTCCGCCACACTTCGTCCGCTCGAATTCAGCGAAAAATCGACACCGTTTTAAATTGCGGACCGGGCTCGCCTCGGCGATTTAGTTCTGTTATCACCGGACAGCGCCAGTAGCATGAATCGTCAGGACCGAACCGCACGCCTGTCTCGCGACCCCGTGGCACGGGCGATGTCTAAGTTTGGGCGGGCTCTGCTGGTGCTATTTGGGGCCGGCTTGATCGGCTGTTCGAACGCCGCGTTGGACGCTGCCCAGCGTGATATCGCCGCACATCAATACGCCGGCGCGCATCAAGAATTGCTGATTGCCGATCAATCGGCGGGCCATCTGTCCGGATCGCAAAGACGCAAGGTCCTGGACGGGCTGTGCCTGACGGAATTTGAAATTGGCGCGCCAGCCTACGACCTCGCGAGCCAGCATCAGGCCTGCGCGACGGCGATGTATAATCATGACAGCCACAGTGCTCCGATCCTTAACCGCATCGATACGGAGGAGCGCGCCGACGACGCCAGCGAAGTGGACGCGGCGCTGCGGGCTGGTGACTTCGTTCGCGCCGAAACCGCGCTCATTGACTACCAGTCCCATCCTGGCGCCGATGCGCAACTCACGGAACACTGGACACGGCGCATCTGGAACATGGTGAACCGACCCAACCGGCATTCGCGTCGCACGATTTCACCAGCGATTTCCGTGCTCTCGCGTCAGTATTCGCACGTGCGAGCGATGGGCCCGAGCGCCTTTCGTCATTGGATACTGGTAAACACCACCGTGGCGGGAGAGCCCATGATTTCCGGCGTGAAGATCGGGCGCGGCGCGGTGGATTTGTGGGTGCCCCATGATCAAGCGCATACGGCCGCGCTCAATCTCAACCGCTTCGTGCGCATCAACGACGGACTGGTCGCGCGATGCCGCTGCGACGGCCGCACCAATGTCGCGATTGACGGCAACGGATTACCCGCTTACCTGATGCGCCTGGATCCTGCAATACGTCAGAGCGAAGTCGTCATTTTGCCACGCCGGGAGTGACAAACCGCCGCTCTCATGCCCCATTTGCGATCGCTTCGCGGAACATCAGGGAGCGCAATTATCGCGCCCACGCTTTGCCGTGCGCCCGCCTGAGGGTGCGTCCTTTATTCGGATGCCGGCCAATCCTGTTGCAATTGACGGTCGATTGAACGGCGCGGCGTGTCGTAATGCTCGACACCGCCCAACAAAGCTAATGCTGAGCAAACGATTCGTCGGGTCCATCGATTGCGGCGCCGCGCGGTTCTCCGGCTCATGTCCAATTCGAATTCATTGGTCGCCGTCACTTTCACCAATTCCATTCCAAACAAGACCCCCTCCAGCAGATCCTCATACCGCAACATCCAAAACCGCCGCGAGCAGTTTAGATCAATTGTCATGCCAGCTATCAAGACGTTTACTGCGCCCTGGCCAATCGCCCGACTCGGATAAATTCAGCGTCTGCGGCTCAACGTGTATGACAAATCACAGGATGGAATTGAGGAAATCGAGTGAGCGTAGCTTACGATCGAGAATCGTCGCGAGATACCGCGCGATCGCAAGACGTCCGTCCTCGCCGGCACACGGCAATGTGGCAGCGGAGCCCAGGGGCGAGTGTGCCAGTTGCGCCAGTGCGGCGGCCCCGGCCGCGCCCAGCCTGACGCCACCTTCAGCGGCTGGACGGCAGCGCTGGCAAATCACGCCGCCACGCGACGCAACGAAATAGGCACTGGCGCCGTCCGCGCCCACCGGGGCGGCACAAGCACGGCAGTGCGCGAACTCCAGGCCGAAACCAGTAGCGCTCAGCATGCGCAGTTCGTAGGCCTGCCGCAGGGCATTGCTCGCAATCGCCGCGCTCATCGCGGCAATTGCGCCAGTCAGCGCCTCGTACGCGGCGGCGGCTTCAGCCGCTTCGGAGGTGAGCGCCTCTGCCAGCTCGAGCATGTAGCTGCCCAGTGCGATTTTGGCGAGATCGTCCTCGAGCGGAGCGGGTGGCAAATCGCCGCGCTCGGCACGGGTGATAAACACCAGTTGGCCATGCGGACGCCGGCGAAAATATAGCATCACCTGCGAAAACGGTTCGAGCTTGCGTTCAAAGCGCTTGCGCGAGGCCTTGGCGCCCTTGGCGATGCCGCTTAACTTGCCCTGATTGCGCGTCAGCAGGGTGACGATACGATCGGCGTCGGCATAGTCGCGCGCGCGCAACACGATAGCGGGCGTTGATTCCTCAGCCGGCATCGCCGTCGTGCGCTTTAAAGGCCCAAGCGCAACATCGCGTCCTGGATGTCCTTGACTTTGGAACGCATTGCCGCGATGGTGCCGAGCTCGCGTCCGTTATCAGCCGCCTCGCGCATCAGGTTGTCGAATTTCACCAGGATATTGGCCAACTTGGTGTGCGCTTCGATTTGCGCGCGCTTTTTCAATTCGTCACTTTCCCATCCGCGCTCGGCGTAATCGCGTAATTCCTGACCCTGGATCAACAACTCGCGCGCTTCGTCCTCATAGCCTTTGACCAGGCGGCGAATCGCGTCGCGAACCTTGGGCAGCTCCTCCGGATCCTTCCACAGCACGTGTTCGAGGAACGTCAAGTCGTCTTCCCCGGCTTGATTACGTCCCGCAATGAAGGCGTGTGCACGTACAATCGCCAGCGAATTGCGCCAACGCCGATCCGAAGCAATTATCTGCTGCGCGGCGAGCGCGCGGCGCAATTCCGCCAGGCTCCGCATAATAGCGCCGGGCAACGTCACCTGCCGGGCTTCCGCGCGAAGTTGCTCCAGCTCGGCGAAGCTAATGACCGTGCGCGCGGCCGCTTCCACGCCTTCGAGCATTTTCAGGAAGCGGAAATCCTCGCCGATATAATCGACCATGAAGCGCAGCATGAAGCGGTCGTAAAGCGCGGTGAGCTCGTCCTCGTCCGGCAGCTCGTTGGACGCACCGAACATCGTAACCAACGGCACCGTCTGCCGTTCACGGCCGTTGTGAAATACGCGCTCGTTGATAACCGTCAAAAGGGCGTTCAGGATCGAAGAATTGGCTTTGAAAATTTCATCGAGAAAGGCGATGTGGGCTTGCGGCAGCTTATGATCCGTCACTCGACGGTAGTCGTCCTGCTCGAGTCCCTTGAGACTGACCGCGCCGAAAATTTCCTCCGGCGTTGAAAATTTGGTGAGCAGCCATTGAAAATAGCTGGCACCCACGATGCGCCGGCACAATTCGTCGGCGAGCATCGATTTGGCCGTACCGGGCGGCCCAATCACCAGCACATGACTGGCCGACAGCAGCGCGCATAGGGCGCCATCGATCAACTCGCCACGTTCGAGGAAAATACGATTGAGCTCCTCGCGGATAGCGCAGATTTTCGCAAAGCCCTGGGACATAACTCATCCGGCCACGCGCATTACGCGGTTCCGATTAATTTATCATCGCACGCACCGCCATTTAAGCGCATCGGGATGACCGACCGGCGAGATGAGCATCTGGCTTGCCTATTACGGGTGCCCGGAGTTACAAGAATCAAAGACAAGCGCCTTGCAATCGAAACCGACAGGGCGCAACGCATCGCTTAGGCCGAGGGTTACCTCCATGGATAAAGCGTTAGCCGGGGTAAAAGTGCTGGACCTCACGCAATTTGAGGCGGGCACGTCATGCACCGAGATGCTGGCGTGGCTCGGCGCCGACGTGATCAAGCTCGAACCGCCCAAAATGGGCGAGCAGGGACGTTGGATTTTAACCGAAAAGCCGGGCGTCGATTCGCATTATTTCATGCTGCTCAATACCAACAAGCGCAGCATCACGCTCAATCTCAAGTCTCCGCACGGCCGGGAGATGTTCCTCGACCTGGTGAAACAAGTCGATATTCTGTCGGAGAACTATTCGCTCGGCACGCTTGAAGGTCTCGGCCTCGGTTACGAACGCCTGCGCGAAATCAATCCGCGGCTCATCTACCTGACCGTCAAGGGTTTCGGCACTTTCGGACCCTACAGCAAATTCAAGAGCTTCGACATGATTGCGCAGGCTACCGGCGGCGCGATGGCGCTGACAGGCTTCCCAGGCTCGCCGCCGCTCAAACCCGGCCCGACCATCGGCGATACCGGTACGGGAGTGCATGCGGCCTGCGGCGTGCTGGCCGCCTATATTCAGCGCGAGCGCACCGGCAAGGGTCAGAAGGTCGAGGTCGCGATGCAGGAGGCGGTGCTGAATTTCGTGCGCGTGCCAATGATGGATACCTACATCACCCATCAACCCACGCCGCGACGTGGTAATCGCCTGGGTAGTGGCGCGGTCGGTGACGTTTTCAAGTGCGCGCCCGGCGGCGACAACGATTACGTGTTTATAATTTGCACCTCGCCCGAAATGTGGGAGGCGCTCTGCAAAACCATCGGGCATCCCGAAATTCCTCAGGACCCACGCTTCAAAGATCGCAAGGAACGGCAGGTCCATATGGAGGACCTTACCGCGATTATCGAGAAATGGACCGGCCAGCGTACCAAGCATGAGGCAATGAAGGTTTTGGGCGGGGCCGGCGTACCTTGTGGCGCGGTGCTGGACAGTGTCGAACTGCTCAACGATCCACATATGCGCGAGCGCGGCATGATCGTCACGGTCGACCATCCGGTGCGCGGGAAGTTCACCATGCCCGGATGTCCGGTCAGACTCGAAAACTCGCCGGTCGAAGTGACCAGCGCGCCGCTATTGGGACAGCATAACGTGGAGGTTTATCAAGCAATGCTGGGCTTGGATGCCGCCGCGCTGGAAAAACTGAAGCAAGAAGGCATCATCTGAGCGGCGACCGCCGGATAAAGCGGCCGCATCCCAGCGCGGCGATGATGGCGGGCGGGCGTCGCGCGGTTGCGTATGGCGCCGTCGTCCTGATCCTCGCTGCGCAGTTGCTTGCGGTGGCGCATTATCATCGGCGCGGCCGCTCTCATCAGATCGCCACACATGCTGATGTCATCCACGATAATGGCCCGTGCGCTCTTTGCCTTCTCGTCTTTCACGCGCCGGTTAATCCGGCGACCCAATTCAACCTTGCTCGACCGCACTGCGAGAGTCGGACCGTTCGGATTGCAAGGCCGGGCGGCTCCAGATTCGCTCCCATTATCGCCAGCCTGATGCGCGCCCCTCCGGCATCCGCCTGACGCCGGGCCTGTCATTTCGATATCCAGGATTTAGCGATCGAGCGGTCTCGATAGGTTAGCAAGAGGCTGCGGACGCGGTGGACTAAACACGCGAAACGCCCCTCATCGAGTGGGCGCGGGCGTCCACTACGACTCGATCGCCGGGCAAACAGGAGCGGGCATTATGCGCAAGTGCGCAAGCCTGGCAATCACCGTGCTGATAGTCGGCACGGTCGCGGCAAGCGCGGGGGCTTCCAGTCGATCGGCGGACGCCACGAGCAATGCGGATTTGATCAAGGAAGTGCGCGCGATGCGCGCGCAAATGCGGACGATGCAAAAACGGCTGGACGCGCTCGAACGGCGAGTGAACGCACGCCCGACCGCCAACAGCGCCAGACCACCGGTTGCGGCCAAACTTAGCGCCAGTGGCGGACATACCGAGGCGCAAGTCGCCGCCAATGGCGGCGCCGGTACTCCGCCGCCAGGTGTCACGCCCGCCGGCGTGCCGCTGCCGCTGAGCACGCCATCCAACGGCGAGACCATGGGGCAAGCGCTCAAGGGCCTGCTGCCCGGCCCTGTATCGAATCCGCAAGCGCCCAGTTATCGAGCGGCACAGGTGCCGCAAGGTTCAGGCGTGATTATCCCGAGTGTGCAAGGCGTACCGAAGGTGTTTATTCCGGATATCGGCGCGGTTGGCGACTTGCTGTTTCAGCAAAGTGATTTCCACGAAGGCGATCCGCGCTACAATCCCGCCGCGGACAAATTCAGCGCACGCGACACCCAGATAATCCTGTTCTCACCCATCGATCCATATACCAACGCGCAGATTTCCATCGACAAGCCAGCCAATGGGCCCTTCGATATCGAAGAAGCTTATCTCGTCTTCAATAAGCTGCCGTACGATCTGTCGTTGCGCGCGGGACAATTCCGGCCGGTGTTCGGCTTGATCAATCAACTCGACACATTCCAGCTACCTATGGTCAATCGGCCACAGGCGCTTGCCCGCTATATCAGCCCCGACGGGTTTGTCGAGCCCGGCGTGGACCTGACCGGATACATCCCCAATCCCTGGGAAGCCAACATTAAGGCCGACCTGAATATGCTGAGCGGCGTGAATACTGTCGCGTTCGATCGTCACGATGGCCAGAATTTCGACTTCGCTTACATGGGTACCCTGATTTATTCGCGCGACCTGTTCCAGTCGGGATTTCTCAGTGGTGGCGTCAGCATGGCGGGCGGGCCTGGTCCGGGCGGCCAGAATTATCTGGAAGACCCTTTTTTGCAAATTCAGTACGCACCCGACCAACGGCATATCTGGACCTGGGATCTCGAAGGCCTGCTCGACGAGGCTCAAGGCGTCGGCAACCACGGCATCAAGCGCGGTTTCTATACTTTGCTCGACTATAACTTCTGGCTGCGCTGGCACGCCGCCGCTCTCATCGATATCGCCGATCGGCCCGATGTCGCGCGCGGCACCGAAGCCGGGCTGTCGCCGATTTTGACCTACTTCGTTTCGGACAACACGCGGCTGCGCCTTCAATATACCCATACGACTCCAAGCGGGCCCGAACGCGCCGCCAATCAATTTTTCCTTCAGGCGACTTTCTCACTGGGTAATCTCAAACCTCTGGAATAGGACCAGGATGAATCGATACTTTCGCTCAGCGCTGATTGTCCTAATCGCGATGTCCGTGACCATGACGGCGCGCGGCATCGCGCGCGCCTCGGGTCCGATCCGCGTGGTCACTACCACCACTGATCTGGCCTCGCTGGCTCAGGCGGTCGGCGGCGACCGCGTCAAAGCGCAGGCGTTGGTGCCGGAAGGCTTCAACGCCGACCTCTACCAGCCACGGCCGAGCGATCTATTCAAGATCCACCAGGCCCTGCTCTTTATCCAGATCGGACTGGGGCTTGAGGACTGGGCGCGCGACCTCGTCAATGAGGCTAACAATCCGAATCTGGTCAAGGCGCAGGTCTCGTACCAGGTTCCGTTGCTGGACATTCCCAAAGGCCGCGTCGATTACAGCTTTGGTGACATCCACCCTTACGGCAATCCGCATTTTCAACTGAATCCGAACGACGCGCGCATCATGGCGCATAACATTTTCAACGCGCTTGCCTATGTTGATCCCTCGGATAAGGCGTACTTCGCGCAAAATCTAGCGGTTTTCGATACACGGCTTGCCGCCGCCGAGCGCAAATGGGGCGCGGAGATGGCTCCTTACAAGGGCGACAAAATCATCCCTTATCATGAGTCGTGGGATTACTTCGCCCAGGCGTTCGATCTCCACGTGCCCGAGACTATCGAGGAAAAACCGGGTTTCGTCCCATCCCCGGCACGTCTCGAGCAGGTAATCAATGTCTGTAAGGAACAGAAGGTCAAGCTGATCGTGACCGAGCCTTATTATGACCAGTCGATCGCGCGGCTGATTAGTGCCCAGTGCGGCGTGCCGTACCTCAATTTGTATATCGACGTTGGCGGAACTCCCCAGCAGAAGGACTATATTTCGATGATTGACTATATCGTCTCGCGCGTCGCCGGCGCGCTAAGCACACATGCCAAGTGAACTGGTGCGCGCACACGGGGTCACGCTCGGATATGGCCGGCGCGTGATTCTGAGCAATTTCGATTTGGTTATTCAACGCGGCGACTTCATGGGCGTGATGGGACCCAACGGGTCGGGCAAAACGACGCTGTTAAAGGCACTGCTAGGCCTGCTGCGGCCGCTCGCCGGAATAATTGAGATGAGCCCATCCAACGGCCTTCCACTGCGTATCGGCTACGTGCCGCAGCGTGAGCGGCTCGATCCTCATTTCCCGTTATCTGCGCTCGAAGTGGCCGTGATGGGCCGTTTTGGGATGATCGGCACATTGCGGCGGCCGCGCCGCGTGGATTTTGAAATCGCGCATGAATGTTTGAAACGCACCGGAATGGAGCCGCGCGCCGGACGACCGTATCGTGAACTCTCTGGCGGACAGCAGCAGCGTGTCCTGATTGCGCGTGCGCTGGCGGGACGTCCGGACCTGCTGCTTCTGGACGAGCCCACCAACGGCATGGATTTGCCGTCCGAACGGGCCATCATGGAGCTATTGCTCGATCTGCGCGATCAATTGGCCACTATTGTGTTTGTCACTCATCTGATGAGCGCGGTCGAGAATTTCGCCCGGCGTGTCGCATTGATCACGCGCGGCGGCACGCTGATGGTGGGTGCGAAAGACGAAATGCTGGCACCCTCCAGTCTCGCGCGGGCTTACGAATCCTGATGGACCTGCTCACCATCCCGTTCATGCGCGACACGCTATTCGCCGGCATCCTGGTCGCGCTCGGACTGGCGCCGCTGAGCGTGTACGTGGTGCTAAGGAGGATCGTCTTTGTCGGCGCGGCGGTGGCGGAAATTTCCTCGGCCGGGGTTGCGGTGGCAATCCTGTTGCAGATCGAGCCGTTTACCGTCGCGCTGGCCTTGACCGTGCTGACCTTCCTGGGCTTTTCGCGCGCCGCCGACGCACCCCGGCTTCCACTGGAGGCGCTAATTGGGCTGCTTTACGCGGCCGGTTCCGCCGCCGCGGTGTTGCTGATCGTAAAATCGCCGCGCGGCGAGGGCGCTATTCTCAACGTTCTGTTCGGCAACATCCTGACCGTGCCGCAATCGCTGCTGTGGGTGATGATAATCGCCTTTGGGCTGATCGGCGCGTTACAGTTCTTTGCCGCCAAGGAATTTCTGATTGCCGCCTATGATCCGGATATGGCGCATTCGCTCGGCATCCACGTCAATTTTTGGAACACCATCTTTTATGTCGCCCTCGGCGTTGCTGTCGCGATCGCGATTCGCGGTGTCGGCGCGCTGCTCACCTTTACCCTGCTGGTGGCTCCTGGCGCCGCCGCGCTCTGTTTTGCCACCCGTCTTGGTTCCACTTTCGTGATTGCCACGATCCTGGGGCTGGCGGCAACCATCGCCGGCGTATTCGCTTCCTACTGGCTCGATTTCCCGACCGGGCCGACCATCGTCGCGCTGCTCGCGGCGCTGTTCGCAGTAAGCTATGGTTACGCTGCGATACGGCGGACATAGCCAATAGCGGATCCGAAGCGAGCGCATTAGCCTGAACGAAACGAGCACAGCGATCCGAGGAAGCTAGTCTGCGAGCCGCCTTTCAAGCATACGGTTCACGAGCCGCATTTCAGGGAAAGTCCGCAAATTGCGTTAAAGCATGGCTAGCTCCACAGACCTGTTCGAAGCGATCGGATTTCTTAAAGATAACGGCGAGGCCGCCCTCACGCGCTTTATCCGCACTCGTCGCGGTGCCGTCCATGCCGACATGCGCTTTGAAGTGGTCTTCAGCCGCTCAGCCAGCGCCACCGACGGCAATGAACGCGGGAGTTCCGAAAATCAAAACGCCGCCTTCGGCGTGACCGTGCAATGCGTCGCAAGGCCGGGCGTGTTCGCCTGGGGCTACACCGGCGCCGAGGTTGGCAGGCTCGCGTTGCGGCCGGCCAAACTGATGACGGCGCTGGTTGACGGCCTCGAACAAGCTTATCTCCGCGCGCGCCATAGTGCGCGTGAAAAGGCGGGGCTGATAAAGCTGCACCGCGCCGACGCGCTGACGCGATGGGCTGCGCCAACCCCCTCGACTATCCGCGATGAGGTCTCGGCTACGTTCAAACGTGACCCGCGCGGTCTCGATCAAGGCGAGGTCAGCCGCCTATGCCGCGAAGCCTCGGCGCAAATCCGCGCGCTGGGTGCGGAAATCGCCTACAACGTGGTGGCGGCCAGCGCGGAGCTGCGCCACGAACTGTTTATCAACAGCGCCGGTGCGCTGATTTCACAGGCGTTCGCCATCTCACAGGGCGATTGTTACGTGGTCGCGCAAAGCGGTGACGGACATCAGGAAAATTACGACACGATCGGCCAGCAGCGCGGCTTCGAATGCCTCAGTGACGGTTGGCACGACGAGTTGATGCCAAATCCCGACCTGCCCAGCTTTACCCTCGGATTGGCTAACGAGGCGCGCGAACTGGCGCGTGCTCCCGTGCTCAAGCCGCCCGATCATGAAGTCGTGATTGTCACCGATCCGCATTTCAATGCGCTGGTCGCGCACGAGATCATCGGTCATCCCTGTGAGGCTGATCGCGCGCTCAAAATGGAAGCGGCTTATGCCGGCCGAAGCTGGTTTCTCCGTTCGCTGGAAAACAGCGAGCTGGAGCAGCAGGTCGCCGCGTCATTGCTAAGCGCATGCTCGGATCCGACCCTCAATGGCTACGGCCATTATCGTTATGATCACGAGGGCACGCCCGGCCGCCGCATGACGCACATCGAAGGCGGCGTGTTTCGCGGCTTTATTAACTCGCGCGCCACCGCCGCCGCCCTGGGAGTTGAAGCCAACGGTTCCGCGCGCGCGAGCGAGGCCTATCATGTGCCGTTGGTTCGCATGTCCAATACCTTCTTCATGCCCGGTGAAACGCCGCCCGAACGCATTATCAGCGAGGTCGCGCACGGCTATTACGTATGCGGCCATCTGACGCCGTCGATCGCCGAGTCGCGCGAGAATTTCCGCATTTCGGCGCGCCGCGTTTATGACATCGAGCACGGACGGCTTGGCCGCCTTTATCGCGCCGGCAGCGTTATGGGCGATTCGAAACAATTCTTCCTCAACGTGGACGCGGTTGGAAACGACCTGCGCCTCATCGCCATTCCGAACTGTGGCAAGGGTCAGCCGATGCAGGTCAAGCGCATGTCCAATGGCGGACCGACGCTGCGCTCACGCGCGCGCATGGCGCATTAGGAAGCGGTGCTGACGATGCGCACGGAGAGTGAACTCAAGGGCTTCATTCGTGAAGGCATTCGGACGCTCGCGCGCGAAAAAGATCTCGCGGCTTTTGAAATCTATTGCTCCAGTTCGGAACATCGCGTCGCACGTCTCAATTACACTTCGGAAATTCCGTCGCGCGGCGTCGAGGAATTCAAATCGCTTAACGCCGATGGTTTCGCCCTGCGCATCGTGATGCGAAACGATGCTCATCAGACTGGTTCGGCCTCGTGCGCCGGCGATCTTAGTGTGGAAGCATTACACGCGATGCTGGTACGCGCGCGCCAGTCGTTGGTGAGCGATCCTCATTTCCCCGGATTGCCGCGCGACGCGCACAAGCTCCCGAAGACGGCCGGCGCCGGAGCCTTGATGCGCGTGGGCGACGCCGGTCTGGCAGCGGCGGCGTGGAGAATTATCGGCGGCGCGCTCGACGCTTTCAAATCGTGTAAGCTGGCGCGGCCGGGGCTGGTGATTGGCGGCGATCTTTCATTGATACGTGATCGAATCGCGCTCGGCGGCTCCGGCTTCGATATCCGCGGCGATGAGAGCGCATACTTCAGCTCGTCGGTAACCGCGCTGATCGAAGCGCTCGGCGCCAAAGGCACGGCGACCGCGCTCGGCTCGTCGCTCGAACACATGAACCAAGCGAGCCGGCGGCTTGGCCGTGAAGCGGTCGCGCGCGCGCTCAAGCTGCGTGACGGCGAGCGCGCCGCCCCCGGCGCTTACCGCGTCGTGTTCGCTCCACAACCGCTCGCCGAGATCGTCAATTACATGGTGCTGCCGTCGCTCACGACTCATGCGTTTCAAGCCGCCACGTCGGCATACTACGGCCGCTTTGGATGCCAGGTGATGGATGAGCGCTTGAGTCTCAAAGATGATCCGCTGACAAAAAGCGGCGCTTTGCGGCGCCGTCTCACCTGCGAAGGGCTGCCGGCGGGTGAAACCAGGCTTATCGAAAACGGCCGTCTGACCGGCTTGCTATCAACCTTCTACGACACGCATCGGCTGCTGACCGACGCCGCTCGTAACGAAAAACTCGGCAGCGCATCCGTCGGCGACGGACTCGTCTTCCCTCCGCGCAGCGCCTATCGCCTCGGCGAGAGCGTCGCACGCCGCTTCGACGCGCGCCCGAGTGCGACGGGCACCAACGTCGTCATGAGCGCCCGTGGCGGCGTGAGCGAAGGCGAAATGCTCACGGCGGTCGGCAACGGCCTTTACGTCGGGCGCGTATGGTATACGTATCCGATCAACGGTCAGCGGGCGGGCGATTTCACCTGCACCATTAGCGGCGACTCCCACGTGATCGAGGGAGGACGCCTGGGCGCGCCGCTGGCGCCCAACTGTTTGCGCATTAACGCCAATATCGAGCAGATTTTTGCACGGCCGCTCGCGTTGGCGCGCCGCTCGCAACCAGCGCTGGTATGGGGCTCCGCCGAGGTCTATTACGTGCCGGCGATCGCCGTGGATGCGATAACGGTCAGCGCCGTCGCCCCGTAAGCTTTATCCGCTACACCGATCGCTTGCGGTTGAGATCGCGACGCGGCGCTATGCTCACGAAACCTTTTTGCCGTCGCGATAACGCTGCTTGATGGCGCGTAAGCCATTGGGATCCCAGCGCGTCCACACGCCCTCGCGTTTGCCATCGCGATATTCACCTTCGATCGCCTTGACACCGTCGGCATACCAACTGATGTGCAGGCCGTTCTGGACACCGTCGCGGTAATGGTCGATTGCTTCGCGCTGGCCGTTCAAATAGCGCATGGTCCAGACGCCGTCCTGCTTGCCATCGACGTAGTTGCCTTCAATCATTTTCCCGCCATTGTCGTTGAATACGACGAAAGGTCCATCCTTGACCGGCCGCCCATTAACGGTTTTCTGGCACCAGATTTCGTCGCTCCGCGGCGGCGGCGCACCGCGCATTTGCGCGCCCGGAGGGCACGAGAACGCGATCTTATGGTTGGGATTGCAGGCGGCTAACATGCTGGCGGCGATGATTGCGAACGCGCCAATCACCGCCGCCAGCTTCATCATTAAACGCGGCTTAGTCCGAGCCCGTCGAGCCCAACAGATTGCCGCCCAAAGTCGGATGGCCCACGGTCTTGTCGCCGATCACGTTGATTAGCGAGGTCTTGCCCGATTTGAATGCCCGCTCGAGCGCCGGCACGATGTCGTCGGGATTTTCGACCTGCTCGCCATGGCAGCCCATCTCGGCGAACACTTTGTCGTAACGGATATCCTGCAGCATGTTGAACGGGTCGGTGCGATCTTTGAGCAACGGCATCGACTCGAAGCTCGGCCCCCATGAGCTGTTGTTCCACAGCACACAGACGATCGGCAGCTTGTAGCGTGCCGCGGTTTCCAAATCGAAGCCGCCGATACCGAGGCCGCCGTCGCCCATCACCAACGCCACCTGCGCGCCCGGCCGCGCCAATTGCACGCCGATGCCCATGCCGAAGCCGTGACCCACTGGCGCCAGTGGCCCCGCGTCAATCACCTGCCCCGGGAAGCGGCAGACAAAATTCTGGCTCATCCAGCCCGAGAGCGTGAAGCTGTCGATTACCACGGTCGCGTTCTTGTCGAGCACCGAAACCAGATCGCGCGTCAGGCGCGAGGGATGAATCGGCCTGTTGTTGACAAATTTCTTGGCTGATTCGGCCACTTGCCGCTCGAAGTTGGCCCGCACTTCGGCAAGTTCCTTGACCCAGCTCGAGCCGCGATTTTTCGAGAAATCAAGTTTCAGCTCTTTGATTCGGTTGATCATCTGGCGCAGCACCAGCTTGGGGTCGCCCACGATCGGGATCTCGGCCGGCACCTGCCATCCGATACGATCGGGAGTCGGATCAACCTGGATATATTTGGCCTTGTCACTCCAGGTCGGCGGCTTGCCGAAATGCTCACCGCTCCAGAAGCGGAAGCCCAGCGTCAGCACCACGTCAGCCCGGCCGGTGAAAGGTTTTTTGAAGGCACCGCGAACCGCCAGCGGATGCTCTTCCGAAACCGAACCCTGGCCCGCGCGACGCGCATAGACTGGAATCGAGGTCAGTTCGGCAAATTCCTTCAACTCGGGCGCCGCCTGCGACCAGAACAGTCCGTCACCACCAGCGATCAGCGGGCGTTCCGCGGCGTGAATCAATTCGACCGCGCGATCAATTTTGGCTGGATCGCCGGCTGAGCGCACGTCATCGGCGGTAAAGCGCATCCCGCCGCTCTTCTGCCGCTTATCGTCCGCCTCGTGGTGATACAGAATGTTTTGCGGGATTTCGACCAGCGAAACTCCTTGCGGAGGGGAAATCGCCTCGCGAAACGCCAAACGCATATCAAACTCGATCGTGCTCCAGTCGGTTACGCGCTTGGTGTACTTGGCAAAGCTGCGCAGTACATCGGAGCCGTAAGCCTCCTGAAATGAACCCTGATGATCCTCGGTGTTAGGATGCTGTCCCGCGATACAGACCACCGCGCTGTTGGTATTCGCGGCAAGACACAGTCCGGTAACCGCGTTGGTCAGCCCGCAGCCCGCCGTGACCATGCACACGCCGGCCTCGCCCGTCATGCGGGCGTATGCGTCGGCGGCATAAGCGGTGGCCTGCTCATGGCGCATATGGATAAGTTTGACTTCGTGCTTGCGCAACTGAGCCAGGATGGGGAAAAGGTGTCCACCGTTGATCGCAAAACAATAGCGCGACCGGTTTTCGCGCAAGATACGCGCAACCAGTTCACCGCCGTCCACATTGGCCATCGCCTGATCCTCCTTGAAATTGCATCCACCGCGCGGCTTTCTAGTTTGAAGGCGCGACGCCTAGTGGCTGCCGGTTCTATTGCGGAATCCTTGCACATTTTACCGCCCAGCGAAAACCGCTACCCCGTGCACGCCGCGCGAAAGATGCTCGGCCGCCCCGGAAGCTTGCTCATAAGGGCGGCTGATTATATGCCGGTACGATATGCTTTACGCACGTTCCACACCGCCTGGAATTCATCGTGTGGCGCAGAATGATAAACTCTTCCGCCTTGGTTGATCCAACCTAATCAGACTGTAAATCTGTCTGGCTATACCTGCGGCAGCGGATGCGCAAGGCCGCACACATTATTCGCAATGAAACGCCTTATCGCCAGCTTGATGCTGCTGATCGCGACCGCCGTTATGACGGTGCCCGCGCGTGCTTTCACTCTGTTACAGCCGCAAACCTGGTCACCGGCGTTCAACCCGAACAACTGGCCATCGGTCCTTGATCCGCACAACTGGCCTTTTACACTCTTCCCCGTACCCGAGGTGGCGACCAATCCCAATGGCGGTGTCACTTACGGCATTCTGTTCGCCGCTTTGTTCAAGAATCAGAACAACGATATCGATCAGATTTTCGCCCCGGACATCAACAACAACACTGATCTGGGGGCGGGTGGCGCCGTCCGCTATTTCGGTTATCCTTCGGAAGACACGCAGTACTACGCGATTCTGGGGGCGCAGGAGAATATCGCGCGCACCGTTGATCTGCTTTATTCAACCGGCCGCACGCGCGAGAAATGGTGGTCATTCAATGGCCGCTTTTTCTTTGAGCGCGACCCTACTGAACGCTTTTTCGGCATCGGCAACAACTCGCGCCTTGGTCAGGAAACCAACTACACGACCGAGCAGGTTTATTTCCAGGCGTTGCTGGGACTTAATCTGACCCGCGAGCTGCAAGTGGCGCTAGTTGAGCGGCCGCGCTACGTGCGCCTGTTCAACGGCGCCTTCAATTCAATCCCGACCATATTTAACGTGTTCCCCAACGTTAAAGGCGTGGGCGGCGGCAGCGAGGTTCTCAACGAGTTGCGGCTGACCTACGACACCCGCGATTCAATCGAAATTCCGCGCAATGGCACGCTCGGCGTCGTTTATGGCTCGTTCGCCGATCGCCGATTTATGAGTTCGTTTTCGTACACCCGCTTCGGCTTCGCCCTCCATCGCTACTATACCGTGACCCCGCGGGTAACCCTGGCCGGTCACCTGTATATGCAATGGATGCCGTCGGGCAATGAGGCGCCATTCTGGGACATGGGCCGCCTGGGTGGCGAGGAAAGTCTGTTGTACGACCAGCAGACGCTGCGCGGCTACGGTGCCGGCCGCTTCATCGACAACAATCTCGGAGTTGCCAATTTCGAGGTGCGCACCCGCATATTCGAAACCACCATCTTTAATACCCACGGCATTCTGGAGCTCGCGCCGTTCCTCGATATCGGCCGCGTGTGGCACTCGATGGCACAGAATCCCTTCGAAGACCCGCATACGGTCGGCGGCATCGGTTTCCGCGGCATCGCCGAACCATTCGTGGTCGGCTACGTCGATATCGGCGAAGGTGGTGAAGGCCTGGCGATCTTCTCAGGAATCAACTATCCCTTCTGACGCGTGGCGGCGGCGCCGTTGCGCGGCCCCCGCCGCCCCCCGGCAAAGCGCCCACGGTGATTATTTCCGGGGCGCGCGCGCTCCGTCCGTGCGCGCCATAGCGCGGGTACTGGTGGCTGATTTTGCCCAGTCTCAAGGGCAACCCGCTCACGGGTGACGCGGAGCCGCCCTGTGTCACCGTCAACGCCGTCACGCTCCGGGTTGACGAAGGCGCGGTGGCGGCAGGCGTGCTGTTATGATCCGGGCCGCAACCTACTGAGCCGATCATCAGCGCGAGCATCAACGCGGCGATACACGCGGTGCGGCGTCGCGTCCATCCCGCCAGCGGCATGATCATGATGCCAAGCACCAAGGCCGCTGGTTGCGTAGCTTGGGCGAATGGGCAGGTACCATCGGATTTGCTGAGGCTGTAGATCGCAGGCGCTTGAACGAGGCATGCGCCTGGTCGGCCACGATCGACTTCAGCCGACGGTTCTCTTCTCCGAGCTGCCGCCGCCGCATTTCAGAGACCTCGAGGCCGCCGTATTTGCTGCGCCAGGTGTAGAAGGTCGCGTCCGTGATGCCGTGCCGCCGGCACCACTCGCTGACCTTCTCTCCCGCTTCCGCCCTCCTTCAGCACCCCGATGTTCTGTTCTTCGTTAAATCGTGATTGCTTCATGCCTGCCGTCTTTCCCGGCATACACTGACCTATCGGCGGGATACTTCCATGGGGTAAGGCCAATGCCCTGTTTGTCTGACCGGGATCGCGCTCGTCGCCAAAGCAACAGCCTCGTCCCGACCCGTGAGCTTCCGCTGTTCATTCACGAATTTTTCTGGCTGTCTCGACACTTCCGAAACGGATAATCCAGCGTCGCTTCAGTCATGCGGTTACTGGACACGTGATCGGTTCATCGGGTGCGATGTAGACAGCTAGGTTGAGAGCCTCTTGGCCGGCCGCCTGCATGATTAGATCACAAAGCTCGTCTTTCTTGCCTGTCACGCGCAGAATTGTCGGCTCGCCATTCGTGGCGAGAGGGTTCCAGTTATAGGTAAACTGATTCGCTTTGGAGCGGTTGCACCAGACTGCGGCGGCGTTGACTTCGACAAAATTGGAATAGGACGCTGGATCCGCCAAGACAATCGGCAACAGGTTCCGCATAAGGATTCCCTTTCCGGTGGCCCAATCCGCCTCGAATGGCTGTAACTCGGGGAATTCCTTGAACTGCAAATTCTCGTGCACCACGCCGCTCTGGTCCGTCATGTTCTTCATTACGGCTTGGGCGATTGCGGAAGCCTGCGGATCGCCGGTCGTAAGCGCCTGGATCAGCAGCCCCTGATCCCCTGACCAGAACCAGACCGGGTCAGTTTTACTTCCGGTAGGTCGTTCCAGCACCAGTCCGAGCTCATTTAGTATCCCCGTTTGTCCCGGATTGTTCCGTGGGAATGCCAGCCATTGCGCAAACCAGGCACTCTCGGCAGCGGCCATTTGCGAATACTTTGGGTCGCCGGGAACCAATTGGGCGAGGCGCTGCGAGAGGATCCAGAATCCCTCGTTGGTGACGCAGTTCCTGCCGCTCAGCGGAGGAGTGGTGGAATCGGGGGAGTTATTGAACGTGCCGCCAAGAATGTCGGCGCTGGCGGCAGCGTTATCCGAAGTGCCGCCGTCGACCGGGATGTTGTAACGTGTGTTCCTCCAGTTGTCCTCGAGTTGCTCCCAACAGGACTGCATCGCTTCCAGCAGTTGATCGAACAGTTTGTCATGAGGGGCTCCAGCGTAACCTAACTGGCTCCGCTGCGTGATGGCCAAGCCAAAGGCGATGCCCCACCAGCCGTAGTCGTCCTTCCACCATTGGTCTTTGTTTAGCAAGTCTTGGTAAACGTCGAAGCCGGCGAGCAGAATCTGGTGGTCATCCTGCTCTTTTGCGGCGACCAGATAATTGAGGCAAGTATGTAGAGTGGTGCCTCCCCACCAAAAGCTACCGGCGAAGATATCGGGCGTCTTGTACTGCTTAACAAGAACCTCAAATCCCGCTTTGGCGGCCGAGCGATAGGTATCCGAACCGGGAGCCGGGGCACCGACCGAGTTTTGCGCGCCCTGTGGGGTTTCGGTGCCCCCACCGCACCCGGCTGCCCACGGCGCCAGGATGACCGCGCCCGCGGTTCCGATACCCTTGAGGAAGTCGCGTCGCGAGATGAGAGTTATGTCCCTCGCGCTTGGCCTCCCATTCGCAAACTGCTTAACGAAAACTACCATTTCAATCTCGGACAATAGTCACTGTATAATGAACGCTCTGACGTTTTTGGTGCCGCTGTCCGATCCAACCTGGAGGGTCGCGGTGACCGGATTACTGATTCCGGCCAGGCTCAGCCCGTCGGCTTCGATCAGGAAACCATAACCGTTCTTGAACTGCGACGTTATCAGTGCGAACACGTTCACGCTGCCAACCTTGCCCCTGAAGACATACTGGCCAAAGAGTTTCTTGAATGACCCCGCCGGGATCGTCAGCGACACCGGCGTGAGCGATTTCGAAGACAATGTTATCGTCACTATCTCAGCCACCGGGTCGAGCGCAGGGCTGCTCGCGGCCAGTGCCAAAGTCCCTTGGAGTAAGAAGTATTGAGGCAAATCGATCAGCAGAACCGGCCGGAACC
>JBOHWL010000050.1:0-47329 GCA_050736615.1 Binataceae bacterium (SeqCode) | reverse complement strand
GACTACGTTCGGCGATTTGGATTGGTGCGGCGGGGCCTAATTTCGGCTTAAAGCGAATTCAGATAGGATTCGCGCCGCCCCGCCCGACAAAATATCGAATTGGCGACCGCCGCTCGGCTCTTGCAATTTACTTTGGGAGAACCTGTCCATTTTGCGACGGCAGATTCCGGTCGCCGTCCGTAAATGGTCACTTTCAGATAAATCGCGCCTCATGCCGGATTGCGGGCGAGTAGGCCGCGCGCGATCACCAACGCCTGGATCTCGTTGGTGCCCTCGCCGATCATCATCAGCGGCGCGTCACGATAAAAGCGCTCGACCGGAAACTCCGCCATATAGCCATAGCCGCCCAGCACGCGCATCGCGTCCAGCGTAATCTTGGCGCAGGCTTCCGAGGCAAACAGCTTCGCCATCCCGGCTTCGACGTCGCAGCGTTCGCCCGCGTCCTTCTTTTGCGCGGCGTTTTCGACCATCAGTTGCGCCGCCCGCAGCCGCGTGCCCATATCGGCCAACATCAATTGGACCGCCTGATGTTGCGCGATCGGCTTGCCGAAGGCCGTCCGTTGCTGGGCATACCGAATCGCGCTATCGAAGGCCGCCTGACCGACGCCCACCGCGCGCGCGGCCACATTGATGCGCCCGACTTCGAGCGCGCTCATCACCTGCTTGAAGCCCTCGCCTTCGCGTCCGCCAATCAAGTTATCGGCCGGCACTTCGAGGTCCTCGAGCAGCACCTCGCAGGTGTCGATGCCCTTGTAGCCCAGCTTCTTGAGTTGGCGGCTCACATTGGGACCGCGCTCGTTCTTTTCCACCGCGAACATGCTGATGCCTTGATAAGCGGGCGAGGCTTTCGGATTGGTCTTGGCCGCGACCGCGAGCATCGTGCCGTAGCGCGCGTTGGTGATAAACATCTTGCTGCCGGAAAGCACATAGCTGTCGCCGCGGCGCACCGCCGTGGTGCGAATCGATTGCACATCGCTGCCCGCATGCGGTTCCGTAAGGCCTAGACCGCCGCGTTTTTCACCGGCCGCCATACTCGGCAGAAAACGTTTTTTCTGCTCCTCGGTGCCATGGTTGGCGATAACGTAGGCCATGATCAGATGGCTGTTGATCACGCCCGCCAGACTCATCCAGCCGCGGGATAATTCCGCCATGATGCGCGCATACGTGCTGAAGCTCAGACCAAGTCCGCCGTGAGAAGTCGGAATCGTTGCGCCGAACAGCCCCAATTCCTTCATCCGCGCGACCATCTGATGCGGATATTCATCGCGATGCTCCAATTCGCTCGCGGCCGGAATCACGTCGCGATCAACAAACCGGCGTACGGCCTCAACGATTTCGCGGTCCAATGCCTCATGCATGATAACGTTCCTTTACCGGGCGGGCGCCCGTTCGCACCCTACCAGATAGCGTGCGGTTTGCCATGCGCGGGTTGCGAGGACCGCGCGGAACTTGGTAACCTAAGCGTCGAATTGACGCAAAGTCATCGTTATCAAAACGTCAGCTACGACGGCCGCTTCGAAGAAGGACATCAACAGTGGACATGCGGACCTCGATTACCGGAACGGAACTCCATCGCAAACTCGGCCCCTTGGGCCATAACGATTATACCGCCGCCACCTGCGAGCATTACGCCGAGCTTATCGCCGAGATTAATCGGCTCAAGCGGGAGCGTCAGGCGGTGGTGCTGGCGCACAATTATCAGCGGCCGGAAATTTTCGAAGTGGCCGACTATATCGGTGATTCGCTGGAGCTTGCGCGCAAGGCGCGCGACGTATGCGAGGCCGAGGTGATTGTGTTCTGCGGCGTGCATTTCATGGCTGAAACCGCCAAGGTCTTTAATCCGGGGCGGACCGTGCTGCTGCCCGACATGCGCGCCGGATGCTCCCTGGCTGAAAGTATTACCGCCGAAGCGTTGGCCGAGCGCAAAGAGGAACTAAAGCGGCTTTATCCGGATTTGAAGGTGATCTCTTACGTCAATTGCACCGCCGACGTGAAGGCGCTATCCGACGCCTGCTGCACTTCGGCCAATGCGGTCAGGATCGCCGAGGCAATCGAATCCGACCACGTGCTCTTCGTTCCCGACCAGAATCTCGCCAATTACGTCCAGAGCCAAACCCGCAAGCACATCATTTCGTGGGACGGCAACTGCTATGTGCATCATCAGATAACCCCGGCCGAAGTGGAAAAGGTCAAACGCGCGCTCCCCGGCATCAAAGTGATCGCGCATCCCGAATGCCGCAAGGATGTGCTCGCGCTGGCGGACGCGGTGTTGTCGACCAGCGCGATGATGCGTTATGCGCGTGAGAGCGCGGCCGACCAGTTCCTGGTCGTCACCGAATGCGGCCTGTCGGATCGGCTGTTGATGGAGTTGCCCGACAAGCATTTTTATAAAGCCTGCAAATTGTGCCGCTATATGAAGATGATCACGTTGGAAGGCACCCTCGATTCACTGCGCAACATGCGCTACGAAATCGAACTGCCCGATGACGTGCGCATCGGCGCGCGCGACGCACTCGAGCGGATGATCGAGTTGAGCGCCTGAAAAACTGGCGCTCCGCTAGCGCCACCGGGACCCTATTTCGCCGCGAGCGGGAAATGGCCGTTGTCGTTGGCTTCCAATTGAGGCGTCTCGCCGGTCATGCCGATCACCCTGGTGCGATATCGGCTCAGATGGTTGCGCGCGACGTCGTACGCCTCTTGCGCCTTGCCCAAAGATTTGCCGATATCGTCAAAGCGGCCTTCGAAACGAGCGAATGCGGTCTGGGCTTTTTTCAATTCTTCAGTCACGCGTTCGTAGCTCTTGGCGAACTGGTACATCTTGAACACCATCTGAATGGATTGCAGCGTGACGATCAGGGTGTTGGGCGACACGGGGAAAATGTGCTGCTTGTTGAGCCATTCGGCCAATTCACCGTTGAGCACCGCCTCCATGTAAAGCGTTTCGCTGGGCAGATACATCAGCGCCATATCGGTCGTGCCGTTTTCGGGATGGATATAGGTGGCGATGCGGCGCCCCTGCTCCTTCATCACGCGCGCGAAGTTTTCGCGCGCGGCGGCGGTCTGCGCGGGGTCGGAGGTTTCGAACAGTGCCAGCACCTGTTCGCGCGGGAATTTGGCATCGATCGGCAGCACGCGGTCGGGAAATTTAATGATTGCGTCGGCGCGTCCGCGGCCGTCGCTACCGGCTGCCGCCTGCAGTTCGTACATTGAGGCCGGCAGGAAATCCTCGAGCAGCCGTTCCAGGCTCTCTTCGCCGAAGCGGCCGCGCAGATGCGGGAGCTTTAACAAATTGTTCAGGTCATTGATGGACGCGCCGAGCGTACTGACGTTGCGCAGTTGCTCTTCCGCCGCGCGAAGATGCTCCTGGACTTTTTCGAACTGCCGAAAGCCCTCTTTGATGTTTTGATCGAGCTTGTTCCGCACCTGGTCGCTAATTGCCAGGAGTTTCTGATCGACCTCGCCTCGAATCGCCTCCAAGCTCTCGCGGGTTTGGCCGATCAAACTGGCGAGTTCGCCTTTCAGCACCGCGGCGCCACGCTCCTGAGCAGCGGCCAATTCCTGCCGCATCCGCGCCAGCGCTTCACTCTGCCGAACCGCCGAAAGCTCCAGCTTCTCATCGACCTTGGCGCGAACCGCTTCGAGCGCCTCGTGCATCCGGGTCGTGGTGACGCTGAGTTCGTCCTTTAACGTAGCGCCGCTGCGTTCCAGCGAATTACTCAGCTCCGAGCGGGCTTCTCTGAGCGAACCGGCCTGACGGTCGGCAAAAACGCCAAGGCCCTGTTCAGTGGTGCCTTGAAGCCCGGCAAATTTGTTTTCGAGCCGCTCAATCGCCTGTGAAAGGCTCAGCGATTGCTCAGTACGCCCCGCCAACATTTGCGTGTCAACCGCGTCGCGCATCTGACGAAAGGCGCCGCCCAGGCGATCGGCCAGCTCCTGGCGCAGGTCGCCGTTGGTGCGTTCCAACCGCACGGCGAGGTTCGCAATCGCGGTGTTGAACATTTCAAAGACCGATTGCCGCAGTGGCTCGATCGCGCCACCAATTGCCTGCCGCATCCCCGCGCGCATCCGCCAAAAACATACAATCACCACAATCGTGAGCAATAGATTCGCAACTATTAGCACAACCAGCATCGTCGCCACCCTTCCTCCAGCCTGCCGCCGATAGTATTACCGACGAGCATGCGGTCAGAACCAAATGGCTTCAGTTTTGTCCACCGCTCGGTCAACCGCTGTCGATCTTTGTCCACAGCCGACAGCGAAGGCTCGTTAAATGCGCCGAAGGCCACGCAATGCTATGGTGGGTAAGCGCGTGAAGGAACTCCTCGGAAAAGGCACCACGCTGATCGTGCTCGGGCCAGGCGGCGTCGGCAAAACCACGGTCGCCGCCGCGCTCGGCGTGGCCGCCGCCGTGCGTCACCTCGAAACTGGAGTAGTAACCGTTGACCCGGCGCGGCGCTTGCGCGACGCACTCGGACTTGAGCTGAGCGCGCGCCCCTCGCGGCTTGACGCCCGCCGCCTGCGCGCCGCCGGGATGGATCCCTCGCTCAAGCTGTGGGCGATGGTGCTGGACGTGAAGCGCACCTGGGACGGACTGGTCGCGCGCTTTGTCAAAACACCGGCCGCGCGCCGCCAAATTCTCGCCAATTCGTTTTATCAAAGCCTGACCGAGCGCTTCGCCGGCGCCGAAGCATATGCCGCGCTCGAACAGCTTTACGATCTGCATGAAGCCGCGCGCTTCGAAATGGAAATCGTGGACACGCCGCCAGCCAGCCATGCCTTCGAATTCATCGAGGCGCCGGCTCATTTGATCCGGCTTTTGGATTCGCACGCTGCGCAATGGCTCTTCACGCCCCATCCAAACCGCGCATTGTCGCTGGCCGGCCGGGCCGCGCGGTTCGTGGTACGGGAGCTTGAGCGTTTTGCCGGAGTTCGGACGCTGACCGCGATTTCGGAGTTTTTTTCCGCCGCGGCCGGCGCGGTTAACGAGATTGTCGCGCGCCTGCACAAGACCGACGCGCTGCTCCACTCGCCTGACGTGCATTTCGTACTGGTAACGACTGCGGAGGAGGACCGTCTCCGCGAGGCTTCCGATCTGCGCGAACAGATGGAGAACCAGGGGCTGAGGCTTGGCGCGATCGTTTTGAATCGGCTCGTCAGCGAAGCCACCTTCGATGCGTTGCGAGCGGCACCGCGGCGCATCCCTGCGCATCTGGAGGAAATCGCTTCACTGCGATCGCGCTTCGGCGCCGGTGCGCCATCCGGGCTCGGTGCGCTTATCGGGTATCTCGAAGAATATGCGCGCCAGGAGAAATCCGCCGTCATGCGCGCCGCCGCTTTCGCCGAACAATTACCTCCTCGCGTCCGGCTGGTGATCGCACCGGAAATCGCTCCCGGAGTGCGCGATTTGCGCACGTTGGCAAAGCTCGGGACGATTTTGACCGAAATTGATACCGGGCAGCGCTTTTTGGCAGCGGCCTCAAACGCCTTGTGCGACTCCGAAGAGCGGAGTTCGCAAATATCGGCGGCAGGGCATCCGCTGAGCGCAGGATCAAGCCTTCAGCGCCATCACTAACCGGCCGTCCGTCTACAAATTTCGCTTCAAATCTCAACCAACCTGATTGGCTGACGAATTGCCCACGCTTTTTCAGGCGTGGAAACATTTCGCATACACAAAACCTCACGCATTTATCTAGTCAATTTAGGTTCATACTGACTCTATATCGCAATCTCACATAACTAGCTGAAAATTACTCGAACTTATCATTCTGAGGCTGCAATAGCTGAGAATTGATGTTAAATCATTTGATGCAGCGCAATTGATTGTCGCGAGCACGCGTTAATTGCCGAAGGAAGGCGGAAAGGGTATGCGGCGGTTTACGGAATGTTGGTTCGATGCGGCGGGTAAACTTTTGATGCTGGCCATCGCGCTAAGCTTGGCCGCGTGTGGCGGCTCTTCCAGCTCGGGGCCGAACCCCGCGCCGGGCGCGCCGTTCGGCGTGGCGGCGGGCGGCATTTTTATCTTTAACAGTGGGCCCGGAGTAGCGTCTCCTGAGATTCAGGAATATGCGGCCGATGTAAAGACCGGAGCGACCACGCAAGTGGGTTCAGTCACGACCGGAGCCGAACTTGCCCATCTGGAATTCACTATCGATGGCAACTTCGCTTATGGCTTGGATGCGGCCGGAAACCTTTGGGGCTATGCTTTCAGCGACAAGACGCAGACGCTTACGTCACTTGGGATACTGGCTTCGGGTCTACCAGCCACCGCAAACCTGTTCGGGATTTATGATAGCAACATGCTCTGGGTTACGGATGTAGCCGGCGCCCCGGGCGCGCGAAGCACGACCGTTTATCAGTATCCCATCGAAGACGATGGGGACCTCGGCACGGCTACCACAGTGACATTAACCGGAGCCGATCCGATCGCGTTTATACCCTCCGGCTCTAGCCTGCCTGATCTCTTGCCGGTGGTGGTATGGACCTATCGGGGAACTGAGGACCCGACCTTGTTCAGCCTCAACGTCTATCCCGTTGATGACGCCGGTATGATCGGCGGCACGCCTCTGCAGACGATCAACTCGACCCCCATACTCAACCAAGCTCTCGCACCCGCAAGCTTCGCGTATGGCATTGGGGGCAGTTCCGGGCAGACGCTAAGCACATTTACCATAGCTGACAATGGCACATTGGCCGCGGCTTCGAGCGTAGCACTACCGGCGTCGGGCAGTTGGTTTGTGGGTGGAATAAACGGCGATGTGGTGCCCGGCCTCGCTGCTACCATCGATCTTGTCAGCGAACAGACAGTGGGTCAGGCGTCATTTCTAATTTATCCGGTGACGGACAGCGGCTCGGTCGGAACGCTGCTGCAGACCATCTCATTGTCCTGTCAAGCCGGATTATGCCTGCCGCAATTTGCCTTCAGCCGCAAGGTGGATCAGAAACGTGGGCCGGTGCCGCCGCTGGTAACACCTGAACCGAACCTGTGGTTACTACCCTATTCGGCGACGATCAGTGCTCCTGCCATATACCAGTACCCTCTCAAAACTGATGGGACCATCAATCCGGTGCCAACGGCGAACGTGGCGACGGGGAACTCCGTCTTGGGCATCGATCCCGGACAGGCGCCTTTTTCGTATGGCACCGATCTGACCGACGGCAACATTTTCGCCTATGGTGTAAGTACGCCGGGGATATTGACCGCCCTGGGATCATTCGCCGGTCCAACGATTCCGGCAGGCTTTTCGCATGCGATTCAGGTCTTTCCGGCGGAAGAATTCACCGACGCGCCAGTAGCGCTCTACGTGGAAGTGGAAAATTCCAATCCCGCGCCGCCGCCGTTGTTTAATGGCGGCACGGTGGACATTTACGCGCTAGGATCGAACGGACTGCCGGCCGCGGGCGCTCTGCCCATCAGGATCAGCGTGCCGTTCGCGGAGCCGGAGACCTATCTTTTACTGAACAACGGCCTGGTGCTTGCCGATCGCTTTTAAAAAGCTACCGCAGCTTTGATTGAGTGGTGACAAAAGGGCTGGGCGCAATCTCGCGGCGCCCGGCCCTTTATTTCAGCCGTGCGTTGACGCACTACCAAAGCTTTTATCGCCGACGTTGGCGGATTCACACGACGAGCTGCTCGTGTCGTCCGCCGCCAAGCGATAGAGCTGCCTGAACGTCTGACAATACGTGAGCCCGCAAGCAAGGCTGGAGTGAGCCTATAAGCCGGGTTCTGTACCCTTGCGGGTGGCGATCATTCCTCTAGGCCGGCGATTACCCGCCGGCTCAAGCGACCATACCCGAGGATTGGCGAGCGGGCAGCTCTTCCTCCTATTTGGTCTTGCTCCGGGTGGGGTTTGACATGTGCGTGCGATTACTCGCGCGCCGGTGGGCTCTTACCCCGCCTTTTCACCCTTACCCATGGCGGGCGGTATTTTTTCTGTGCCACTTTCCGCGGATCGCTCCGCGCCGCCGTTAGCGGCCACCCCGCCCTATGGAGCCCGGACTTTCCTCCCCGAATTGGGGCGATCGCCCGGCCCACTCCAGCCCCGTTAGTCTATCATCGCACGCTCGCCGCGGCGACGTCTCTTAGCCTTCGTAATACAGAATGCGTTGGCAATTGGGGCAAAAATGGATCTGCAGATGCTTCTGGAGCTCATTGTAGAGCTGCGGCGGCAGGCGCATGCGACAACCCTGACAGGTGCCGGTCTTTGCCTCAGCCACAGCCAGACCGTTGCGGCGCTCGAAAATCATCTGATAGCGCTGCAACAAGGGGCCGTTGACGTCCTTTGCCATGAGGTCGCGGTCGAGCCGCTGTTTGGCGATCGAGACTTTGAGATCCTCGACCTGCGCGGCAATTTCCTTTTCAGCGGCGAGCAATTCCGTCCGCGTCCGCGCCAACTCGCCGGTTAGCTCCTTGATCCGGGCCGCGCGCGGTTCCGCCGTCTCCATCAAGGCCAGCAATTCGGCTTCCAGGCGTTGATTGCCTTCTTTGAGCGACTCGACCTCATGGCTGAGCGCCTGCAATTCCTTGTCAGTGCGCACCTGATTCAGGCGCATCCGCTTGCTGCGGATGCGCGCTTCGCCGTCGGCGAGCTCACTTTCGAGCTGGCGCCGGGAGGTGGCGGTCTGCTGTTCCTCCCGCACCAGCGTGTCCAAGGTGTCCTGCTGTTTGGTGGTTTGGTCGCGAAGCTGGTCAACGCGTTCGGCGACGGCCGCAAGCGCCGCCTCGAGTTCACGCAACTCGCGGTCGATTGCTTGCAGGCTCATCAGCCGCGCTATCTCCTCACGCAATTCTTCCTCCGCTGGAAGCCTCGTTCAGCGACTGCCGCGATAACATGGAACGGTTGGCCGGACATGGGTGATGCTTAAAAGCGGCAGCGATAATCGATGCTTCTGATGATATGGGCCCACCAGGATTTGAACCTGGGACCAGCCGGTTATGAGCCGGCAGCTCTGAACCGGGCTGAGCTATGGGCCCTCTGAATTTCATCAAGCCGGCCTTGATGATACCAACTTTGAGTCGGATTTTTAAGCCCCGGCAATGCGTCAAGCCGGGAATTATTGAGATTGCCGAATGAGCGAATGTCAATGACCTTGCGCTTGTCGTCTGAGGGCAATGACGGCCTGCGCGGCTTTGATCGCGTCCTGCTCGTTGCCGCTTGCCGCCGAGCGCGTCAGTCCCACAACCGCGCGGTCGCGATTACGCCGCGCGATACTATTCGCGTAACTGATAGCAAGCGCCCGCGCGGCGGTTGCATCTTCCATCAACGGGCCGACCATCAGCGCGCTCACGCCTTCACGCTGAGTCTCGGTAAGCCGCCCGAGAAGCTCGCTTTCAAGTACGCGGTCGCGGGCATTAAAGATTTCGTCGTGAATCGCGCCGAGCAGGCGGTCATCGAAAGCGCTCGCGGGCGCATCCGCCGCGATTTCCGCGAGCAGTTCCGGAAATCGCAGCGCGATCGCGATTAATCCAATTTCAGCCTCGCTGGCCGCATCGCGCTTGCCTGCCGAGTCTGTCGCCCGCGCCGAATCGGTGCGGTGGGCCGCGGCAATCTTCGAACCGCGGCGGGCCTGCTTGCGCAAGAGTTCCTCGCCCACCCCGAGCGTGCCGGCGGCCTTACGCGCGAGCAGGTCGAATTCAAACGGGTTGGTAATCTTCGCTAAGACCTCGGCAACACGCTCGGCCGCGCGTGCGCGTGCGCTCAGCGATTCGCGCGCGGCGGCCGCCTGTTCACGCATGAAGTAATCAATCAGCAATTCGGACGCCGCAACCAATTCGCGCATCGCATCGGCGCCGCGCTCGCGTACCAGGGTATCCGGGTCATAACCGGCCGGGATGAAAATTCCCTTGCCCAGGAGCCCCGCCTGCAGGAAAACTTCCAGCGCGCGCAACGAAGCCTTGCGCCCCGCTTCGTCACCGTCGAAGCAGGCTACGATATTGCGCGAATAGCGGCTCAGCATGCGCAACTGCTCAGTCGTTAGCGCGGTGCCGAGCGTGGCAACGGTCTCCTTGAAACCCGCCTGCCATAGCGCCATCGCGTCGAGATAACCCTCAACCACGAGCGCGCGATCGGCAGCCGCGATCGCCTGACGCGCCTCGCAAATTCCATAGAGTGCGCGCGCTTTCGAATAGAGCGGCGATTCCGGCGAGTTGATGTACTTCGGCAGCCGCTGATCAAGCACACGCCCGCCAAAGGCGATGACCCGTCCTTGCGCGTCGCGAATCGGGAACATCAAGCGTGCGCGGAACATGTCGTAATAAGAGCCGCCCGCGGACTGACCTTGGCTCGCGGACTCGCCCGCCAATTGACTTTGGCCGCGGCTCGCGGACTCGCTCGCGCCCTGGCGGGTAAGTCCGAGCCGCAGGCCCGCCTCGGCCAGTCCGCGCTTTTTTAGAATGGCGGTCAGATTGGCTGGCCGCGCGGGCGCGAAACCAAGCAAAAAGTGCCGGGCGGTCGCGCTCATGATGCCGCGTTTTTTCAGATAGTCGCGCGCCAGCGCGCCGTCGTCAGTATTCCACAAGACATGGGCGAAGAATTCGGCCGCGGTTTGATTGGCTCGCGTCATCGCCTCGCGCTCACTGGCGGCGGGTCCTCCCTGTTCCTGTAGCGGCAGCGCGATATGGTAGCGATTGGCGAGTGATTGCAGGGCTTCGGGAAAATTCAGGCCCTCCGCGCGCATCACGAAGTCGAACACGGTGCCCCCCACGCCACATCCGAAACAATGGAAGAATCCCCGCTCCGCGTTGACCGTAAACGACGGCGTCTTTTCATTGTGAAAAGGGCAAAGACCGATAAAATTACGCCCAGCACGCCGCAATCGCACTTGCGCGCCGACGATCTCGACGATGTCGGCGCGCGCTCTGACTTCCTCAATCTTGTCTTGCCCGAAGCGCACGCTTAGCGCCCCACCAATGCGCGCAGCCGCTCAGGATAGTTGGTCATGATGCCGTCGACGCCACATGCGATCAGCCGCGCTATCAACGCGGGATCATCCGCCGTCCACGCATGGACCTCAAGGTTGCGCTCATGCGCCGCACCGCAGAGAGCCTGATTGACGAAATCAACGCGGGGATGAATCGCGTCGGCACCCATCGCCACAGCTGCCGACAGCATCCGCGTCGCGCCGCGCTTGGCGAGCAACCCAATCCGTATACGGCCGTCAATGTCCTTAACGCGAGCCAAAGCCGCCCAATCGAAACTCGATACGATGGCAGTGTCGAAGGCGTCGTAAACACCGACACAAGCGCAGACCCTGGTTTCAACCTCGGGCGCTTTGAGCTCGATATTCAGCGCGCAGCGGCCCCTCAACAAGGAGAAGACCTCATCCAGCGTCGGCACCCGCTCTCCTTTGAATTGCGGGAAGCGACCGCCCGCGTCGAGCCGCTTCAATTCGGCTAAAGTCATCGCTTTAACTGGCCCAATTCCGTCGGTCGTGCGATCGGCCGTATCGTCATGGATGACGGCGAGCGCGCCGTCGCGTGTAAGGTGAACGTCGAGTTCGCACATGTCGGCGCCGCATTCGAGGGCGCCACGGAAGGCACAGAGCGTATTCTCAGGGAAATGGCCGCTTGCTCCCCGATGGGCTATGATCAACATCTCCGCGTCATCCACTCACCGCATATCAACGATACTTGCGCCTGCGTCAACATGCGAGTTTCCTATCCCGACGGCCGTGGGGCAATCGCGGCCGAACCAACTTTCAACATCTTGTGGGTAACCTGCGGCTCGCGAAAGGAACCGCGTGGCCGTTTGGCGTAGACAATGCGTGTGTCCACGCGTCGCCAGGACCATAGACCATTTTTTCCGTATCATAATTGTCGCCCGAGTGGCGCGGGTATTGCGCAATCGCCGCGCGCCGTGCATGGGTATCGGAAATGATCGCGGCGCGCCGTAAACCGCAGGCATACACAAAGGTGGTCGTGGAAACGCTCGCCGCGATGGCGGACGACGCGGCGGCTATCATGGTCGAGCATGGCGCGCTTGGATGCGCGCTGGCGGAAAGGGTATCGCCCAATGGCGTCGCCCGTAGGGGGAAAGTTCACCTCGAAGTTTATTTTGCCGGCTCCCCGGCGAGCGCGCGCGCAAATGCGAGGCTGGGCGTCGCGGCGGTTAACGAGCTAGCCGGATGTACCATCCATAATTTTGCGCGCCTTTCCGACCCCGGTTGGGCAACGGAGTGGCAAACGCGCTTCCGCCCTATGCGGATCGGACGCCGCTTCATGATCGTGCCGCCGTGGGCGGTGGCCGCCACCAACGGCACCCGTCTTCCCATCGTGATTCAGCCCGGACAGGCCTTTGGCACCGGCCATCACCGCTCAACTTACGGTGTCCTGCGCGCGCTCGAGGAGCTTTATGAAACGGTCAAGCCGCGGCGCGCGCTCGACGTGGGTACCGGCTCCGGTATTCTCGCGCTCGCGATGATCAAACTCGGCGCAAATCAGGTGACCGCGATCGATTGTGACGCGGCCGCACTCGACAATGCGCGCGAAAACGCCAGCCTCAACCTTGTCGCTGAGCGGATTAATTTTGCCTCCACTCCGCTTGACTGGGTTCGCGGCAGCTATCCTTTAATCACGGCGAATATCCTGAGCTCGACCTTAATCGATATGGCTCCCGGGCTGATCAGCCACCTGGCACCTCGCGGACATCTGGTGCTTGCCGGCATTCTCGCGCGCGAAGCCGCCGATGTGCTGTGGCATTATCAGCCGCGGTTGACACTAATTGACTCGCGCACCGATAGCGGATGGACGGCGCTGGTGCTGCGGCGATGAATCGCGTCCCACGTTTCGTGATCGATGCCTCCGCGTTGAACGGTAACCTGGTACGCGTGAGCGGCGCGGAGTTGCATCATATGCGCGATGTGATGCGGCTAAAGGCGGGCGACGAAATCCGCTTGCTGGTAGCCGGCGGCGCCGAGTACGGTGGGTCGCTGATCGCTTATGAGAGAACCTGCGGGCTGGTGGAAATCCACTCGCGCGAAAGCGCGCGCCTATGCGCTAAACTCATTCTGGCCGCGGCGATAATCAAAGGTCCACGCATGGATTTCATGGTGGAAAAAGCGGCGGAACTGGGCGCCGCCGAATTGTGGCCTTTGCTATGCTCACGCGGGGTTGCTCGTTACCCGGGCGCGGAGCGGCGCGCGCGATGGAATCGGCTGGCGCTTGCCGCCGCCAAACAGTCACTCGGCGCGAAGGCCCTGATAGTCGCGCAAGCTCGCGACGTGAGTACGATGGTGCGCCGGCTTCCGTCGCTAACGCTCGCGTTGACGTGTCTGGCCGGTGCCCAACCAGCCGCCGCGATCGTCCGTGCGGCACGGCCGTCCACAATCATCGTCGCCTGCGGACCAGAGGGCGATTTCGATTGCGCCGAGCAGGCGGCAATGCGCGCCGCCGGTTTCATTCCGGCTGGGCTGGGTGTCAATCGGTTGCGCAGTGAGACCGCCGCGCTCGCGGCGCTCAGCCAGATAAGCGGTGCGCTTGACGAACTGGATAAGGAAAATTGAAGCGTGACGTATAAATTCGCATTTGTAATGGACCCGTTGCAAAATGTCCTGCCCGATAAGGATACCACGTTCGTCTTCATGCTGGAGTCGCATGGGCGCGGTCACGAGATTTACCATCTCGAAATCGGCGACTTGTACGCGCACGGCCATCAGGCCTTCGGTCGCGCACGACGTTGCGAAGTGATGCGCGCTACTTCCCACTTCCGTTTTCTCGCCGAGCCCGCCGATCATCGGCTGGAGGCGTTCGACGCCATATTTATGCGCAAGGACCCGCCAGCGGACGCGGCCTACCTGTACGCGACGATGCTGCTCAGCCTGGCCGACAGCCGCCGCACCTTTGTAATCAACGCACCCGCGGGTCTGCGTGAGGCCAACGAAAAGCTTTACGCGCTCAATTTCCCCGGCGCCATTCCACCCACCTTGGTCACTTATGAGATCGCACGCCTGAAGAAATTCATGACGGATCAGGGCGGCGAGATGATCGTCAAGCCGCTCGACGGACACGGCGGCGAGGGGGTTTTTCTCGCGCGCGCGGAAGACCGCAATCTTAACGCGATACTTGAAACTGTCACTCGCTTCGAGTCCCGGCCAATCATGGCCCAGCGCTACTTGCCCGAGATTCGCGAGGGCGACAAGCGCCTCATCGTACTCGATGGCGAACCGCTCGGATGCACTCTGCGGGTGCCGCGCGCCGATGAGCATCGCGGCAACATCCACGTTGGCGGCAATTGCGTCAAAGCGGAAATAACGGCGCGTGATCGTGAGATCTGCCGAATGATGCGGCCGCGGCTGCAACGGGACGGCCTTTATTTCGTTGGCCTCGATATCATCGGCAATTATCTGACCGAAGTTAACGTCACCAGCCCGACTGGGATTCAGGAAGTTGACGCGCTCGACGGCGTGAATCTTGAAGCACGGGTTATCGAGCTGGTCGAAGCGCGAGTGGCCGCATTACCGGCCCGTTAACCAACCCCGCATCGGCCCACCGACGCATAGCTTGCAACGGACGCATCGGACGGGTAGCAATTAAAGGCTGCGCGCGTATGTAATCGGCGTGAAACGTCAGTGGGCAGGTAGCTCAGTCGGTAGAGCAGAAGACTGAAAATCTTCGTGTCGGCAGTTCGATTCTGCCCCTGCCCACCAAATAAAGCCGTTTCCAACTATCGCTGGTTTCCGTTCTCCATTCGCGGTCCGATTTTGCTGGTGATCAACCTTTTCGGCGCAATCCCGGTGCTTCGTGCGCTCAGTCCCATAATGCCGTTGTCGCAATTGCGCGATTCGTCATCGGCTACGCGATCCGCAGGTGATAAAGTCGGCAGTTAGCTGATCAAGCTTGGGCAATCAATTCGGCCGGAAGGCGATAGACCCGCGCGGCGGTCGTGCTGAAGAGTGTGGACTTCTCATCAGCGGAAGCACCAGCCGCCAGACGCTTGCAGGCATTCCACAAAACCGCGTAACCGCACCAGCGCTTTTGCACCGGGAAATTGCTCTCGAACATGCAGCGGTCAGCGCCAAATTGTTCGATACAAACCTCGACAAAAGGTCGCCATGCCGTGGCTATCTCCTCCGAGGACAGTGGCGAAGGGTCGGCCCGCCGGTCGGTCGAGCGCCGTACCGGAAGCGCGCCCAGCTTCACGTGAACATTGCCGCGACGCGCAAGCATGGTCATCCCCGCGCGCCATTCGGCGAACACCTCGGCGGTCCGTGCGGCGTTGGGGCCGCCCAGAATCGGGCTGCCGAAATGGTTCAGTACGATCGGTGTATCGGGAAAAGCCGCGGCCAGCGCATCGACCTCTCCCAACTGCGGATGGTAAACCCATGCGTCGAAGGTCAGGCCGAAGCGGGCCAGACATTGAAAGCCCTCACGAAAGCGCGGCTCCGCGAGCATCCCCGCACGCGGCACGGTCTTATGCACGCGTTCATCCGCATCCCATGCCGTCGAAAACCGGATTGCGTGAAAGCGCCCGCCACTGGCGGCGAGATGGGCCTGGAGGATCGACTCAACGCGCGATCCGAGCGCCAGATTGACGTTCCCAACCATCGCAGCGCATGCCCGCGCCGGCCCGAAGCCGCCACTCGCGCTCATCGCGGCCACACCCGTAACGAATTCGGTCTCACCCAGCGAGCGCAGTTCCTCGGGTCCGCTGGCTCGATACATCGAACCGCATTCCTCGAAGACCGTCGCGCGGATGTTGTGGCCACTCGAGAGATCGGCGAGCAACTCGGGAAAGAGGTAAACGTTGCCTGCACGATTCCACAAATGATGATGCGGATCGACGATCGGCAGCTCAGGTTCAATAATTTCTTCGCGGTGCCGCGCCAGCCAGGTTTCATTGACGAGACCGGAGAAATCGGGTCCAGACCCCATAGCTGAAACTCCTTCGAACGCTGCTTGGCGCGACTCGGAGTGCCCTGTCGCACGTATGCTTCGGCACGCTTATAAATGATTTCGGCCCGCCGCCGCCGGGCCGAAATCTTTGATACGCAGATGTCCAGCTTCCGCTACTTGCTCGCTCCGGTCCGCGCCTCATCGATCTGATCATGCGGGTAAGCGAAGGCTGGGTCATTCTTTAATACAGGCAACACCTTGTCGGCGAAAAGCTTGAAGCTGCGTTCGAGTTTCGCGTAGGGCAATCCGCCAAACGCAAATGTTGCGATGACATGTTCGAGCGCAACGGTCTGATGAATGTAGCGTAATTTCTCGAGCACCTGCTCGGGAGTTCCTGCCGCATGCAGGCTGCGGAAGAATTCGATGGCCTTGACTTTCGCCTCGGCGTCGGCCTGCAACTTACTGTAGGTCTTCTCCATCTTGGCGTAAAACTCATAGCCTTTGACGCCTCTCAGGTGGCCGTCGGAGAAGTGATAGTGGGTGTCAATCGAATCCCACATTGCCTCGAGATGGCGACTGCCTAGTTCGGCAGCCTCACCCGCATCATCGGATACGAGGATGTTCAGCAACCCGATCGGCGGCTTCGGGGTGATATTGTTCGCCTTTGCGGTTTCCCGATAGCGCGTGTAATCCGCAGCCGTATCTTCCCAGCTCCGCTGTGCGATGATCAGTACCCCCATGCCCAGCTTGGCCATGATCTCCGCCGATTCCGGACTCACGGTCGAGGCGTAAAAGCGATTCTCCGGATGGGAGATCGGACGTGGGCGGATCTGAATTTCCGGAATCTTGTAGTATTTGCCATCGAATGAAAAACTTGACTGGGCCAGGCCTTTGCGGATGATAATCGCGCTTTCGAGAAAGCGGTCGCGCGCTTCTTCCATATTGATACGGAAGCCATTGTACTCGACCGTCGCGGCGCCGCGTCCGAAACCAAAGATCGTTCTGCCGCCGGAAACGACGTCCAGCAAGGCGATCTTTTCCGCGATTTCGACCGGGTCATGCCAGGGCAAGACGATCACCGCGGTGCCGAGTTGCACGCGCCGGGTGCGCCCAGCCACATACGACAATAGTTGAGTTGGATCGGGCGACATCACGTAGCCGGTGAAGTGATGATCGAGCGCCCAGACCGAATCGAAGCCGAGCGCCTCGGACATCTCCATCAGCGACAATTCATCCTGATAGGTCTCAAGATCCGGTTTGTCCCCGAAACTGGTCAATTGGAGCGTCATGCCAACTTTCATTTGCAACTCCTTCGTCAGTCTCGCCGAAGTGTTTCCCAGCTTAGATTCGGGATGGTCCAAAAAGCAAAAGCATTCCGCCGCGATATCCAACCGCCAGCTCCTAAGGGCGATGCTGGGGTCTGGCGGCGATGGCGCTCTTGAAGGTTGGCAGGCTTGAAGTATGAAAATTGATGAGAGCCTGAGCAGATGATACGAACAACCCTCAATCGCATGCTGTGTTTAGTTCATTTTCGCGAAGGACTTAATCACGCGGCGCACCGAAGTCGAATAATCCTCGTTTACGGCGTTCGGCACGAGAATGGGAAATTCCGCGCCGTGCTTGCGGTACTGTTCGAGACGCTCGAAACATCGTGATTCCGGACCGACCAGCGCGAGCGAATCGATCATCGGCTCGGTCACGGCCGCCGCCATCGCGCCGGCATCCTTGCGCGTGGCCGCTTCCATGATCGCGTTTGCCGCGGATTCAAACCCGCCGCGCGCGATCAACCGATTATAGAAGGGCAGCGCGCCGTAAAAGGCAAGACCGCGCCGGGCCGCCGCGTAGGCAACCTTGAGATCATCGTGCAGAAAAACTGGCAATCCGACCGTTGCGACAATCTCGGATGGCGCGCGGCCGTAGCGCTTCGCCGCCTCCTTCGCGACATCGATCGATTTGCGCATGCGCTCGGGCGCACACAGGTAAAGCATCAGGCCGTCCGCGAGTTCACCGGCGAGTCGCGCGGTTTCAAGCGCGAGCGCGGCGAAATAGATGGGGATGCGCTTTTCCGGCTGGCGGAATTTCATCCCGAACATGGCGGTTTCGCCGCCCAGCGTCTGACGAATGATCGTCGTATCGCGGCGCAGGCGTTCACGCGCGTTGCCCATCTCGATGCCGCGCACTTCGAGCGCGGGGCGATGGCTGACGCCCAACCCCAGGATGAAACGGCCCTCCGCGGCGTCTTGCACCATCTCGGCCGCAGCCGCGCACAGCGTCGGCTCGCGCAGATAGATATTGACGATCCAGCTTCCGATGGCGACACGCCGGGTAACTCTGGCGACGGCGTAGGAGCACATCAGCGCGTCGTTGTTGGCTTCGGGTATAAAGACACCATCGAAACCGGCATCTTCGATCTCGCGCGCGAGTTGAAGGAACTCCGGATGGGGAATCCCGGACATCGGAGAGAGTGTAAATCCGCATCGTGCCATCGTGCTTTTCCTTTCCGCGGCGTCGTCAGACTGCGCATCCGGCCGCGAGGGAATCAGCATCGCGGCGAACACATCCTAGCGCATGCGGCGGATTAGCGGTTAGCGCAGCGCGCGCCGCGATGCGCTTGATTTTTACCTAACGCAGGGCGCGCAGCCGATTTCGGCAAACGGCTCGTCAACGCGACAGGCGCGCGCGGTCGTGCGGAACGGTGAAATCGAGCGCCGGCCCCTTGGGCACGATCCGCGTCGGGTTTATCGTTGGATGGCTCATATAATAGTGGCGCTTGATTTGCGCGAGGTTCACCGTATCAGCGACGCCGGGCGTTTGATAAAGGTCGCAAGCGAAGCCCCACAAATTAGGATAATCCATAAGCCGGCGTAGATTGCATTTGAAATGGCTGTAATACACCGCGTCGAAACGCACCAGCGTCGTGAACAGCCGCCAGTCCGCCAGGGTCGGACGATCTCCCACCAGATAACGTATCCGCGCAAGCCGGCGTTCCAGCTCATTGAGAGTGGTAAAGAGCGCGTCGAAGGCCTGCTCGTACGCGTCCTGCCTGGTGGCAAACCCGCACTTATATACCCCGTTGTTGACGTTGTCGTAAACCGTCGCGTTGATGTGATCGATCTGGTCTCGCAGCGGCGCCGGATACAGGTCCACGCGCGCGTCGCCCCATTGGTCAAAGGCGCTATTGAGCATCACGATAATCTCGGATGACTCATTATTGACGATCATGGCGCGCTGTTTATCCCACAGCACCGGCACCGTTACGCGCCCGCTGTAGTCAGGCAAACTGCGCGCGTAAACCTCGTAGAGGTATTTTGCGCCGTTGATATCATCCGCTGTTGAACCGGGAGTGATCGAACCGTCGGGCGAAGTGAACGCCCATCCGCGTTCGCCCATGAAAGGGTCGACGACTGAAACCGAGATGGCTTCTTCCAGCCGCTTGAGCCTGCGTACAATCAACGTGCGATGAGCCCATGGGCATGCCAGCGAAACATAAAGGTGATAGCGTCCCGGCTCGGCTTTGAAACCGCCGGCGCAGTTAGGTCCAGGCTCCCCGTCGCGAGTGACCCAATTACGGAAAGCGGCGTCGGAACGGATGAAGCGGCCGCCGCTCGCGCCCGTGTCGTACCACTGATCCTTCCATTCGCCTTTGACCAGAAGTCCCATCGCGTTCACCCATATGAATTCAAAGCGGTTTTTGTTGCGGCCATTTCGGTAAGGCATGCCCAGCCTTGGCCTCACGTTCCCCGACCCGAGGCCGGCGGCACGAACATGCATAATGCTATCACTGTGAAAACGATGAAGCCTCTGTCCCGCGTTTCTTCGCCGGCTCACGCATGACGAGTCTTCACAAGCCTGATTGTAGCGAAGGGCAAAAACGATACCGCTGAGGGGCCAAAATGATAAGCTGGCGCATGCGCGGGCTGGTTAGGATGTGGCGGCGCTGAGCCCAATTCCATTGTACCTGCACTACTGGTTTCTGCTCCCGATTGGACTTCCGATTGCGGTATTGGTGATGTCGGCTGGAGTGTCCGGTGCGACGTTGTGGGTGCCAGTTTATCTCTTATGGCTCAAACTGGAGGCGCCGCTGGCATTTTGGCTTGGCCTGTTCACGCTGCTGTTCGGATTCGGCAGCGGCGTGTACCGCAACTGGCACGATGGAAGCTACGATGGGCCACTGGTGCGCCGGGTGTTGGCAGTCAGCGTCCCGGCGGCGCTGCTCGGCGGATGGTGTGCGGCGCTGATTAACAAACGCGTCTTGATCGGTTTCTTCGGCGCGTTTTTGCTGGTGTACAGTGGCGTAATCGCGACGCGGACACTGCGCAACCGCGCACCCGCCCTCACCCATAACCAAACCCCCTATCTGCTAGCGCTGATGGGTGGCGGCCTCACCGGTTTAATCTCAATCGGCGTCGGTATTCTGGCGATGCCCGCCGTATTGCGTCATCGCTCGATTCGCACGCCCGGGATGGGCATCGGTTCACTGGTGATGATCATTTTCTTCACCAGCATGGCGGCGGCGGCCGGCCGCCTGCGCCCGCAATTCATTGTGGAATTGCATCAGAAAATGCCGCAACTCATCGCGATTATGATTTGGGCCGCACCGGCGGTGATAATCGGCGGCCAGATTGGACCGCGCATTGCGCAACGCCTGCCTTCCGAGCGTCACGCCCGCTTGTATTTCAGCGCCGTTTTGATCGCGGTGGGCCTGTTTACCTTATGGCGCGCTTACGCCTGAGCGATTGCGGCGTGCGGCTTCATCAGGAATGCTTTTAAAGCATTATGGCCGATGGAACCGCTTCTCATTTGACATGATTCAGCCAACCGCACCTTATTTGGAAATCCGCTCATTTGAAGAATAAAGATGCCAACCAACCGCTCCCGCATCATCCGCAAAGCCAAACCTCCGCTGGCAACAGTCACGGCACTGTTGGCGCTCTTGACGATTATACCAGCCCAGGCCCGCGCCCGAACAAAAGCGTTCACGCTAAGCGCCGAAGACAAACGCATCAGTATCGGCCTGGGACTGAACTACGACGCCTGGACTTTCAGCGGCACCGTACCCGGTCCGGTACTGCGCGTACGCCAGGGAGACCAGGTCACGATTCATCTGTTGGATCACACCTCGATGGCGCATGGTATCGACACGCATGCGGCGCAAATCGCGCCGGGTGCCTTCGCGCCCACTTCGGGCGGCAAGGAGCTGACGTATTCTTTTCGCGCCGACGTGCCGGGCGTGTTCGCTTACCATTGCAGCGCGATCCCGATGCTCGTGCATATCGCTAACGGCATGTACGGCATGATGATCGTCGATCCGCGCCAGGGCTGGCCCAAGGCGCAGGAGGTGATGATCGTGCAAGGCGAGTTCTATGGCACGCCGGACAAAAGCGGCCTGGTGGCCGGCGACAGCCGCAAAATGATGGCCGAGCAGCCCCAATTCGTGGTTTTCAACGGCGCCGTTAACAAATACGTCGACGCGCCAATTACGATTAAGGTCGGGCGGCCCGTGCGGATTTTCTTCGTTAATGCGGGACCCAATCTGACTTCAACCTTCCACGTAATCGGGGTGATCTTCTCGACCGTTTATCGCGGTGGCAATCCCGCCGACCCGCTCCATAACGTGGCCAGTTTCGCAGTCGGCCCTGGCCAGGGCGCGGTGTTTGAATTCACCGTCCATCAGCCCGGCGACTATGCTTTCATCGACCATTCGATGGCGCGCGTGCTCAAGGGCGCCAAGGGCATATTTCACGCGGTACGCTGAAGCTTGCCGTTTAGAATTGTCAGAACCGTGCAGATCCCTCGGCTGCACTCGTGATGACAAAATGCGGGCGCTGGCCTAGTAGCCAAAAAATCACAGCCTCTGAGCGCGGCAAAAATCCCGGGATTTCTCACTGCACTCGGGCATTAGGGAACCTCTGCACAAGCCCTTTTTGTCATTCTGAACGGAGTCTGCGAAGTGAAGAATCCCGGAGAAAAACCTCGGAAAGACAAAAACATCCGGAATTCCTCGCCACGCTCGGAATGACAGCACGATACTTATGCGGAGGTTCCTTATCGGAGCCGGAGGCAAAGCGGAACGAACGGGCGAGTCTGCGAGCCGCGTTCCGCGTAACGAGTCCGCAGAGCCACGCTTCGGAATAACCAAGGAGCTTGCGCATCCCTGACGTGGAGTACGTAATCAGTCGGTGGGTTTTGTTACGTTGCGGCCGGCGATGATCTCGTCGACCAGACCGTATTCCTTGGCCTGTTCGGCGCTGAGAAAATTGTCGCGATCGGTATCCTTTTCGATCCGCTTGATGTTCTGACCGGTGTGATGGGCGAGAATCTGGTTAAGGACCTCGCGCAGGCGCAGGGCCTCCCGCGCTTGGATATCAATATCTGCGGCCTGGCCTTCGAAGCCGCCCGAGAGCTGATGGATCATGATGCGCGAATGCGGCAGCGTATAGCGTTTACCTTTCTCGCCCGCCGCCAGCAGAACCGCGCCCATACTCGCCGCCTGACCCACGCATAGGGTTGATACCGGCGGCTTGACGAACTGCATGGTGTCGTAAATCGCCAGTCCGGCGGTTACCGAGCCGCCCGGCGAATTGACATACATGTTGATTTCGCGCTCCGGATCCTCGGATTCCAGAAACAGCAATTGCGCCGTCACGACATTGGCAAGTTCGTCAGTCACCTGTCCGCCAAGGAACACGATCCGATCCTTCAGCAGGCGCGAGTAAATGTCGTAAGAGCGCTCGCCGCGTCCAGTTTGTTCGATTACGAATGGGACCAGGATGCTCATGGGTTAGAAGATACTCCACTGCGTCCATTCGGTCGAGAATCAGAGCAGGGCGGAAAGACCTTAGGAACGCCGTAGGGCGAGTCGGCGAGCCCGTCAGCGAGAGAGTCCGCAAACGAGCGTTCGGAAATAGAATCAAAGGCTCGCCAGGTCGATCACTGAGAGACTACCAGTCGGGGCCGTCGCCGGTGAGACTCGGAAGTCCCGTATGTGCCATCAAGCCGCCATCGGCGATAAACGCGGCGCCGGTCACATAGGACGATTCCTCCGAGGCGAGGAATAGCACGACATTGGCGATCTCCTGCGGCTCGCCGAGCCGTCCCATCGGCACCGCATTCGTCAGCCGTTGCATCAACTCGGGCCGGCTCCGCCGCACTCTCAGCAACGGCGGAGTCGCGATCGGCCCCGGGCATACGCAATTGCAGCGAATACCCTTGCGCGCATAGTCAATCGCGATTGAGCGGGTGAGCGCGATCACCCCGCTCTTGATCACGTTGTATGAACCCAGCCCGTGATCGGCGGCCAATCCTGAGACCGAGGCGGTGTTGATGATCACACCACCACCCTGCGCAAGCATCACTTCGAGCGCTTGGTGCGAACAGTACCAGTAGCAGCTCAGCCCCAGGTCGATCGCCTTTTGCCATTGTTCGGGGGCGAGCGTGCCCAGACGGCCGAAGGCGACACCGACGGCGTTGTTGTGCAGAATGTCGAGACGGCCGAAGCGGTCGCTGGCGAACTTGATCATCGCGTCCGCATCGCCATGACGGCCGATATTGGTGCGGATGAAATCCGCCGTGCCGCCCGCGTCTCGAATCGCGTTCACGACGCGCGCGCCGCCGTCGCGGTCGAGGTCCGCGACTACCACCTTCGCACCTTCGCGCGCGAAGGTCTTCGCAACCGCCTCGCCGATACCCGACGCGGCGCCGCTTATCAAAGCTACTTTATCCTTGAGCCGCATGATTAAATTGCCTCCGCCTCACGCAGCGCGGCGATTTCCTCCCAGGAATAGCCGAGTTCGAGCAGGACTTCTTCGGTATGCTGGCCGTGTTCAGCCACCGGACCGGCTTGCGTTTCGATTTCGCCGTTAAGCGAAACCGGGCATCCAGTAACCGTCATTTTGCCCGCGATCGGATGATCAAGGTCTAACAAATAGCCGTTGAGCCGAGCCTGTTCGCTTGCCAGCACCTGTTTGTGAGTCGCGACCTCAGTGACCAGAATGTCCGCGGCGTTAAGCTCAGCGAGCCATTCGGCCGTGGTTTTCTTCGGAAAAACCCCATCGAGGATCGCCTCGATCTTAGCGCCATGAAAATTGCGCGTGGCATTATCGCTGCATTCCGCGTCATTCTGAACGTGCTCGATCCCCATGATCTGGCAGAACCGCGGCCAGCGCTGATCGTCCACGCCGGCAATACAGATAAAGCTGTCCTTCGTGCGAAACGCGCCCCACACCCCGTGCAGAAACGGATGGCCGCGACCGGCGCGCTCCGGTTCCTCACCCGTCATCGAGCAGTAGTTAAGCTCAAAGCCCTGCGCGGCGATCATCGTGCCGTAGATGGAAGCATCGACGCGCTGGCCCTGACCGCTGCGCTCACGAACGTATAGTGCCGCGAGCACGCCGCCCGCCAGAGTCAGGGCGCTGGTCTGATCGGCAATCGCGGCGCCCGCCGCCAACGGCGGATCGTTGGGCATCCCGGTCTTCGACATGAGACCGCTGGCGGCCTGCGCCAGCGTGTCGCGGCTCGGGCGCGTGGTCCACGGACCCTTGGGTCCCCATGAACTCGCCTGCGCATAGATGAGCCGCGGATTGATTTTGTGCAAGACCTCGTAGCCTAGGCCCAGCCGATCGAGTACGCCGGGGCGGTAATTGGTCAGCAGCACGTCATAGCTCCTGGCCATGCGGCGTATGATCTCGATGGCTTGCGGCTTTTTCAGATCGGCGGTCAGGCTGCGTTTGCCGCGGTTCATGGCGATGAAATAATGGGATAGCTGCGCGTTCTTGACATTGGCTCCGCCGATTAGCTGCGCGATTAGCCAGCGGCTCAGATCACCGGTTTCGCGATTCTCGACCTTGGTGATTGCGGCGCCGAGATCGGAAAGAAAAAGGGCAGCGAAAGGCCCCTGAATCTCCTGCGCAATCTCTATAATTTTGATTCCCGCAAGCGGTTTTGACATCGTATCGTGCTCCTGCGCCGTACGCTGAGGTTCTTCTGGCGGCGCGCGCATTATCACGCGGCTGTTGCATTATCTCAAGCGCCGGATATGGATTTCACGCCGGTGCGATAAGGCTGGCACGCAATGCTTAACCGCATCAGCGGACGCGATTAAGCTCTAAATTTAGCGGATTTTTAACATGATGACAAAAGAGACCGCTGTTATGCTCGCCCGGTACAGCGACTGGGGTGATCAGGTTCTGTTCAAAGCCATGGCAGATTTACCCGATGGCGCTGTGTACCGGTCGAGTTCGACGCTATTCGGCTCGATGATTGGCACACTTAATCACAACTACCAGGTTGATCTGAATCTGGCGCGCCCATTTGTTGGGTGAAAGCATGGGTTTTCCACTCGCAGCGATGCGTTGCATCCCGATCTCGAGGATTTGCTGAGGGAGCAGTCTGAAATCAACCAATGGTACATCAATTGGGCTCAGGCGCAGGATTCTGAGAGCCTCGAAAAACGCCTGAAGTTCAATTTTGTCTCAGGTAAGCCAGGGGAAATGACCCGCGGGGGTATGTTTCTGCATGTCGTCAACCACAAGACGTACCACCGCGGCTGGGTAAGCCAGATGTTTTTTGACTTCGGCATGAAGCCGCCAGAAACCGACCTCTGTGTCTTCCTCTGCGAAGCCTGAAACTCGCTGCCTAGGGGCCGGAGAGCGGGAAGGGCAGGTGGAGCGAAGGCCTGACCGCCGAGGATATGAGCAAGTGCCGGTGGCTCGAGCCACGCCTGGTAGCGGTGATCGAGTTCGCTGAATGGACATCGACCAACCATCTGCGCCATTCCAAGTTCATCGCACTGCGCGAGGACAAGGACGCAAGTGAGGTCCAGCGCGAAGTGGCGATTGAGGCATAGGCCGAGAAAAAGCACGGACCGTTTGCCCAGACTCGGGGTTAGTCAGCGGGCGCGCGAACGAAGTCGCGCGTATCGTGTCAGGGGCGGTCATACAAAGCCAGCCAGCCGCTTCGCTTCAACAACTCGCGGTGGTGCGGTTTTGAGTCGCTGGAGCGCGACATCGTGGGACCGTGTCTTAAGCCAGCGTTCGTTCAGTTCACGGCGAGCAAGGTCTGCTGACAGAAGGGAGTGGAAGAGCGTTTGTGCTTCACTGTCCGATGCAACGAATTGACTAAGATCGGAGAGCGAAGCGGGAAGATCGCTAATATTAAGACGCATGGAGCGAAGCATTTACGAGTTCCCGCAGATCTTCCGCCGCGTCCACATGGAGCGTCCTGGTGAGATCAATAGCGAGGTGCGGTTCCTGGAGGCGGTATGGCAACGTCATCGCCAACGTCCGGTGCGGCGCGCGCTGGATCTCGCATGCGGAGATTCCCCCCACGGCCAGATTATGGCGCGGGAAGGAATCACCGTGATTGGAGTCGATCGCTCGCCTACGATGCTGGCGGCCGGCCGCGGCCAGGCTTTGGGTGCGCCGTTACGCTTTTACCGCCGCAAGATCGAAAAATTCCGTTTGCCCGAAGCCAGCTTCGACGCGGCGTTTTTTATGTCCGAGACCTTTCCGATCATGACGGGAAACGGGGAATTGATCTCGCATCTCAAATCTGTCGCGGCCCTACTGAAGCGCGGCGCACTGTATTGCATCGACATCGATCGCCATGACGGCGTGAAGGTCGTGCGCCGGCGCGAGCTGTGGCGCGAGCGCAAGGTCACCGTCGACGCCGTACGTGTGGATGTGCGCGAATACCATCGGCCGATAACGTGGAACGCCGCCATTCAATCCATTTACGAACTCGAATGCACGATCCATTTTCCCGGCCGCGTCGTGGTCACGCGCGACATCGTGCCGGTGCGTTACACCTTGCCGCCGCTGCTCGAATTGGCGGCGCGCGCCTCCGGCATGTTCTCAATGATCGCGGCGTATGCGGATTTATCGTTCACGGTCCCGATCGACCAATGCTTCGGGCGCTGGCTGGCAGTGCTGCGGCGTGTCTGAAGCGACGCCGGCGTCAAGGGTACGCGGGGCGGGCCACGAGGTCGAGCACCGCGGCGCGCCAATGAAGCGAGCCTTGGAACCGCCGCAGAATTTGGATCGAGGCCAACTCGATTTGCGGCTCAACCCCGGCCAACCGGCGCGTAATCGCGCGGATAACGCCGCGATGAGCCGCCACCAGCGCCGCGTCGCCGCGATTTCGGTCCGTCATGCCGGCCGGCAAAACCGTACGCATCGACTCTTCTCTCAATATCGCGAGCATCCGCTCGACCCCGCGTTCGACCCGTGCGGTGAAGGCGCGGCGGCTTTCACCTCCCGGATAGGCGTAATGGGGTGCCAGACGATCGCGGTTCCATTGTGCGAACTCGATCGGATGGCATTGCTGAATCTCGTCGGCGGTCAGCCCCTCAAAAATACCGAAATCCACTTCGGCAAAATCGCCCAACTCGATTAGCGCCGCCCGCTCACCGGCGATAATGCGGGCGCTCTCGACCGCGCGTTTGAGCGGACTGGTGAAGACGGGGGCGAAATGGCGCAAGCCAGCCTCTTGCAGCCTTTGCGCGGCGGCGCGAATCTGCGCGCGACCCAGCTCGCTGAGCGCAACGTCGGTACGGCCATGATAACGAACGCTGGAATTACCGACCGTCTCGCCGTGGCGCACCAGGATCAGTTCTTCGATTTCCATTAAAATCGGCGACGAGTCCGCGCGACCGCTCATGACGCATCATCGAACGGATTCAGCACCAGTCCGGTCAGCAGCTTGGGATGGAAATAGGTGGATTTTTCCGGCATTACCGCATCGCTGGCGCTCACCCGCTCAACGTCCTCCACCGTTGGTGGGTTCATCAGGAAGGCGCCATCCGCCACTCCCCTCACCACGGTGTCGAGCGCGCGTCCAGCCTCGACGGTGTACTCGATATTGCCGCCTTTGCGAATTGCGTCGGCGGTCAATCCGAGCATGTGATCGAATATCATTGCGTGAAGAATCGAAACGTCGAGTTCACGCACCGCTCGCGGAGTCGACGGCAAAGCGTTGGTCACCGCCGCGCGATTTTTGAGCCGCGCAATACGGAAGACCGGATCGCCGCGCAGCGCGAGGCCCAAATAGCCTCGTCCGCGATGCGCCAGCGTATTTCGCATCGTCTCGGGCGCGTCGAACTCTTCAACCTCGAAGCTGTCGCCCACCCTGCGTGTGAAAGCGGCGAGTGCGTCCGCGTTGACATGCCGAACGACGCGATGAGTGGGCAGAATCACGAGACCGGGATCGTTGAAAGCGATCAGCGCCATCATCACGTAATCGTCACCACTTAATCCCTCCGGATTGTTGCCGAAGCGCCGTCGGCGGCGATATTCGAGCGCAGTTTCGTAGCGATGATGGCCATCGGCGATCAGAATGCGCGCGTCATCAAGCGCGCCCTGGATCACTTGCAATTCCCCTAAAAAGTCGATGGGCCGGATTTGATTCACGATGCCCAGGTCATCGCGCACTTCCAACAAAGGTGCGCGACCACGAACCTCGGCCAGCAAGGTTTCCAGCGCCTGATTGCCCGACGGGTACAGGCCGAAAATTGGGCTGATGTTGACACGAGTCGCGGTCAGCAGACGCAGCCGGTCTTCCTTGGCGGCGGGAAAGGTGCGTTCATGTGGAAGAATGCGGCCCTGCTTGAAGTCCTCGAGCCGGATACGCACGACGATGCCGTTACGCTCGAGCCGCCGGCCGTCAATTTCGAAGACCTGAGTGTAAAGATAGATCGCCGGACGCGGCGCCCTGACGAGGATTCCCTTGGACTGCCACTGTGATAGCGTGCGCGCCGCCGCCGCGTATGGATCGGATTCGCGGTTCAATTCCAGCCGCACCACGTTGTAAGGGCTGCGCGCATAGAGTTCTAGCTGGCGCGCCTGATCAATCAGATCGTACGGCGGCGCCACCACGCCGCTTAGCGGTCCACATCGCGCGGAATCGAACATAAGCGCGGATAAGGATTCGATGCGCCGGCTTGCCAGGGTCATTGGGCGCTCTCCCCCAATGCCGCGGCAAGCAGACCGGGGGCGATCGCGCCCGCGCGGATCACGTGCCATTTGCCGGCCGAGTCAAACGCCACCACCGTACTGGGAGCACTCGCACCGAGTTCACCACCGTCCAGATAGGCCGCTACATGCTGGGCGAATGCGCCCCGTGCCTGCTCGATGGTGATCGCCGGCGGCTGTCCGGAAAGATTCGCGCTGGTTGCGGTTAGTGGACGGCCGAGCCGGGCGGCCAATTCGATGGCCGTCCGATGAGGCGAGACGCGCACACCGACTCCGCCCTCCGGACCAATCAGCGGACTGGGCAACCCCGCCCGCGCCGGTAATACCAGGGTTAAGGGCCCGGGCCAGAAAGCGGCGGCCAGTTTGCGCGCCGCTGGCGGAACTTTAGCTGCGAGTGAAAAGGCGTTTGCCGCATTGTCGGTTATCAACGCCACCGCCTTGCCAATTTCACGCCCCTTGATCGCGAACAACCGCTCCAGCGCCGCCGGCGACAACGCATCGACGCCGATCGCATAAACCGTCTCGGTCGGATAGACGACCGCCTCGCCCGCCTTTAGCGCAGCCAACGCGCGCGCGATCGAAACTTCAGGCGCATTCATCTGGCCAGCATCCGCCTAAGATCTTTTGGCAACCCCATCGCGACGTCTCTCAGTCCAAATCGTCAGTCGCCAAGGCGCGATGTCCGATGTCACCTCGGACATGCTTGCCTTCGAACTCGATCAGGTCGGCGACCTGATAAGCGGTGGCAACCGCTTGTTGAAGCGTGGCGGCCATGGCGGTGACCATCAGCACCCGTCCGCCCTCGGTCACTAATTGCCCATTGTGCAACGCCGTGCCTGCGTGAAAAACCTTGATGCGGGTCTTCTCAAGCGCCCACTTTACCTTCAAAGGCGACGGTTCGCCGCCTTCGATGCGCTCCAAGCCGTGGATCGGCAAGCCTTTGGTATATTCGCCCGGATAACCACGCGAGGCCATCACGACCGTGGCGGCGCTTTTGTTAGAGAGCCTGAAAACGGCATCGCGCGCCCGGCCTTGCGCGATCGCCAACAGTGTTTCCCCAAGATCGCCTTCGAAGCGCATCATCAGGGGTTCACATTCCGGGTCGCCGAAGCGAACATTGTATTCCAGCACCTTGATCACGCCATCATCGCCGATCATCAAACCGGCGAACAGTACGCCATGAAATGGCGTGCCGCGCGCCCCCATTGCCACCAATGTTGGCCGGATAACCGCGGCCATCACGCGCTCGGTAAATGCGTCATCATAACGGGGCACCGGCGAGTATGCCCCCATACCGCCCGTATTGGGACCACGGTCGCCGTCAAAAATCGTCTTATGGTCCTGGACGAAGCCAAGCGGAATCGCGTCGGCGCCGTCGCAAAGGGCAAAAAATGACAATTCTTCGCCGTGCAGCCGCTCCTCAATCACAATACGTGCACCAGCGGCGCCGAAGCGCCGCGCTTCCAGCGCTTCATTGACCGCATTCAACGCACTCGCGCGATCGTCGCAAACCGTAACGCCCTTGCCCAGCGCGAGTCCGTCGGCCTTGACCACCAGCGGTGCATCGCACCTCTCCACGTACCGGCGCGCTTCGCCGACAGTGTCAAAAACCTCAAAAGCGGCGGTGGCAACACCCGCCTCGCGCATAATGTCCTTGGCAAAAGACTTGCTGGCTTCAAGTTGCGCGGCGGCTTTTCCCGGCCCGAACATCGTCAGGCCGTTGCGCTCAAACTCATCGCCGATGCCGGCGGCCAGCGGGTCTTCAGGGCCGACCACGGTCAAATCAATCTTATTGTCACGCACGAACCGGACCAGCGATTGAATATCCCGAGGGGAAATCCCCGACGACTCGGCCAACCGATCGATTCCCGGATTGCCGCCGGTATAAAAAAGCCGCTTCACACTCGGGCTCTGGTTCAACCGCCAGCACAGTGCATGCTCGCGGCCACCGCTGCCGACGATCAGTACCTTCATGTTAATAACCACACCGCGCACCGACTCCCGATTCTGAACGCGATTCCGCGCGGCGGGCGAATCCGCGAGCCCTCGGTCAATGTCAATGTCAATCTCGTTCTCGTTCGGCTTCGCCTCACTAGCGTGCTCGACTCCACTTCATTCCGCCTGGCGCACTTCGCTCCGTTAAAATAGTGTTCGATTATAAAGAGTCGCCAAGCCGCACCGGGCTTAATGGCGGAAATGGCGGATGCCGGTGAAGATCATCGCCAGGCCATGCTGGTCGGCGGCGGCAATCACTTCAGCATCGCGCATCGCGCCCCCGGGTTGCGCGATCGCCGTCGCGCCCGCTTCGGCGGCCAGGGTTGGTCCGTCGGGAAAGGGAAACAGCGCCTCGGAGACCAGCACCGAGCCTTCAAGCTTCACGCCCAGACGCGCGGCCTTTTCACGGGCCGCGTAAACCGGATCGATGCGCGAGGTGGCGCCACCGCCAATCGCCAGCGTGCGATCCTCGGCCACGAACGCGATTGCGTTGGACTTGACGTGTTTGCAGACTCGGATACCGAAGCCGAGCGCGTTAAGTTCGGCGTCCGACGGCGCGCGTTTGCTGACCACCCGGCCTTTGCGCGGATCCTCGATCGCCAAATCAGGCGTCTGCACCAGCAGGCCGCCGATCACTTTTTTCAGATCGAGTTCATTGCGCACGATCGCGTCCGGATGAAACTTCATGACGCGGCGATTTTTCTTTTTGCGGAGAAAATCGAGCACGCCGGCCCCGTACTCCCGACCAATCAGCACTTCGGTGAACAATTCGTCCACCGCGCGCGCGAACTCCATATCCCACGGCCGGTTGCTGATGATGATGCCGCCGAAGGGTGAATCCGGATCGGTGGCGAACGCCTTGTCCCACGCGGCCTTGAGCGTGTCGCCCACCCCAACTCCACATGGCGTGTTGTGCTTCAGGATGGCGACCACCGCCTCGCGATAATCGGCGAATTCCAGGATCAGGTTTATCGCCGAACTGATATCGAAGACATTATTGAAGGACAGTTCGCGCCCGTGCAGTTGCTCGGTGATCTTAAGAAAATCGCCGTAGAGCGCGCCCGGCTGATGCGGGTTTTCGCCATAACGCAACATCTGGGCGCGTTCTAACGAAAGGCTGAAGGACTCGCCCAGCGGTCCGCTCTGGTCGTCCGCGTGCGTGCCGAGATAATTGGAGATTGCGCAATCGTAAGCCGTGACACGGGCGAAGGCCTTGCGCGCCAGGCGCCATCGCGTCGCCGCCGAGACCGCGCCGCCGGTCTGATCCATCTCATGAATGATCGCGAGATAGTCGGCCGGGTCGGTCACCACCACGACGTGAGCATGATTTTTGGCGGCCGCGCGCACCAGCGTGGGCCCGCCGATATCGATATTTTCAATCGCCTCGTCGAGGCTCACGCCCGCGCGCGCAACGGTTTGCTCGAACGGATAAAAGTTCACCACCACCAAATCGATCGGTTCGATTCCGTGGTCGCGCATCTGGCGCTGATCCGCCGGATGGCCGCGCCGGGCCAGGATGCCACCGTGAATCTTCGGATGGAGCGTCTTCACACGGCCGTCAAGGATTTCGGGGAATCCGGTGAACTCCTCGACGCGCTTCACCTTCAAACCGGCGCCTTTCAGCGCGTTCCAGGTGCCACCCGTCGAGAGCATATCGACACCATGGCGTGCGAGCGCGCGCGCGAAATCCGGCAAGCCGTTCTTGTCGGAGACGCCGAGCAGTGCCCGAGAGATTTTAACCTTTCCATCACTCATTTGATCTTACAACGCACTTTTCGGACGCGCCTGCCCATTTAATTATTTGACGCAACGCGCGCGGTCCTGACTCTGCGCGCGACTCGCAGACTCGCTCGCTCACTTAATCTTGACGCAACTCGCCGACTCGCTTGCTCGGCTTCACTGCGTTCCGCCTGATGCGCTTCGCTCCGCTGATGTGAAATTTCAATCAATATAAACGCGCGGCACCCGCCGGCCGACCGTGCACAGCATCTCATAGGAAATAGTCTGCGCCAGACGCGCCACGTCGTTGACGCTGATCATCGCTTCGCCGGCCCCGCCCCACAGAATTACTTCATCACCGGACCGCGCACCGGGCACGTCGGTCAAATCCACCAGGGTCAGGTCCATGCAGATCGCGCCGATCACCGGGGCGCGGCGTCCCCTCACCATCACTTCGCCCCCATGCTGCAGGCCACGGCGGTAACCGTCGGCGTAGCCGACCGGCAACACTCCGATCATGCTCTCGCGCGAGGTAACGAAGGTATGACCGTAACCGACGCCGCGGCCAGCCGCGACCTTTTTGACCTGCAACACCCGTGTCTTGAAGGTCATCACCGGGCGCAGTTCGACTTGCTCGCGCACGGCCGGCACCGGCGGTAACCCATAAAGCGCCAGTCCCGGACGCATCAGATTGTAATGCGCGTCGGGCCGCAGCACCATCGCCGCGGAATTGGCCACATGATTGACCGGCAGCGTAAAACCCGCCGCGCGAAGCCGCACCAGGGCCTGATTAAAGATCGCGAGTTGTTGACTCGTTACCGGGCTGGACGGATCGCCGGCGTTCGCCAACAGCGTAAACGCGCCTTCGACACGCAACGCCGCCGCCCCGCGCAAGGCTTCGATTAAAGCGTCGAGGTCATCCGGCATTACGCCCAACCGCGTCGCGCCGGTATCGAGTTTGAGATGGACTGGAAATGGTGCGGGTGCGAGCGTCTGGGCGGCACGGTCAAGCGGTTCAACCAGGGCGATGTCGAAAATTGCCGGAGTGAGATTCAACGCCACAATCTCGCGTGCCTGTGCGGAGAAAAAACCGCCGAGCAGATAAAGTCGCGCAGTCACTGCGGCGCGGCGCAACTCGCGGGCTTCCTCCACTGTGGCGACGCCCAGATGGGCACATCCCGCCGCGGTCAACACGCGCGCGACTTCGATCGCTCCATGGCCGTACGCGTCGGCTTTGATCACCGCCATTATGTCGGCGCCGTTAGTGTACGCCCTGAGAGCGCTGTAGTTGGCTCGCAAAGCCGAAAGATTGATTTCGGCAATGGTCGGCCGCTCCGTTTCGATTGTACTTGTAACCACCGTCCCCCCGCTCTCCCGCCACTTGCCGCCGGGTTCTTTTCCAGCCCGCCGGAGGCAATCCCACTAACGCCCGTCACTCCGACGATAGCGAGAATCCCAGCATATCCTTACTGATTTTGAACGCACCTCGCGGACTCGTTTGCTCGCTTCGCCTGCGGCTCCGCTAGTGTTTTGATTTTGCGGCGTGGCGCCTCGTTGCGCAATCAGGCATTGCGGCCCGATTAGGGATAATCCACAGGCTCACGAAGTTGAGCGCCAGGAATTGCGGTTTTTTGACAGGTTTGGCTTGGCAATGATATAAAATAAATTGGCTGGGGGTGTGCGCGAGCACTGAGAAACAACCCCTCGAACCTGATCCGGGTAATGCCGGCGGAGGGAAGCCAGGCTGAGTCCTTCGAGAACGGACCGCCGTCTTTCATGCCGCTTCCAAAGCCCGCCGGCAAGCGGCACTTTGATGTCTAATCTCCCAATCGACATTCGACTCAATGGCGAGTCTTACACGGTTGATGCGGGAACCTGCGTCACCATGCTGATCGAACGGCTTAAGCTAAAGCGCGGGCGCGTCGCGGTTGAGGTCAACCGAGCAATCGTGCCCAAGGCGCAATGGCAGCGGACCGTGCTGCAACCCGGTGATGCGGTCGAAGTCGTAAATTTTGTCGGCGGCGGATGAACGCGCAAGCGCGGCACGCCCCGGAGATAAAAATGAAAGAGGATTCGTTCTCACTGGCGGGCAAAAGCTTCCGTTCACGGCTGATTGTCGGCACTGGCAAGTATCGTGATTTCGCCCAGACACGCGCCGCGATCGAGGCCAGCGGCGCCGAAATCGTCACGGTGGCCGTGCGCCGCGTCAATATCACCGATGCGAGCAAGGAGAATCTGCTCGACTACATCGATCCCAAGCGCTATCAAATCCTGCCGAACACGGCCGGTTGCTATGCGGTCGAAGACGCCGTCCGCACCTGCCGGCTGGCACGCGAGGCCGGCGTCGGCAACATGGTCAAGCTTGAAGTGATCGGCGATAGCAAGACGCTCTTTCCGGACGTTCCGGCGACACTTGAGGCCGCGCGTATCCTGATCAAAGAGGGTTTCGAGGTGCTACCCTACGTCACCGACGATCCGGTCACCTGCCTGCGTTTGGCCGAGATGGGATGCGCGGCGGTGATGCCGCTGGCGGCGCCTATCGGCTCCGGCATGGGCATCCGCAACCCGTTCAATCTGCGCATCATCCTCGAGCAAGCGAAAGTGCCGGTAATTGTCGATGCGGGTGTCGGGACCGCTTCGGACGCGGCCGAGGCGATGGAGTTGGGATGTGACGGTTTGCTGGTCAATTCGGCGATCGCCGGCGCCAAGGATCCGCTCGCGATGGCGCGCGCAATCAAGCTCGGGGTTGAAGCGGGGCGTATCGCCTATCTGGCCGGCCGGATCGAGCGCAAACTCTACGCCACCGCTTCGAGTCCATTGAGCGGCATGATCCGGTGAGCACCCTCTAACGTGACCGCGGCGCGTACGGCGTTTCAGCTTTATCTGATTACCGATCGCAAGCTGGCATCATCGCATGGCGGGTTGCGCGCGATGATTGAGGCGGCGTTGCGCGCCGCGCCTCGAGGGGCTGTGGCTATTCAGTTGCGTGAGAAGGATCTTGGCGCGTGTAAACTCCTCGAACTCGCAATCGCCTTGCGCGCGTTGTGCACGCGTCACGGCGCAAGTCTTTTGATAAACGATCGTGTCGATGTCGCGCTCGCCAGCGGCGCCGACGGCGTGCATCTGCCCGCCGACTCGTTCGCGGTCGCGGATGCGCGTGCGCTAATTGGGCCGCGACGGTTGATTGGCGTCTCGACCCATCATCCGGATGAAGTCGCGCGTGCCGCCCAAGCCGGCGCTGATTTCACGGTATTTGGCCCTGTGTATGAACCTTTGTCCAAGGTCGCGATCACCCCCGCATGCGGCACCGAGGGTCTTGCCGCGGCGTGCCGGGCCGCCGCAATCCCGGTCTACGCACTGGGCGGTATCAATCCTGAACGACTTGTGGCCTTGCAAAATCGCCAGCTCTTCCAGCGTGCGCGCCCTGCCGGTGCCGCCGTGATCGGCGCGGTGTTTGGTTCGAACGATCCGGCGCGCGCGACTCAGCGTTTGTTAGCCGCATTGAGATCATGAAGCGCCATCCGGCGCCTATTCCTTTGCCGACGAGTGTTTCGCAAGGCGCGATTCCAGTTCCGCCACGGTCAGCATCTCCACCCCGGCCGCGCGCCACTCCCGGCGAAATGAATCGCCCTCGGCACCCAGATCCGCAGTCGCGTCAGTCACCAGATGCAGGCTAGGAGGAAATTCGAGCAAGCCGCGAATCGCGTCCGCCACGCAGACCTCCGTATAAACTCCATAGATCACCAGGTCTTCGTAGCGCGGCAGCAGCCTGGTGAGAATTTTCCGTGCGTTGCAATTCCCGGTGAACACGTCAAAAAGCTGCTTTTCGAAAATCAACTCGCCGGAATGAGACAGCGCGCAAGCGATTTCCGCTTCACTCAATTCGCGATTTTCAATCCACAGCGGCATACGCGGCGCGGTTGCGTCGATTTTTCGCTGGCCCGCCGTCCCGTCCATGCAATGGTCCGGGTATTGGCCGCCGTGGCTTTGCAATTCGGGATCGCCGGCGAAATGCCGGTCGGCCGAGGCGATGATCCGAATGTTGAACCGATGCGCGAGCGTGGTCAGGCGGGCCAGACGCGGCACAATCCGCTCCGTGCCGACAATCGCCAGGGCGCCGCCTAAAAGGATGAAGTCGCGCTGCGTATCGACGTCGTAAAATAATGTCTTCTCAGGCCGCATCACAAAGGCCCCCATCGATAAGGGTTATCGCGCTTGAGCAATTTTACCACCGTCGGGCCGCCCCCGTGTACGCGAGGTAAGCCTATTGGCAATATGGCGGCGGAAGTATGAGAATCAGTCAAGCTCATTCCCATATCGGATGGGGCGACGCGCCGCCGCGCGTAACAACGCACCGATTGAGGGCAAGCGGCGTTCGGATCGTCGGTCGCGGCTCGAAGTTTAAACGGAGTGGCTGCTCACGGCACGTGCCAGTCAGTGGACGTGACCAAAAAATAAAGTAGGAGAATACGCATGAAATTCGGACTGCTGTACGAAATGGAAACGCCGCGTCCATGGCACGCGCTGAGCGAATACAACACCTACTGGGGGGCGCTCGCGCAGATTGAACTGGCCGACCGTATCGGTATCGATTATCTCTGGGAAGTCGAGCATCACTTTCTCGAGGAATATTCGCACAGCCCGGCGCCGGAGGTCTTTTACGGCGCGGTCAGTCAGCGCACCAAAAATATCCGAATCGCGCATGGCGTGCGGCTGCTGCCGTTTAACTTCAATCATCCGATCAAGGTGGCGGAGCAAGCCGCCGTGCTCGACATTATTAGCAACGGCCGCGTGGATCTTGGCACCGGGCGTTCCACCACCGCGCAAGAACTCGACGGCTTCGGTGTCGACTACGACCGCACGCGCGAAGAAGTGCGCGAATCGCTCGAAGTGATCGTCAAAGCGTGGACTGACGAGATTCTCGAATACAACGGCAAGCTACTCAAAATCCCGCCGCGTCGCGTGGTGCCCAAGCCCATCCAGAAGCCGCACCCGCCAATGTGGATGGCGTGCGTGGCGCCGGATAGCTATCCGATGGCGGGTGATCGCGGATTGGGCGTGCTCAGCTTCAGCCTCAATTTCGAGCAGGTGCAAAAGTCGATGGAGGCTTATCACGCAGCCAGTGCCCATCGCACCGATCAGATTCCTAAGGTTGCCAATGAGGCGTTCGCTGGACTGGTCATCTGTCATGTCGCCGAAAATAAGGAGGACGAAGCCATCGGCATCGAGGGTGCGCGCTGGTTTATGCACAACGTCGCCAAGCTTTTCGAGCCGCTGATGACGAAAAATAAGCTGTATTCTTATGAATACCTGCGCAATCTGATGGCGCTGGACCTGGACCCCAAAGACATTCCGGACGCCCAACTCAAACAGCATCATATGGTCGTGGTCGGCAATCCCGACGACGTAATTCGCAAGCTGGAGGCTTTCGATCGGACCGGCATCGATCAGATCATTTGTTTCAAACAAGCCGGGCGCATCCCGCATGCGAACATTATGAAATCGCTTAAGCTGATGGCGAAGCACGTGCTGCCGCACTTCAATCCACATCGCACGATCGCTACCGACGAGTTGTCGCTCGCCGCGGCCGGACGCTGAAAAGCCCAAGCACTCGACCCTTACCTGGGCGATGGGGAGCGTGGCCGTCTCTCCGTCGCCCCTAAAGCCGGTGCATTGTTCTCAACGAATGTTTCTGGCACGCGCAATGGCGACCGCTACTCGGCCACCCGTTTTATCGCTTGAACCTAGGCCCGCTGCGCATAACGTTTGCCCAACAACACCTGGCGCGGGAGCACGCTCATGACCAAAGAGCCCTTCACAGTTGCGATCGGAGACGAGACGCTCGAAGAGCTGCGGAAACGGCTGATTCATACGCGCTGGCCGCGCGATTTTGGTAATTCCGATTGGCGCTACGGGACCAATCTCGAATATCTCAAAGAGCTGGTTGGCTACTGGGCCAATGAGTACGACTGGCGGCGTCATGAGCGCGAGATCAACTCGTTCGCGAACTTCAAAACCATGATCGAGGGCATTCCCGTCCATTTCATTCACGAACACGGCAAGGGGCCGAAACCGATCCCGCTGATCCTGAGTCACGGCTGGCCGTGGACATTTTGGGATTTTCATAAAGTGATTCGGCCGCTCGCCGATCCGGTTGCTCATGGCGGTGACGCGGCCGACGCCTTCGATGTGGTCGTGCCTTCGCTGCCGGGTTATGGTTTTTCGACGCCGCTCACAACCACTGGCATCAACTATTGGCGTACCGCCGATTTGTGGGTCACGCTGATGTGCGAAGTGCTCGGTTACGACAAATTCGCCGCGCAGGGTGGCGACTGGGGCGCATTGATCACGGCCCAACTCGGCCACAAGTACGCCGACCGGCTGATCGGGGTACACGTCAATCTACTGGCGTCGCTGGCGTTTTTCTCCGGCACCGGAGGCCCTGAGCCCGCCGACTTCGGACCCGGGGAGGAGGGCTGGCTCGAACACACGCGCAAGTTCATCGCGAATGAGAGCGGCTACATGGCGCTGCAGAGCACCAAGCCGCAGACGTTGGCGCACGCGCTCAACGATTCGCCCGCGGGCTTGTGTTCATGGATTGTCGAAAAGCGGCGGAGTTGGAGCGATTGCGGCGGCAACGTCGAACGGCGCTTCAGCAAGGATGAGCTTTGCACCACGATGATGCTGTACTGGGTGACCGAAAGCTTCGGCACGTCCGCGCGTTACTATTACGAAGCGCGGCATAATCCCTGGACGCCGTCACACGATCGCGTGCCCGTGGTCGAGGCCCCCACCGCGGCCGCCGTCTTTCTCAAGGAAGTCATCTTGATGCCGCGCAAATGGGCCGAGCGTTATTACAATCTCAAGCGCTGGATCGTAATGCCGTCGGGAGGCCATTTCGCGCCCATGGAAGAGCCCGGGCGTCTGGTCGAGGACATTCGCGCCTTCTTCCGCCCGATGCGCCAGTAACCTCAAGCGGCGCCATAGCAGCGTGGTCAGGCGGAATCGCCGCGACATGGGTTCTATTGCGATAAGCGGCGCAACGTCGCGGCAACTTCCGCCGGACAATCACAAAGCTCATCAGCGCCGGCCGCGATTAACTCAGCGCACGTGCCGTAACCGTAGGTCATACCGATAGTAACGATGCCATTAGTACGTCCGGCGATAACATCGTGTTCGCGGTCGCCCACCATCGCGGTTTCCGAACGAATCATCCTCTCGCTATCAATGATGAACCGTACAGCGTCCGCTTTCACTTTAAAGCGCGCGTCGCATTCAAGGCCGATTACCTTGACAAAATAACCGCGCAGGCCAAGGGCGGTCAGAATCTGTTCGGCCACCGCGGTATTTTTCGACGTCACCACGAATAGGCGCGCGAGCTGGCTCATCCGCGCCAACATCGCGCGGACGCCCTCATAAGGTTTGCATTCCAGCGCACCGTGACCAGCGTAATGATCGATATAGAGTTGCACTGCGCGCTCAACCTCCGCTGGATTATCCAGGGGTGACATCAGGCGCGCGAAAATTTCACGCAGCGGCGGTCCGACGCACCATCGCAGGTCGGTTTCGTTCCGCCTATGCCCGAGCGCGCGCAGGGCATGATCAATCGAACGCAGAATGCCCGCCCCGGGGTCGCTCAGCGTTCCGTCGAGATCGAAGAGCACGTTGTGAATTCCCAAGGCATCGTCCCTATTAGCGAAGCCGCACGCGGAACGAGCAAGCAAGCCTGCGAGCCGCGTCACAAATGAACGAGCGAACGATATCGACCGTAGCCGACGGCTCGACGCGCCGGCCTCGCAGAGTCGCGTTCAAACTCACGCGTCTATAAGCTGTGCCAAGGACGATGCCGCCGCGCCCGCGTTCAGCGCGATTCGCGCGTGCGCAGGGCGCGTTGATAAATCTCCCGGCGTCCCGTTCCCAATAATTTCGCGACCACTCCACTGGCCTGTTTCAGGCTGAGACCAGCCTCGCACATTGCGGCCATCGCCACCGTTTCGTCAAAATCACGGGATTCAGTCTGGGAGCGCGGAGCGCCTTCGATCACCAGCGTGATCTCGCCCAAGGCCTCGCGTTTGGTGAACATGGCGGTCAATTCTTCCAAACTGCCGCGCACGGTCTCCTCGTAAGTTTTGGTGATCTCGCGAACCACGGCCGCTTGCCGGGCGGCACCGAAGACAAGCGTCATTTCGGCCAACGTGGCCTTGAGTCTGCGCGCCGCCTCCAGGAAAACAAACGTGCGTGTTTCATGCGCGAGCGCTTCGAGACGGTCCCGCCGCGTCCCCTCGCGTTGTGGTACAAACCCCTCGAAAACGAAGCGATCGGTGGGCAGGCCGGCGATGGAGAGTGCGGCGATTACCGCTGACGGACCCGGCACCGCCTTAACCACTATTCCGGCCTCAAGCGCGGCGCGCACCAGCCGATAACCGGGATCGGAAATCGCCGGCGTACCGGCGTCGGTGACCAGCGCGACACTATCGCCCTCGACCAGACGGGCGACGATTTCCGGCACGCGCCGCTCTTCGTTATGTTCGAAATAGCTGCGGATTGGCGTCGTAATCCGATGTTCCGCCAGGAGCCGCCCGGTGCGCCGCGTGTCCTCGCACGCAATCAGCCTTGCGGCGCGCAAAGTGGCCAGCGCGCGCGGGCTGAGATCGTCGAGATTTCCGATCGGCATTCCCACTACGAACAGGACGCCGGTGTTAGAACGCTGATCCTTCTCAGCCAACGCGGCTCAGCTCCAAAAGCTACTTTTTCGGACGCTCCTCCATATGCACGCGATGGAAATTGCGCGACTGAAACTTCCACTCATCCCCCGCTTTGACGTACTCGTCTTCGTAATAGCCGGTGCCCAGCCAGCTCATCTTGTTGCTGGCGTCGCGCAGTTCGACGTAAGCGCGCCCGCTGGCACGTCCATTCCCGTGCAGCTCGATCACATGGTTATGAATGTACGGCCGCGGCGTCAGGGTGGCGAGGCCTTCCGCATAAGTCTGGCGCAGATTGGCGCGGCCAGTGGTCGTGTTGCTCTGATTGTGGCCCATCACGACAAAGGAGCCGTTTTCGCTGAACAGGTTGACCAGCGCTTCCACATCGCCGCGCCATACGCAATCGCAATAACGTTGCGGCAATTCTCCGATAGCCTGACGGTCGGCCACTTCGTTCACCAACTGATCGATTGTCTTCGCCATCGCACATCACCTCTTTGTATGCTCGCCCAGGCGTAGCACCAATTCAAATCAAGGTGCTAGCTCGTGAGCGCAAATCTCAGCGCGGCGCCATCCGCAATGCCCCATCGAGCCGAATCGTCTCGCCGTTGAGCATTGCGTTTTCGACGATATGGCGCGCCAAGGCCGCGTATTCTTCAGGTTTGCCCAACCGCGAGGGGAACGGAATCGCCGTGCCCAACGCTTTGCGCGCCGGGTCGGGCAACAACGCCAGCATCGGCGTGTCGAAGGTGCCGGGCGCAATCGTGCACACGCGAATTCCCAACGAGGCGAGGTCGCGCGCAATCGGCAGTGTCATCCCGACCACTCCGCCCTTGGAAGCCGAATAGGCGGCCTGCCCGATTTGCCCGTCATAGGCAGCGATCGAGGCGGTGTTGATAATCACGCCGCGCTCACCATCGGCGTTGGGATTGTTCTTCGACATGCGCAGCGCGGCCAGGCGAATCACGTTGAACGTACCGATCAGATTGACCTGCACCACTTTGATGAACAGCTCGAGCGGATGCGGCCCTTCCTTGCTGACGGTGCGGGCGGCGCGGCCAATTCCAGCGCAATTCACCGCGATGTGGACCGTGCCAAAACGCTTTACCGCGGCTTCAATCGCATTCGCCACGCCGTCGCCGGAGACAACGTCGGCCGCGCAAAACAGGCCCTGATCGAAGGACTCCGCCACTTTGGCTCCCGGAGAACCAGGCAAATCGAGCACCACGATTCGGGCGCCGGCCGCCGCGAATTCGCGCGCGGTCGCTTCGCCGAGTCCAGAACCACCGCCGCTGATAAGCGCAATCGCGTCCTGCAGTTTCATGTTGTCCTCGCAAATCGAAGTTGGTTGATCATAATGCCTCGCGGCCGTCAGAGAAAATCGTGGTGAAGGCCCAGGATGTATCGTTGCGCCCGGAATCACAGACGTGAGTCGGAAACACTTCAAGCACCCCAGCGCCGGGCTTGCGGCGTCCGCTTTGCCACAGTATATATCAGCATAAGCTGATGAATACCGGCGATAACTTGATTGGAGTCGCGCAGGCCTTGGCGGAGCCCCTGCGGCTGGCGCTGTTACGCCATCTGATGGGCGGTCCGGCGACAGTATCCGAGCTGGTCTCGACCCTTGATGAACCGCAGTCCAAAGTCTCCAATCATCTGGCGCTGCTGCGCGATCGCGGGCTGGTGCATGCCACCCGGCAGGGACGCCAGATTGTTTATCAACTCCGTGATCGCACGGTCGCCGAGCTGATCGAGTCACTGATCGCGGCCGCCGGTCCGAGTTCCGAGATAACGCGCAAGTCGCCGCCGCTTATCAACGCGCGCACCTGCTATGACCATCTGGCTGGCCGGCTCGGCGTCGCGGTCTTCGAGGGTTTGGTCGCTTACGGCGCAATCGCGGCACCGGCAATAGCTGGCGCCGCCGGCCAGCGCTCGCGCCAGGGCTGGCTCACGCTCGAATTGGGGCCCGAGGCCGGATCGGTATTTGGGAAACTCGCGATCGATCTCACCGCCGTCGCACGCGAGCGGCGCAAATTCGCCACCGCATGCCTGGATTGGACCGAACGCCGGCCCCACCTGGGCGGCGCGCTGGGCGCCGAACTGTATGTCGTCTGCCTCGAACGTGGCTGGGTGGTAAAGCGCCCCGGCACACGCGTGCTGACGATCACCGGATCCGGCCGTGGCGGTTTCAAAAAGTACTTCGGCGTGCGGCTCAACGATGGACAAATATGGACCGGAGCGGTTACACCAGCGGACCAAAATTGATAAGCGATAGTTCTCCGGGCAATTGGAGGAGAAAATGGCGATAGACCTGAACGCTCAGAGGGAAAAGGCCGAAGCCCTGCGCCAGATGCACGACCGCACCCGCATCCTGGTGCTGCCCAACGCATGGGACGCGATGAGCGCGCGCATTTTCGCAGCCGCCGGTTTCCGCGCCATCGCGACCACCAGCGCGGGCGTTTCCTATTCGCTGGGCTATCCTGACGGCCAGGTAGTCCCGCGCGACGAAATGATTGCGGCTGTGAGCCGGATCGCGCGATGCGTCAGTGCGCCCGTCACGGCCGACATGGAGTCGGGCTTTGGCGACGATGCCCGCGGGGTCGCCGATACGGTACGCGCGACTATCGCCGCCGGGGCCGTTGGCATGAACCTCGAGGATACGGTCCATGGCGCTGGCCGGACGTTGTACGAGCTGCCGGCCGCAGTCGAACGCGTGCGGCTGGCGCGCGAGACCGCCGATTCCACCGGAGTTCCGCTCGTGCTCAATGCCCGCACGGACGTTTTCCTGCTCGGCATCGGCGAGCGCGCCGATCGTTTCGATCACGCGGTGCGTCGCCTCAACGCTTATCGCGCCGCCGGCGCCGACTGCCTGTACGCGATGGGCATGTTCGACGCCGAGACGATCAGGCGTCTAGCTGAGGCGGTTAATGGTCCGCTCAATATCATGGGATTGCCGGGCGCACCCTCGGTGGCCGAACTCGAACGCCTCGGCGTCGCGCGTGTCAGCGTGGCTTCGGGCCCCGTACGGGCCGCGATGACGATCACGCGCAAGGTGGCGGAAGAACTGATGCGCGACGGCACTTACAATCTCTGCGCGGGCGATACGATTGACCACGCGACGGCAAACGCCTTGATGGCGAAATCGTGATTGCTCAAAAGGACAATCCTTATCATTGGCCATGATAAGCGCTGCTGAATTGGTCGGCTCCATCGGTGTGTTTCTTCTGCTGGTGGCTTTTCTGCTCAACTTGATTGGCCGCTTGCGCAACGATCGTATCCCCTATCAATTGCTTAATTTCGCCGGCGCCGCGATCGCCTGCTACGCATCCGTGATGATCGGTTTTCGTCCCTTCGTAGTGCTGGAAGGAGCATGGAGCCTAATTGCGCTGGCTGGCATCATCCACGCTCTCGCTTCGGGTAGGCTGCTGGCGGAGTCGAGATGAAAACTCCCGGGTTGTCGTCGGATACTGCTAACGTCCGCGCGTCGATGACGGCGCCAGTGGCCGCGCGCTCCCAGCGTAACGGCCGGCGTGAAGCCTGTTTCCAGTTAATACTGGATGACCCGCTCGAACCCGCCTCGTCGTTGGAAATGTTTCGCCGTCATGGCGACGATTTGCTCGATCGCTGGGACGGGCGTCTGCTTGTGCGGACCATTTTCGTCGGCGCGCGGCAGGTGGCGTTCAGCTCCGAGTTTTTCGGTACCCTCGCCCGTCCGAAGGTTCGGATAACAGTCGAAGACGCGCGTTGCATGGATGAAATTGCCGCATGCGCGCGCGCGACTTTCGTGACGGTGCCGCCGGATTATCGCACGCTTGCCGCCGCCGATCCGGTAATCGATGCGCTCGACCGGCGCTATGCCGGCTTTCGCCCTGTTTTGCAACCCAATCTGTTGGGCGCAATGATTCGTTGCATCAGCGCGCAACAGGTAAACCTGAGCTGGGCCGCGACCGGGCGGCGTCGGCTCGCCGAAGCCTTTGGACAGCGCCACAGCGTCGGCGGAAACCTTGTTTACAGCCTGGATCCGGGACGCTTGGCCGCGCTCAATATCGCCGATATTCGCGCGCTGCAGTTCACTAATCGCAAGGCGGAATACATCATCAACCTGGCGCGAATCATCGCCGCCGGCGAACTGACGCTTGAAAGCTTACGTGCTCGAGCCGACGACGCGGTTATCGCGGCGCTCGTGCCGATTCGCGGCATCGGGCTTTGGACCGCCGAATGGGTGCTGGCCCGCGTCCTCGGACGGCCGCGGGTGGTGGCGGGAGACCTTGGCGTGCGCAAAGCGGTGGGTCTTGCTTATTTCGCCGGACGGATGCCGTCGGAAGAAGAAGTACGCGCCGCAACTATCCCTTGGGGCGCTTCAGCCGCGGTCGTGCAGGCACTGCTGTTGCACGGGCTTGCCGAGAAGACGTTGGTCCCCGCGCAAACCCGACCGTTACAGCCAATACCCACTGCGGCCCTTAATGATGGTGTGCGCCGGCCGCGCATCACCAAAAAGGTATCGCGGCCGGCATGATTCGTTATTACTTGACGAAATTGGGTTTGCGCTTCTCGACGAAGGCGCGCGCCGCCTCTTTCTGATCCTCGGTTTTGAACGTCACCATCTCATACGCGAGAGATGCGTCGAGGATCAGGTTGGCCTGCTCCTTGAGCCATTTATTAACCGATAGCTTGCTCCAACGAATTGCCCAGGTCGGGCCGTCGGCGAGTTCCTGCGCCAGTTCCCGCGCCTTCGTCATCACCTGGTCGGGCGCGACCGCGTAATTGACCATCCCGATACGGCCGGCTTCAACGCCGTTGATGAAATGGCCGCGCATCAGGAACTCCTTGGCGCGATGCGGTCCAATCAGGAGCGGCCAAATCACCGCGCCGCCGTCGCCCGCGACGATTCCGACCTTGACGTGGGTGTCAGCCAGCCGCGCCTTTTCGGACATCACGGTGATGTCGCATAACAGCGCGACGGTGGCGCCCAAACCCACGGCGTCGCCGTTAATCGCCGCAATGATCGGTTGTTCGACATCGAGCATGTTCTGCACCAGCCGGCGGCCGTTGGAAGCTTGAATGGCGGGGCCGCCCGATTTCTGGCCGGCGCTGGTAAGGTCGCCTGAAGCCATGCCTTTGACGTCACCGCCGGCGCAAAATGCGCGTCCCGCGCCGGTCACGATAATCGCATTGATCTCGCGATCCTCGGCGAGATCGACCCAGATGTGCTCGAGTTCGTGATGGAGTTGCGCGTTGACCGCGTTCAGCCGATCGGGCCGATTGAGCGTCACGGTCGCGACGCGTTCGGCCTTTTCCACCTTGATACATTCGTAATTATTGTAATCTGTCATGGCACAAGACCCCGTTACAATTATTTGCCCATCTATACAACGGAACAGCACAACGGAACAGCGTTGACGGGTTAGCGAATTTGGTTCACCGCTTTATCAATTGCCCGGCTTCACGGCCTCTAACGCAAGTGTCGCGGAATACGCTATGGTTCCGTTTACTGTCCACTTAGTCAGGAAGATGGAGAAGGATTACCGATGAAGCTTGCCAACAAAATCGCGCTGATCACCGGAGCCGGTTCCGGCATGGGACGTGCCGCGGCCATGCTGTTTGCCCATGAGGGCGCGAAGATCGCGGCGGTGGACATCGACGCCAAGGCGGTCGAGGACACCGTGGGAATGATCGAACGCGACGGCGGCAAGGCCATCGCGATCAAAGCCGACGTGTCCAAAAGTGCCGACGCCGAGGCGATGGTCGCGGCGGCCGTGCAAAGACTCGGCGTGCCCAACATCGTTTACAACAACGCCGGCATTGAGGGCGAGAGCGCCTTCCTCGCCAATATGAGTGAAGCGGCTTTCGACCGTGTGATTGCGATCAATCTGCGCGGCGTGTGGCTTGGAATGAAATACTCCCTGCCGCATATGATAAAAAATGGCGGCGGCTCAATCGTCAACACGGCCTCGATCGCGGGCCTGGTGGCGATTCGCGGCGCCACCGCCTATTGCGCCGCGAAAGCCGGAGTGATCGCGATGACGCGCGTGGCCGCGCTCGAATACGGTCGTTACAATATTCGCGTCAACGCCATCTGCCCGGGCGCCATCGACACGCCCATGGTCCATCGCGTGCAAGGT
>JBOHWL010000049.1:0-17568 GCA_050736615.1 Binataceae bacterium (SeqCode) | reverse complement strand
GGCATGCGTCCGCCATGCCAAATCCATTGGCGACGCGAAATATTAATAAAACGACCGGACCCCCAGCCCTAGAGCGATAGCCTATCGATCGGAACTCTGTCTAGGGGGTGGGATATTTCGGACTAATTCCAATCTAAATGCTGATATTAATGGTGTGTAAGCTCGTTTTAAGACTGCATGCGAATACATATCAGTGTAATCCGCGTCTAGAGTGCTCAGGCGATCTCTGTTGCAAAAAATGTATCGCGCCAGAGGGATGGAATGCCATCCTTCGAGAGTTGATGAAGGCGATTGCTATAGATCAGTTTTGGTCGGTCTCGTATGACGAGTATAGCGCGTTAAAGATGATCCGAATTCTATGTTCTTGCCTGCGGAGCCTGCTTTTTCATCACAGCCGTGCAGTCGGAAAAGTGTGGCACTCGATCCGGCGTTTCCGCATTCAGCCGTTTCCGCGCCTGGAAGCATTCAGCGGTTGCGGGCCGACGCGGCGTGACGCTCTCGAGGTCGCATTTTCGAAATCGCGAGTAGCCGAGGCACCTTTGATTATTCAAGTTTGACCAGCAGGCCGCGTGAGCGCGTCGATTCGAACATCAGTCGGAAGAGTAGGATTGAAAGCGCGAAATAGACCGCGTTGAGCCCAAGTCCTCAGCCGAAATGTACCATCGAGAATTCGCCGCCCGCGATGACCTGCCGCATCCCCTCAAAGGCATGCGCGGTGGGCAGAGCCCAGGCGATTGGGCGTAAAAATCCCGGTAGCGAACGCACCGGGTAGAACACACACGACAACGGCATCAGGAACGAGGTGAAACTCCACGCGAGCCCTTGTATCCTGGTCGTATAGCGAAAAATCAGGCCGGTGATCACAACCCCGACCGCCAACGCAAACAGGATCAGATTCAGCATGTAAGGCAGGAAAGCGGGAAACATCGGAAAGACATTATAGGTGTAACACCACCAGGCTATCAGCGCCGCCGCGATCATGCCGACCATCGCCTTGATCAGATTAACCGCGATAAGCCCCGTCATGTATTCGGAAACGCTCAGTGGCGTGGAGAACAGGTTAACCAGGTTGCGCGACCATAGCTCCGCCAGAAAACCCACGGCCATATCCCGTTGAGAGGCGCGAAACATGCCCCATAAAATGGCCGCGCCGAGCAGGAAGCTGACTACGCCCGGCCGCAGGCGATCGCTTTTATGGTGAAAAAGCCCAGACAATCACGTCCAGTACCGGCCAATACACCATGTCGGCGATGCGGTCGAGATTGCGGCGCGCCTCGTAAGCATGGCGCAGAATTACGGCTCTGACCCTATGCAGCCTCATCCGGCCGTCCCCGTCCAACGCGCAGGAAAACCTCCTGTAGCGCCGGTTCGTCGCGGTCCTCGTTGAGTACCTTTTGCGTCACTTCGATCGGGCTGCCGCTGGCGATAATCCGGCCACGGCTGAGGAAAATAACCCGGTCGCACATCTCTTCCGTCTCCGCCATGTTGTGCGAGGTGTAAAGAATCGTGGTGCCGCGTTCGCGTCGCATCTCTAACGGCGCGCTTTTTACCTGATGCGCCATCTGTGGATCGAGATAGGCGGTGGGCTCGTCCAGCAGCAGTAGCCTGGGATCATTCATGAAGGCCTTGCATAGGCCGACGCGGGTGTTTTCTCCGGAGGACAGCCGCGATACCGGCTTATGCTTGAGGTCCTCTATCTCGAACAGCCGCAGTAGTTCAGCGATTTTCGCGGACGCATTCGGCAGATTCTATAGCCGCGCGAACACCATCAGATTTTCGTAGACGGTGAGTCGAACCGGAAACGCCACTTACCTTGCCGATGCCAGCGCATCATTTCTGACCATGTTTGGGGGTGAATTCGACAATGCGCTGGCGGCGATGCGCTCGTCGCTCCAGCTTTATCGGATTTACCGTCGGAGTGGGCAGGCCCTCCTCATGCGCTACGACCAAATCAAGCCGCGCCCGCTGGAGGCGATTCGAAAGATCAGTCGCTATCTCGCTCTCGGCGCTAATTCCGCTGTAATTAGACAAGTGGCTAACGAAACCTCCTTCGAACGCATGCGCCAAAAGGTCGCGCAGCTCGAAACCACCGGCGACTGCGGCTGCCTGATCCACCTGGAGCTGACCACCTACGACCCGGAGACACTGCTGAATCTTCATCATATCCGCAACATATCCGCAACGGTGATTCCGGCTTATGGTGCGCACCAATTGAGCGCGGAGCAGTTGCAGCGCGTCGCGGCGCTGCGGCGTGAATTCCAGCTCGAAGATTAAGGATCCCGGTGGCAGATTAAGTCCCCTCCAGACTGTCAGCCTGATTCAATCCGCCGATGCGTCCGCGAGGTGCATCGGTGCGAATCGCGCTCCAATGCGAAATTGTTGCTCCAAGATCGCGATGTTTACTTTTCGCCGTCGGCGGATAGTCTTGACATTGCAATGTTTCGGAAAAGGCGCGCGCTCGTCTCCAATCCGTGCTTATTTCGCTGCGAGAAGGGCGGCCGCCGGACTTTCAAGGGCACGCGGACGTGACTCATCTGCCCTCGCCGGCGGACGTGGTTATAACACCGTGCGAAGTCAACGAGCTTCACGGCACCGGCGCGCTGCTGCTCCGCATGTTCCCCGATTCCTCGTCGATAATCTCGTTGCGTACAAGCAACTTCTATGATGGTGAGCAGACCTTTGGTGCCGCACGGCTGAGTCTGCCGCTGGCGCAGGCGTCCCGTCCCAGAAATCACCTCGTGGCTGAAATGGTACCTGACCGGCACCTCCGTGCGCCGATTCCGGAAGCCCAACTGCCCGAAGTGCTTTCACAGTATCCGTACGCGGTGGTCCCGTCGGACACGCTCGACGGCCAGAGTCCGCCCAGTGTGCGCGCAATTGCGGAGTTGAGCTTGCCCAGCCGGATTCCAACCATGGTGGCGACCTCGCACCTGCCAATCCTGGTGATCGGCCATCCGCGCACCCGCGCGGCACGTTTCGTTGAACGCTTCGATCTCGGCGCCGTGGTTCCGTATGAGCGCGAGGCGGTGCGCGCCGCCTTGGGACGCTTGATGACGGCGGAGCGCCAATCACAGATCAGACGGCGCGCGGCCAACGTTAGCGAAAGCTTTTCGGCGAGGGATTCCAGTGATTGGATTTGGCGTTCACCCCAAGCCGGCCAACCGTGCGGTTTGCGCTACGAGACCTGATGCCCCGGCAGCCCGTCAATACGCCTGAACCGGGATTGCGCTAGCCTGATTTCCTGACCGACCGAAAAAATTCGCAACGAAGGCGTTGCATTCATGAGTGAACCGATTCACGAGCGTTTGGACAAGCTCGACGCCCTGATGCGCGAACTTGAAAACGTCCTGCAATCAGTGTTGCTGAACGACAGCACCATTATCGACGCGCTGGCGCAAATGCTGGGTGCAATGCAAGGGATGCAAACGCGCGGCGAGCAGAACCAGACGCGCTTGGCTGAGGAGTTGCGCATCTTGAGCCTGGCCCTGGTTGAATTGAAAGCGACTGCGCCCGCCGCACATCAGCCGAATCGTGATGGCAAACGATCCATTCGTGCGCGACAATCCCGAAATCGGGTTACTCAGCTATCTCTATTCGTTTCTCGGCGATACGAACGCTTTGGACGTTGGCGCCAATGTCGGGCAGGTATCGGAACATCTGCTCGAGGTGGGATACACCGTCCACGCGTTCGAGCCCTATGCTCCCGCTTTTGGAAAACTCGAGCAGCGGCTCGGCAATCGCACGAACTTCCATGCGTTCGAAATCGCGCTGGGGCCGGCCGACCGCACGATGGATTTGCATATCGCCTCCGACAGCTCGGGCGATGGCAGAGCGGACGCAAGCCTCTACGGCACTCTGGTCAAGCACCCGATGCTGGAGCACATGCAATTCATCGAGCACTGCGCCGGTAACCGTGCGCAGCCTCGAAAGCCTGCGCAAAGCCGGCGAAATTCCCCAAGTCGCGGGCCTGCTCAAGATCGATACTGAAGGGTTTGGCCTTGAAGTGATTCGCGGCATCGGAGAAGGCCGTTTTCCCGTGGTGACCGAGTATTGGGACGCCGCGCACGTGTTCGGCCATTCCGGCCAGGGCCGGCTCGAGGAGTTGGTCAGGGAAATGAGCGCACGCGGCTATCGCTGGTACATCGTCATCTATCATCTCGATGAGAGCGCGACCATTTCCTATTACGCCAACCGCCCCGAGACGATTCCAAAATCATGGGGCAACGCAGTGTTCTTCAATGAACACGAGGTATTTGCCAAAGCCTTGCGCTGGTGCGAGGATGTGCTCGCCCCGACCAGACATCGCTAAGCGTCAACCGATCAGGCCGCGCACTCCCGCGAGCGAAACCCGCTAGGCTCGGCGGGTCTGGGTTCTCGACTATAACTAAGGAACCTCCGCACAAGCCTTATCTGTCATTCCGAGCGCATTAGCGAAGCCGCAGGCGCCGCGAGCAAGCGAGTCTGCGAGCTGCGTTTAGGAATACGAGTCCGCGAGTCGCGTTCAGGGCAACGAGTCTGCGAGGTGCGTTTCAAGAAGTGAAGAATCCCGGTAAAGAGCTCGCAAAAGTAAAAAGGTCCGGAATTCTTCGCTTTCATACGCAGTTCGCAGACTCGCCTGCTCGCTTCGCCGCGCGGCTCCGCTGGCGGCGCTCAGCGACTGGGTTTGGAAAGCAAGATGATGGGGGTTTCCTAGCTCGGCTTCGCTCGAGATGACAGATCGGATTTGTGCAGATTTCCCTACGAGGCGTTAGTCGGTTTCGGTGAGGTGGCATTGCTGAGATTGGCGAAATCCGCGGTCGGTTCAACCTGGGCGCCGCCGCGGCTGAGTTTTGCGAGGGCGGATTGGCGCGAGGCGTCGCTGGCGGCGCCGACCGCGTCGGATAAAACGGTGACCGCAAAGCCCTGGAGCAAAGCTCCGCGCGCAGTGGCGGTCACACACGCGTCCGCATAAACACCGCAGATCACCAGATGATGGATGTGATGCAAGCGGAGGAAACGCTCTAACTCGGGATTCGAAAATGCGTCGCCTTGCCGTTTTGAAAAATATGGCGCCGCGACGACCCGCTTCAAGCGCGGGTCGAGAGTGGCGCCCGGTGTACCCACGCGCGCTGCATTACGACGGAACCAATTTCCTGGAATGTCCCAGCGCGTATACTCATTCCCGATGTAGACGATCGCGATATGACGCGCCGTTGCGGCTTCGATCGCCCGATTTGAATTTGCCAGCACCTGACCGATCTGATCCCGAGCTATAGGCATCCGCCCGTTAGGCTCTAGAAAATCGACCTGGAGGTCCAGAACGAGCAATGCGGTCGTGTCCGCATGCGACGTAACCGCATCGGCGCTGGGCCTCGTCGAACTCACAAATAATAAGCAGGCCACCATCGTGGCGATGAAACATCGATGGGTAACCTTCATTTCTCGTTCATACCAGTCACGCTCGGCGCGGTTCCCGCTCTAACGTATTCTAGACATAACCCACGAAGGTTACTCAACCTTCGTAGCTGTCGCGATAGCGGACCCATGCTTGGGTGAATGGTAAATTTTTCTCGTCCCGCCCTTTTGGCACGAGGTCGAGGAAATGATACCCGGCATTCATCATGTCGAGGCCGCGTGCGTAGCATGAATAGGTATGAAAGATGGTCGCGTGCGGATTCTTGTAGAATACGCTAATTCCGGCATGGTCCGTTATCCCACCACGGGCCATGCTATAGTTGTGATAGATCTCTCCCTTCGAAATTTCCTCGGGCCTGAACGATACGTGATAATCGTAATTGAAATCGTTACCGCCGGACGAAACCCATTTGAAGCTCCATCCCAGGCGCTGCTTGAACGCCTCGATCTTTCCCAACGGTGCGCGCGAAATGACGACCAGCGTGACGTCGCGATGGTCGAGATGGATGACGTTGCGCTCGAAGTTGTCCGCCCAGAAGGAGCAATGCGGGCATCCAGCTTCCCATTCGGGGGCGAACATGAAGTGATACACGACCAGTTGGCTGCGCGAGCCGAATAAGTCCTCCAGCGTCTCCCGCCCGTTCGGCCCATCGAAAATGTACTCTTTGCTGACACGCTCCCATGGCAACTCGCGACGCTCACGGCTGAGCGCGTCGCGCAATCGCGTGAACTCCTTTTCCTTTTTCAACAGCTCGATGCGAGCCGCCAGCCACTCCTCATTCGAAACAACCTTATGATCTTCCAGCATTGGTTTCCTCCTTGGGCATTTCCGGTCCGTTGCTATCGATCGATGCTCTGGAGTTGTTTTTAGAGGCCCGGAAGCTTGGGCGTCCGCTGCCATGCGGGGCGCGCGCGAATCGCTGCGAGATACGCGCCGGTCTTGGGAAAGTCATTGAAGCCAAAACCCGCCTTTTCGATCACGTTGAGCACCGGCCCGTAGGCACAGTCGACCAGGGAGAAGGCGTCCCCTAATATCCACTTATGATCGGCGAGTTGACCCTCGACGATCTTGATAACGGCGGGCAGCGCTTGCTCGCCGCGCGCGATTGCCGCCTCGTCCGGGGCAAATCCGCCCACCTTGCTGGCAATTCGATTGAACGCCAGCTCACTTGCTGGCGGCGAGATGTGACCGGAGAGGAAAAAGAGCCATCGCAGGGCGTCGGCGTGTCCGGCCGCTGAGGTGGGCCATAGCCTTCCGGCCTTTTCGCCCAAATAGGCAAGGATTGCCTGCGAGTCCCACAATGTCAGGCTGCCATCGACGAGCGCCGGCACTCGGCCGAACGGATTGACCGCGAGGAAGGACGGCTGGCGCTGCTCGCCCTTGATCAGATCGACCTCGACAATCTCGCACTCGAGCCCCAATTCCAACAACGCGAAACGAATCTTTTGCGGATTGGGGGAAGGAAAATGGTAAAGCTTCATCGTTTGCCTCCTCGATCATTTTTGACATGTCCGCTGCGTTTATCATCAACAATTGGCGCCGTTCAGAGCGAAGTTACGTACGCACGATAATGCCCGAGCATGGTGTCCCAGCCGGCGTCGTAATTTTTGCGGGTCTCGCGCGTCCTGGCATCCTGTTCCCAGCCGCTGTGTTCGAGTTCGACGCGTGTACCCGCGCCCTCGGCGATGAAACGCACTTCCACCTGCGTCGCCGCATCCCAACTCGGCGCACGCCACGTAAAGGCGACGACCGCGGGAGGTTGATACGCAGTGACTTGACCGATTTGGTATTCGCTCCCGTCGGCATAGCGTTCGTAAAAGCGCCCGCCAATGCGCGCTTCGATTACCATATCGGTCAGATTCTTGCCGCTGAACGAAGGGCCCTTCGGCCACCATCGGCCGATCTCTTCGCAGAACAGCCGGAACGAAACCTCCGGCGGGCGCTCGACTCTGATCGATTTGCGAATGGTCATGCCTTTTCCTCCGCGTAATGTTTGAAGGCGTCGAGGGCGGTATCCCAGAAGCGTCCGACTTCTTCGAGCTTCGCGATCAGCTCTTTGACCGCTTCGGCTCCGGCTGGCGCCAGCTCGTAAATTTGCTCGCGCCCATTTTTCGTCGCCGCGATGAGGCCGGCCTGTTTCAGTAATCGCGCATGTTTGCAGATTGCCGGGCGGCTGATAGCGAACCCGCGCGCGAGTTCGCCAGCGCGGCGGGGCTTGCGCGCCAGCCGCCGCAGAAGCTCCCGCCGAGTGGGATCGGCGAGCGCGATAATTGTGCGGTCCAGCGACATCGGGCAAATATGTAACCCTAAGGTTTCATATTTGTCAAGCTAGATGCCTCGCGCGAGATCGTCTCGAAAAAGTTGGGTGTCGAAAAATTCCGCGAGCGAAGCTCTGTGCAGTCTCGCCTGTCATTCCGAGCGCAGCGAGGAATCCCGAATCTCTTGGGTTTTTTCCGGGATTCCTCACTTCGCGGGCTCCGTTCGGAATGACACCAACGGCTTGTACAGAGATTCCCCTAGCTAAGGAAGCCGCAGGCGTAGTGAGCAGGCAAGTCCCGAATATAATTGGCCGATGGCTTTGCGGACTCGCCCGCCCTACGGAGCTGCGTTCAATGACAAAGTGGCTGACGCGGAGGTTCCGCTACTGTGGCGAGACGCAGCAGCGCTGGATTTCGGTCTGTGCCTTGTCGGTGTCGATCGGATCGAGCTGCGGATGGCCAGTCATCAAGCCCCAGCCAATACGTTCCCGGATGTAGCAGACGCGTGGTGCGGCGAGCAGTTCGACTTCATCGGCACTCTCGCCGCCTTGCACGCGGCAAATCACGTCGCCGGCGGGTTCGACGAAGGCGTGATAGCCGCCCGGTCCGATGCGCGCGGTGTCATTGCCGCAAGTCACCGCCGGTCGCAGCAAGGAACCCGCATAGCTGTAGGGTCGATACACGTAAATGGTGGCATGGGCGGGGGACGCATAAGCTTTTTCAAATGGTACGCCCCGCATTGCGCATCCGGCTAAAACCACGGCCGCGAGGTATAGCGATGCGAACAAAAAACGACGCGACCGCATGCTTATGACGTCATCTCTGTGGCCACAGGCATTTCTATTTATTCGTCGAGGCCACGGCAGCGGGACTCGCGATAGCCCGCGCGATACGATCCTCGCCGCGGTAGAGCATGCGCTCGATCTTCTCCCGCACCGCGATACGCGCCGCTTGTTCCAGTTCACGGTGAGTTGGCTGTGAATATAACGAATAGGACCGGGTGACATAGGCCTTCGCGGTGTAATCGGCAAGCACGCGGTCGCCGTCGAGAACCGACAAGGAGGCGAAGGCGGTAACGCCAAAATCACCGAGTGGGGCGCCGAAAAGAGTAACCGGGTCGAGGGCCGAAACGATCATCGGGATGTGATATTCGTCATGCGTCAGTTCCTCGCGATAGAGAAATGTCACAGGTGAATCCGGCGAAAGTGACATAGCCACCGCCGGCGGCAGTTCGGTGCGATTATCGCCGCGCAGATGTCCCTTGAACGACAGCGGCCGCGCCGGTATCACGGCGGCGTCCGTTTGTAGCGGCGGCTGCCGAACTGCGCATCCGGCCGCCACCACGGCAATTGCGAAGGTGATCGCGGCCAACCTGAGGATGGCGACACGGTCGGTATATCGGTGCGGAGAATCCGGCATGGGTTAATTGCGGCTGTTCCGCACGATCGCTCATAGCGAAGGGTCGACGTCAAGGCGCACGACGGTATCGCGCAACGACTTTGCCGGAGCCGGATAATGGCGCATTACGAGCGGATCATGGCCGGGCACGATGTGATGGGGCGAACTCGCGAGCCGCTCAAGTTTACGGAAGGCGTCGATGGCGTCGCCGACGTCGAGGGTGGCGACGAAGGGCCGATTGCTTTGCATATTTTCGTAGTAATGGCTGGAATCCGAAGCCAGCACCACCTCCCCGCGATGAGTGTGCACGCGCACCACTTGTAGCCCGGCGGTATGTCCCGGGGCGAAATGAAGCGAAAGCCCGGGCGCCAATTCCACATCGCCGTTATGCAGCTCGAGGCGGCCTTCGAAATTAAGGCGCACCAGGCCGACTACGTCCTCAACCTCGAAGCCGTGGCCGATCGCCTTGTAACGCATATGGCGGCCAGTGACGAAGGCAAGCTCACGCTCCTGCAGATGGAATCGCGCATTAGGCAGTTTGTCGCAATTGCCGGCGTGATCGTAATGCAGATGAGTCAGCACGACGTCAGTGATGGCGGCCGGGTCGGCGTCGAGCAGGTTCAGGCTTTCGATTGGACAGCGCAGGAATTCGCGTTTGCGTCTGGCGGCGGTTTCAGCGGTGAAGCCTGTATCGACCAGCACGAGACGATCGGATGCCCGCACCAGCCAGGTGAAATAATCCATCGGCATCGGTGCGTCATGCGGGTCGCCACCAATGAAATGGTCGGCCCGGCGCGCCTGCCGTGTGGCGTATTTGATCGCGAAAATTTCATACTCGGGCGTCGGTGGCATGATAGAACCCTCCGCCATAGCGCCAGGCCTGGCACCTCGGATTATACGACAATTAATTCCCTGCGCGATCGCGTTTAAGGGCGTCGCGGATACGCTCCGGGTCAACCGCGATTTCGAGGCCCGCGCGCTCTTGCTGCAGCACCATTGCGGCGCGCGAGTCGCGCTCACCCCAGCCTCGATTCAGAGCGGCGGTCAATTCGTCGAGCGCCAGATTCGCCATCGCCATCGGCACGTTGAATTCGCGGCCGAGCGCGGTGGCGAGGCTCACGTCCTTATGGGCCAGGCGGAGGGCAAAATCCGGTGGGTCGTAGGTTCCCGGCAAAAAATGATTGACCAGCGAATCAAATGTCCGCATGCGGCCGAGCGCGCCTTGCCGTACCGTTTCCCATAACGTGAGAGGCTCGACGCCCGCCTTGACCCCCATCGTGAAAGCTTCCGACAGCGCGCGATTGAGCATGTAGCCCACGCAGTTGTGCACCAGCTTGGCAACGCTGGCGGCACCGATCGGACCGACATAACGCGCCTGATCGCCGATCGCGTCGAGCAACGGTTTGTATCGATGGAAAACCGCCTCGTCGCCGCCCACCCATATAGCCAACCTGCCACTGGCGGCGCCACGTGGTCCACCGCTTACCGGCGCGTCCAGCATATGGACGCCGCGAGAGGCGAAAACGGCATGCAAATGGCGCACGAGGGTCGGCGAGTTGGTGGAAAGATCGAAGTAGGCGGTGTCCGCGCGCATCCCGGCCAGAATGCCGTCTTCGCCGAGCGCCACCTGCTCGACATCAGGCGGACCGGGCAGCGAGGTGAAAATGACCTCGGTTTGCCCGGCGAGTTCCCGTGGCGAGCCGGCCCATTGCGCACCGGCGGCGACGTGGGTGTTCGCGGCTTCGCGTCGCGCGTCATAAACGACCAGTTCATAACCAGCGCGTTGCAAACTCGCGGCCATCTTGCCGCCCATAGTGCCCAAGCCAATAAAGCCGACGCGCATATGCGCCTCCTCTCAGATCAAGCCGGCCGCGCCGGCGATCACACGTTTACTTGCGCGCCTCGAATACTTCTTTGGCGATGAAGGCCGCTGATATCGCGGTGGGCCATCCGGAGTAAAAAGCCATGTGTGTGATAATTTCGCTGATCTCATCCTGGGTGACACCGTTGGTGAGCGCGCGCACGAGATGGCCCCGGAGTTGCTCGCCACGGGCCGTCGCGATCAGCGAGGCCACCGTGATTAAGCTGCGATCGCGTTTGGATAATCCCGGCCGTTCCCAGACGTCGCCGTAGAGCACTTTCTCGGTGATGTCGATCAACTTTGGAACCACCGCGCGTGCTCTTTCGCGCGGGTCGGACGATTCTGTTGCCATTGATCTACTCCTATTTTCGACCGCCGCATGCGCGCACATGTGACAAGAGGCGGCTGCTCCGACGGTGCGCCGGTGAAGTCGCCGCGCCCGGGTAGTGTAACTTGGCCCGTAAGCGGATCGACGCATGTCTATCGCCGTCCGGGGGAAAGGGCAAGTGCGCGGCGGCGCGAGAGCATTAACCTGGCGCCAGTTAAAAGCGCGTTTACCCTCGCGCCGAAAAACGCCATGTGACCCGCGAGGCTTGCAAGTTGGGATGGGCTTTGGGAGATTTCGAAAAGGAAGCGAGCGGGCGCAAACAGCGAAGACCTGGTAATCACGGTTCCGCTCCAAACTCGGACGCGCGCGCGAGCGCATCATAACGATTTTAACCAACTGGAGCGCGACAAATGGAATATCGTCCATTCGGCCGAACAGGAATCGAGATTTCCGCAATCGGCATCGGCTGCTGGGAGATTGGCGGTGGCTACGGCAGCATCGAGGAATCCGAATTCATCAAGGCGGTCAACCGCGCGCTGGATGCCGGCATCAACTGTTTCGATACCGCCGAGGCTTATGGTTTCGGATCATCGGAACGCTCGCTGGCCAAGGCGCTGGGAACGCGGCGTAATGAAGCCGTGATCACGACCAAGTTCGGGGTGGGCTATAAAGAAGCGCCAAATTTCCGCGATAGCAGCCGCAATCGCGTGATGGCGTCGATCGAAAAGAGCCTGGCTAATCTCAACACCGATCACGTCGACGTCTATATGGTGCATTGGCCCGACGTGAATACGCCGTTTGAAGAGACCATGCGCGCGCTCGACGAGATCGTGCGGCAGGGTAAGGCTCGCGCCATCGGGATTTCGAATTTCCGGCTGAGCCAGATTGAAACCAGCGTGCATACACGGCGCATCGACGTCGCGCAATACTGCTGGAACATGTTCGACCGCCGAATGCAGGCGGAGATCTTTCCCTATTGCCGCGAGCACGATATCGGGGTGATGGCCTATGGCTCGCTGGCCTACGGCATGCTCACCGGCACCTTCAACGAGGAAATGAATTTCGACTCGGACGATTGGCGCGCCAAGCGCGGACGGATGGGCTCGATCAATTTATTCCAGCATCTGTTCGGTCCAGATTATTTTCTCAAGAACCTGCGCGCGGTCGAAGAGCTCAAGGGTATCGCGCAAGGTTACGGCAAGACGCTGCCCCAATTGGCGCTGCGTTGGACGACCTCGAATCCGGTCGTCAGCGTCGCGCTGGTCGGATGCCGTAATGAGCGCGAGGTGAATGACAATATCGGCGCGCTGGGCTGGTCGATTGCGGACGCCGATATGAAGCGGATCGACGAGGTTTTCGCCAAGCATGGCGTCAATCCGAGCCCCCAGGGCTGGCTCGAACAGGACTAGCCCATCTGGTTCTAATTGATCGCGAACTGGATTAGCCAGTTGATATCAATTGCGGGTATTCTCTCCGCGAACCGATTCGAATCATCGTGGCGATTGCAAAACTGGACTGGTTAACAATGGGAGGCCACTCATGAGCGCCGAAGAGAACAAAAAGGTCGTGATGGGTCTGTTCGAGAGCATGAATGCGGGTAAAGCCGACGCCGTGATGGGGGCGCTGGCTGATTCCGCCACCTGGTGGGTAGCCGGCAATTTCCCATTGTCAGGCATTAAGACCAAGACGCAGTTCGGCGAGCTAATCGCCGGACTCGGCTCGCAAATTGACGGGGCGCTGAAGCTCACTCCGCTGGGCGTGACGGCGGAAGGCGACCGCGTCGCGGTGGAAGCTGAATCGATGGCAAAATTGAGAAACGGCCGGACTTACAATAACAAGTATCATTTCCTGTTTATCGTGCGTAACGGCAAGATCCAGGAAGTCAAAGAATACATGGATACGATGCACGCCAACCAGGTGCTGTGCGCTTGATCCAATGAGCGGGCGACGGTCCGCGGGGACCCAAAAAGGCGCGAAAGATACCAATCATGGAATTTGAAACGTTAGCGACTGGTTACGGGCTGCTTGAGGGTCCGCGGACCGACGACCGCAATCGCCTCTATTACAGTGACGTGCGCGGCGGAGGCGTTTTCCGGCGTACTCCGGAAGGCAAAATCGAGACGTTGATTCCCGGCCGCAAATCGGTGGGGGGCATCGCCTTGAATCAAAGCGGCGGCTTGCTGGTCACTGGTGTGGCGCTAAGCCATTGGGACGAGGGGAGCGGGAAAATCCGCGACATCTTCGCCCAATGGGAGGGCAAGCCGCTCTTCGGCCTGAATGATCTGACCATCGATGATCAGGGGAGTGTATGGACTGGCAGCTTCGGCTGCGACATCAATCAGTTCGATTTCAAAAGCACACCGCCGCCGGGTTCGCTGTTTCGCGTCGATCCGCCCGACACGGTTACCAAGCTGTGGGAGGGAGTCGAGGTGACCAACGGGCTCGGCTTCAGCCCGGATCGCAAGCTGCTCTACCATTGCGACTCGACCACCCGTGCGGTCTGGGCATACACGGTTCACTCCGGCCGGACCGTCAGTGATCGGCAGTTGTTTGCGCGCATCCCCGACGGTATGCCCGACGGCATGACGGTGGATGTCGAAGGCGGCGTGTGGGTCGCAGTGGTCGCCGGTCCGGGAGAAGTGGTGCGCTTCAAGCCTGACGCGACGCTCGACCGGCGCATCAAGGTGCCAGCGAAAACCGTCACCAGTGTAGCCTTCGGTGGCCCCGATATGCGCGACCTCTACGTGGTGACGGCGAATAACAGTGACAATCGTGATTTGAAGGGCACGGTTTTTCGCACGCGCGCGGACATACCGGGACTGCCGGTACCCAAAGCACGATTTTAGGTTTCAGCAGATTGTCAAGATAGCCGCGACAGGCGCGCATGCGGCGCCGTCGCAGGCGGGAGTTGGTTTACAATGGAGTTTCATCTGATTCAGGCGGGCGCGGTCGGACGCCGCAAAGAAATCGAACAGGGCATGGCCGGCCAGCGCGGCGACTTATATCAGCGTTATCTCGAGGAGGTGAAAGCGTATGTCCACGCCGCTGACGAATTGGGTTATGCGGGTTATGGACACAACGAACACCATCTGCAGATTGAAGGTTTCGAGGAAACCAACCATCCAGGCATGTCGAGCCTGTTTATCGGGCTCAACTCCAAACGGCTGAAGGCTAACACGCTGGGCTATGTCCTGCCCACGCATAATCCGGTGCGGGTGGCCGAAGAGATCGCCACGCTCGACCACATTTTGAAAGGCCGGCTCAATGTCGGCTTTACGCGCGGATACCAGGCGCGCTGGTTTCAAAATTACGCGGCGGTTCCTGGCGCGCATGCGACGACGCCGGATTTAGCCAAGCGGCGCGACGAACAGGATCGCATCAATCGCGAGATCTTCGAAGAGTCGGTTCGCATTGTGAAAACCGCGTGGACCAACGACGTCTTCAGTTTCGAGGGCAAGTACTGGACGTTTCCGCCTAAAGACCTGGTACAGCCGCATTCGGCCTATCTTAAGTTCGGCAAAGGGGTGGACGCGGACGGCCATGTCAGAAAAATCGGCATCGCACCGCGGCCGTATCAAAAGCCGCACCCCAAACTCTATGGCGCCTTCGCCCACAGCATGCGCACTATCAGGTTCTGGGCGCGCGAGGGCGGCAAGCCGATCGTGCTGGCGAATAACCTCGAATTCTGCCGCGGGCTGTGGGACGGATACAAGGAAGAGGCTGACAAAGCGGGCCGCATGGTGCCTGAAGAGGATATCGCCGCGTGGGGCGGGATCATTTCAATCGACCGCAACCGCCAGCGCGCGCTGGAAAAGCTCGAAGAGCATTGGTGGGTGTGGGACAACTGGTTTCTGCCGTTCGATCAGGCGCGGCCGATGGCGATAGTGGGAACGCCCGACGAGGTCAGCCGGCAAATCGAAACCGCGTACAATCAGCTACGCTTCAACGAGGTGCATCTGCAGATCGGGCAAGGCTACCTGGAGAAGGATGAGGTCATCGACGAACTCGAACTGTTCGCGAGTAAGGTGATGCCGCGCTTCGGATGAAAATTCGGGCGGCCATTCATCTCAGCACATGGATTCATCCTGTCATTCTGAGGGGTTGCGGCTTGTTTGCCCTTCCGCCGGATGACGGATTCCAAGTTCAGCAAATTGGCATGAACGACCTTTAGGGAAGCTCCGCCGAAGTCTTATCTGTCATTCCGAGCGGAGCGAGGAATCGCGGATCTTTTTTGCCTTTAGAGGGATTTTTCCGGGATCTTCACTTATTTCGAACGCACCTCGTGGACTCGTTATCCAGAACGCGGCTTGCAGACTCGCCCGCCGTTCGGAATGAGAACTGGGGCTTGTACTGAGGTTCCTTAGCGGACGTCCGTCAATCAGCCGCTTACGTTAGAAGTGGATTCAAATCACTCCACGCCTCCGAAGATCCTCTATTGTATCCGGACTATAACCGGCCCATTCGAGAACCTCGTTCGTATGCTCACCCAGGCGGGGTGCCCGGCGCGAATATGCCATATGGGGGGCTTCGCCGTCGCTGGCGACGGTCCCCGGATAGAGCAGCTCGCGTCCGAGCTCCGGATGGTAAATCCCGGCAAAGCTCTGGCGCGCCTTGAAATGTGGATCGTCGAGGTTGTCCTCCGGGCGCCGAATCGGCGACCAGGCGAGGCCCACCGCCTGCGCGCGTTCGAAGATTTCGCGCGCGGGAAGACTCGCCACCACCTGTTCGATCAAATCATTGCGATAGGTGAACGCGGCGCGCCGGTCCTCTTTTTGAAGCTGGGCGTATTCCGGCGTTCCCAACACATGCGCAATACCGACGTTGTCGGCTAGTTCGGTGAAGGCGCGCGCTTCGCGCTCAAACGGACTGAGACTTGCGAGCATGTATATATCGTCGCGGCTCTTAGATAGCCTGAACTGGGTAATACCAGTCGCGGCATGACGCGCGGTTTGCCTCTTCACAACCTGCCCATTGTATATATAAGTAGGCATCGCGATCTCGGTACAGGTATTGACCGCCTCATGTACCGAGACGTCGATTAGCTGGCCTTCGCCGCTCAAATCGCGAAAATTGAGCGCCGCCAATATCGCTACCGCCGCGTACTCGCCCGCGATATGCCACGAGTGCCACATGGCAGGCGCGATCGGCGGCGTATCGTAGTGCCCGTCGTTGTCAGGGTCATAGCCGCATACCGCCATGATCCCGCCCAGCGCCATCTGTGTGAGATCCGTCATTTTGAGCGCGCGGTAAGGCCCATCGAGACCAAACGGCGTCATGGTGCAGACGATCAGGCGCGGCTCCCGCTCAGCCAATTCGGCCCAGAACGGAAATCGCATGCCGTTTTTGAATTGGGCACCCCATGGTGCCTATCGCTGCGAGGGCGACGACCACTGGATCGCCATTTCGGTCCAGTCAGATGAACAATGGCGGGCTTTGATCGAAGAAATCGGCACGCCGCGCTGGGCACTTGACGATCGCTTCGCGAGTGCGGCGGGCCGCAAGGAAAATCAGGATGAACTCGATGAAAAGCTCGCCGCTTTCACGCTGACGCGGGAACGATACGCGTTGATGAAGCGGCTGCAAGCGCGTGACATTCCGGCCGGCGTCGTGCAAAAAGCGTCCGACCGCTTTGACCGCGACCCGCAACTCAAAGCGCGCGGCTATTTCGTCAATCTGCGCCATACCGAAGTCGGCACCTGGCCGATCGAGGGATTTCCCGCGCGCCTCTCACGCTCGCCCGCCAACGTCGGCGGGCTCACCGGCCGCGCCGCGCCGAAAATCGGCGAAGACAACGATTTTATTTACCAGACTGTCGTTGGGCTGAGCGCTCAGGAAATGTCGATGCTCAGAGAGGAGGACGTGATTTGACCGAAGGCAACCTGCGCTCGTCTCTGGCCAACCTGGTGCTCCTCGAGGTCGGCGATCAAATCGGTGATTATGCAAGCCTGCTGATGGCGGGGCTCGGTGCCGAAATCATCAAGCTCGAACCGCGCGAGGGTTCACCGTCCCGCACGATCGGTCCTTTCGCCAGCGAGGGCGATCGCGAAAGCGGCATGTTCTTCTGGCGTTATAATCTTAACAAAAAGAGCGTGGCGCTCGACATTGACCATCCGGCGGCGCAACCCGTACTGGCTCACATGGCGGCCCAAGCGGATATCGTGCTGCTGGCCGGCGAGTTCGAAACAGTCGAGCGGCGATTTCCGTTCTGGGCCGAATTGGCTGAGCGGCAGCCGCGCCTGATCGTCTGCACCATGACGCCGTTTGGTCTCGATGGGCCTTACCGCGCGCTCAAAATGACGGATCTCACACAGATGGCGCTGGGCGGGAT
>JBOHWL010000048.1:0-4756 GCA_050736615.1 Binataceae bacterium (SeqCode) | reverse complement strand
GCCCAAGGATACGAAAATCGTAACCGTTTCGCGCACAGTCGGCGCCGACCGCGTGGTCGATGAACTGCTTTTCTGCTTCATCCACGACACTGAGATAGACTTCCTGCTACCGGGCGTGAAACCCACTGGTAAGTACGTTGAAATACCCACCGTCGCGGTCGTGCAGTTCCGCGGTGACAAGCTCTACAACGAACATATCTATTGGGATCAGGCGACAGCACTGGTGCAATTGGGTTTGCTCGACCCCACGGGCTTGCCCGTCGCGGGGATTGAAACGGCGAACAAAATCCGCGACGAGAAGCTGCCGTTCAACACGCTGATGCCGCGCCGGGGAGGATGAAACCGGGCGGGCGCGAAATGCGGCCGCGCCAACGGCTCGCGCACGTTTGAAGTAATTATTTGCCCGCGCATACGTTGAGCGGTCGCGGGCTGAATTCGATTGCGGCATGATGATTGACCGCCGTTTCCTGATCGAGCGCCAGCAATTGAAGGCTGAACCAGCGTTGCGGATCCGTCCAAACCTGGCGAACCGAGAAACCCGCCCGTCGCGCCAGGCTGGCGAACCCGTCCAGCGTATACTTATATGAATGTTCCGTAATGATGGATTCGCCCGCTTGAAAAGCGATAGCTTCTCCCTCGATATGAATAGTCTGTTCGACCAGACTTACTATATGCATTTCGATTCGGCCGTGGAGCTCGTTGTAGACGGCGCGATGGCGGAAATTGCCGAGCCTGAAATCAGCGTTCAACTCGCGGTTCATCCGGCGCAAAAGATTCAGATTGAAAGCGGCGGTGACGCCTTCGACATCATTATAAGCCCGTTCAACCACGGCTTTTGATTTCCGCAGATCGGCGCCAATGAGCAGACCGCCGTCGCGGCGGCACAAGACCGCGATGCGGCGCAGGAAATCCACCGTCTCGTCAGGCTCGAAATTTCCGATGGTCGATCCTGGAAAGAAGGCTACGACCCGGCGCGGCTCCCTGGAAGGCGCCGGCAGTCGCATCGGTTGAGTGTAGTCGGCGCGAACCGGCAACACTTCAAGCCGCGGATAATCGCGACTCAGCGCGGCCGCCCGATCGAATAACTGCTCGCGCGAGATGTCAATTGGCATATACGCAATCGGGTCGTGCAAATGGCTGAGCAGTTGGCGGATTTTGGCGCCATCGCCACTGCCCAGTTCAATCAGCAGCGCACCCGATCCGCAGGCGGCGCTGATTTCATCGATGTGGCGCTCGATGATCCACATCTCGGTGCGGGTCGGGTAGTATTCCTCGAGGCGGCAGATACGCTCAAACAGTTCCGAGCCGCGCTGATCATACAGGAATTTGCAGGGCAAGGTCTTTGGATGGAGGCGCAGTCCGCGCCGGACTTCCTTGCGGAAATCGGCGTCTTCCAAATGTGTTTGCGCGGGGTGAGGGGGTACGTCGGTTCTCATAAACAGTCCTTGGCAAGCCGGATTCCGCTGAATTGCCAGCGTTTATCCGGAGCGAAGAAGTTCCGGTATGCCGGCCGTATATGGGAACGGGAAGTGGCGCAGGAACCACCCCGCAATACATACTGATTACACATAAATTTGCCGTTATATTCGCCGAGAGCGTCGGCGGAGGTGCGATAGCCCGGATATGGAGAATAGGCACTGCGCGTCCATTCCCAGACGTCGCCGAATACCTGCCGCAGTGCGCCGCGCGAGGCCGTGGCAAGCGGCGCCGGATGAAGACGCTGGGATTCGACAAAATTACCGGCGAGCGGAACACCGGCAGCGGCGATTTCCCATTCGGCCTCGTCCGGCAGGCGCGCGCCCGACCAGCGCGCATAGGCGTCGGCTTCAAAGTAACTGACATGGCAAACCGGTTCGGCCGGCTCGAGTTCCCGCACTCCGGACAGAGTAAACGAGCACCACTGCCCGTCGTCTTTATTCCAGTAGAGCGGCGCGGTCCATCCGTGTTCTTTCACCAGCCGCCAACCGTCAGAAAGCCACAATAGCGGCTGCCCGTACCCGCCATCTTCAATGAACATCAGATATTCACCGTTGGTCACCGGGCGCGAAGCGAGCAAAAATGGCTCAAGAAAACGCTGATGGCGCGGACCCTCGTTGTCGAAGGCGAACCCGTCGCCATCGTGCCCTATCCAGGCCAGGCCACCCGGAAAATGAATCCACTCCGCGCTCGTGTCAGGGGCCGCGCCGTTATCCGCGCGCTCCTGATAAACCGGATAGAGTGGGTTTTGCGCGAAGACGTGTTTGATGTCGGTGAGCAGCAGTTCCTGATGCTGTTGTTCGTGATGCAGGCCCAACCGCACAATCGGCGCCACTTCATGGCCGCGGCGGTCGTCGGCTCCGGCGAGCAAATCGAGCATTCGCTGGTCGATCACGCGGCGATAATCAAAAACTTCCGCCACCGTCGGCCGCGAAATCAATCCGCGCCTGTCGCGGCAATGCATCGGGCCAACCGCATTGTAGTATGAGTTGAACAGATAGTCATAGGCGGAATTAGACACGCGATAATCAGGATACGCCCGCTTGAGGACGAAGGTTTCGAAAAACCAGGTAGTATGGCCGAGATGCCACCTGGTGGGACTCACATCAGGCATCGATTGGATGACATAGTCTTCAGTCACCAGGGGCTTGCAGAGCGCGGCGGTGAAGGCGCGTACGCGCCGATAATCTTTGATCAACTCGTCCGGTTCGGCTGCGCGCTCTGCGAGACTTTCGATAGCCGTATGATTGGCAACACTCATGATTTTAATGCCGATGCGATGCGGGCCTTCGTTAGGGAAGTTCCGCACAAGCTCCTCTGTCATTCCGAGCGTAGCGAGGAATCCCGGACCTTTTGGTTTGAGGCTGTGTTCCGGAATTCTTCATTTCGCGGACTCCGTTTAGAGTGACGAATGGGCTTGTGCAAAATCTTGTTAGAGGGCTAGCTGGATCAGGCGGCTTCAAAAACGAAAGTCAACTCGCTTGAACAATGGTCGAAAACTTCCAGAATCTCTTCGCGATCGCGGCCACCTATGTTGATGAGGCCGTAACGATAGCTGCAACCATCCTGCATCTGCTGTGAAAGCCGCAGTCCTTCCGTGGCGAGAATCTCAATGCGCATGTCAGGATAATGGTTGAGCAGCTTTTGGACTTGTTCGCGCGATGGAAGTTTCATCACTTTCTGGTTCTGGAAAGTACGCAGGACACAACTTGCGGCCATCGCGTGACGGCCTTTTCCCGGTGGACCTGGCCGGCGGCCCAGCGCGAGGTCGAGCATGATGTTATAGCTGTTGCGGCCGTCGACCTTTTCATACAAATCGCCGAACTGGGATGACATGCGAGGATTAATCTCGACAATCCGCACGGTATCGGCGGCCGGATCGTAAATGAACTCCATGTTGAACTGGCCTTCGCCGAAATCCATTTTATCCATAACTTTCTTCGCGATACCGCGCATGCGGTGCTGAACCGTCTCGGGCAATCGCGAAGGGTACTCGAAACGTTGAAAAGCGATGGTGCCGGGAAACATGATCGAATCAACCACGCCGACCGGAAAAACCTCCCCGTGGTAAACATAGCCGTCGAGCGTAGTCTGCCATCCGGTTAACAATTCCTCCGCCAGCAGGAATTCGGTACGCATCGCATGACCGGCATATTTTTGCAGCATTGCGTCGAACGGTTGGAAAAACGAGGCCTTGTTCAGCCATTCCTTTTGAATCGAGCGCAGTTGCCCGAGTGAATCGACGCGGCCGGCGCCGACTGAAAAAAATGACTTCACCGGTTTGACGAAGACGGGAAATTCCAAATCCGGCGGCAGATCAGCTTCCGGATTGGCGTTCAGCAGGTGAAATTTCGGCACCGCTTCAGGAGCGGCGGCCCGCTGGATCTGACGGGAGAGATATTTATGCTGGCACAGAAGGTTTGCCTCAGGCGAAACGCCGGGCAAATTCAGGCGCTTTGCCACAATCGCGGCGATCGTGGCGCCGGGATAATCATCCGTGCTGACGATGGCCTGGACGTGTTCGCTGACGCAGCGCTGCAAGATCCGCTCGATTTCGACCTCGGGAGGGTCGATGAGCACACCCGCGGACGGTTCGCTCGCGGAGAGATCCTCGAGCGCCGAAGTGGCATAGTCATGGCCCAAAACCGCGATTTGCTCGCCGCAGACCATGCGCAATTCGCGATGATCACGAAGCGTGGGGCATACGGCCATTACTTTGGTCGCCGGGATTGTTCCATGCCGAGTCGTCGCGAGTTGCATCAGGACATACGCCAATCAGGAATTGACCGCGAAACCGCTCCAATGTTATCAGCGAACACCCGCTCTGACGCAATCATCACTGGAAGATTGTGAAGGTCGCAATTACACACGAGTTGCGGATTTCGATCGACTATGGTTCGGAAACTCACGGCGAAGCGCTACTTTGAGTCGGCGTCCAGAATTTACCCGCTCTCGTCGTGACGGTTGCTTCGTTGACAAAATTTTACCTGCGTGATGAGGGTGAGGGAAGGAATCTTTATCAGTTTGGAAATCCATCGCGTTATCTGTTAGAGCGAGTAAATCGGCGGCGGCTGAGGCGGTCTGGGGCGTGGCGCTGGTTTGCCGTGCCCGACGCCCGGCGCGACTGGCGGCGCCGCTTGGGGGACATCGATCCGCTTCAGCAGGAGCATCCGGCCGCTGCCGTCAAGCGCGGTTGGATTGCTGATGAGTACTATCCGCAGCCGCCGGCGCCATTGCGGTCCGATCAGCTTGTAATTGTGTTTCCAGCACAGCACGTAAT
>JBOHWL010000047.1:0-8174 GCA_050736615.1 Binataceae bacterium (SeqCode) | reverse complement strand
CAAACAGTTCATGCCTCTTGGCATGATCAAACTGTTCCAGGGAGTATACGGCTGGAAAATGCCGGCCGACGTTGAAATCAACGTTGGTCCCAGTCATTTGGGCAACAATCTGCCCAAGACCTGGGTTGAAGCGACCGAGAAATATGGCCCGCAGACGAGCTACCGGATCTTACCCAACGGCCATTACGTACTGGAGAATTACCACGGTGGAACGCCGTTCCCAAATCCTTCGGGACCTCAGAAAGGTTGGGAGATTCTGGCCAACATTTATTACGGCTTTGTGCCCGCAGTCTACGTTAACGCCCCGCAAAACTACGCCACGGTGTGGGCGCTTGACAAATATGGCGACATCGCGCCGACAACTCTGATCCTGATTTATCGCTGGAGCGCCTATATCACCGATGCCGGTTTCCCCAAGGAGGAGACTTACGCGCCCGGCACCTGGTACACCGAGTGGAGCATGGAAGAGACACCTGAGCAGGCGCGCTACACCGCGTCGCTCTCGCTATTCTACCAGGACCAGGAAACCCATCCGTTCCCGGATACCTTCGTCTTCGTGCCGGCGCTGCGTCGTTCGCTGCGCCTGTCGGCGACCTCGCGCTGTTCCCCGGTGTACGGTTTCGACTGGACCTACGATGACGCCAAGACCAACGGCTTCAATGGCAGCACTTCGGTCTACACCGGCAAATACCTGGGCGACCGTAAGATTTTGACGCTGGCGGTGTTCAATCAGGACGGTTACCAGATGCCGCAGGGTTACGATATGCCGTTGGCCTTCCCCAAACCTTCATGGGGCAAATGGGAAGTGCGTCCGATGGTGCTCGACGATATCACGCGCATCCCGAGCGAGTCCGCCGGCTATTGCTACGCGCATCGCGTGGTTTATGCCGACAAGGAATTCTGGGACGGCGACTGGGTCGATCTCTACGATTCAAACAGCAAGCTGTGGAAATCGATTGCCTATTTCAATGACATTGGCGACGTGCCGGGGCTGGGGCACACTTGGGACGGCGTGGCCTCGATGGCGTGGGATCTGCAAAACCAGCACGCAACGGTCTGGTCCGGCTTCGGCAATCCCTGGAAGCGTAAACCTTACCTCAATCACAACGTACCCAAGGAGTATATGAACGGCGTGAAATACGGCAGCCCGGCCGGTCTGATGATGATCATGCGTTAGCGCGGCCAAGCGCCACCGCACATGTTAAGGCGCAGTTTAGATGGGCGCGGCGTGATCTACGTCGCGCCCATTTTTGTGGAACCCGGTACATTCTGTTTCTAAGGCTTCAGGTCGGCCAATGCGCCGATGATCTCGTCAACGTGGCCGTTAACTTTCACCTTGGGAAAAACCTTGCGAATCTTGCCGTTTTGATCGATTAAGAAAGTGGTGCGCTCGATACCCATGAATTCGCGCCCGTAGAGCTTCTTTTTCTTGTAAACGCCATAGGCTTTGGCGACGCGAAAGTCCGGGTCACTCAGCAAGGGAAAATTCAACGCGTATTTGTCCGCGAACTTCATATGCGAGCCGCTTGAATCGCCGCTAATCCCGGCCACCACGGCGTCCCTGGTGCGGATTTCATCGATTCGGTCGCGAAAACCACACGCTTCGGTGGTGCATCCCGGAGTCATATCCTTGGGATAGAAATAGAGCACGAGGTTGCCCTGCGAGAGCAGATCCTTGAGCGCGACCCGCCGCCCCTCGCGGTCGGGTAAGACGAATACGGGGGCTTTCTTTCCTTCGAGGCTCAGTGAACTATCGGAAGCCGCTGCCGCTTCAGCGGATCTGCCTACGGTTTGGACCGTGTGTGCGGCGGGTTTGCTTCGGTTGCCAGAAACATTTTTTCGCATGGCTGGGTCCTCACGGCCTAGGGGTTGAGATCGCGCATGATGCGCCGTGATTATAGTAAATCCGTCACGAACCGTAATCGGATCAATCGCCAGCCGCGCGCTTGATGGATATGCGGGTGAACCTCGTGGCGTGATCGGTCGCCACTATTGATGCTCTGCAGGGTACAGGCGCGGCACTTCGAGGTCTGGCGCTGCTGCTCTTTCCCGGCTTGTAAGGCGGCCAAGCGTGCTTTTTTCGCGTTCCAGTTGACGTTCCGCCGATCAGGTTCTAGTATTGCGGCGGGTGATTAGCCACCGTCTCCAACTTCATGGCCGTTTATACCGAGCTCAGCAAAACCTTTATCGAAGAGCTCGCGGAGGATTACAACTTCGGGCGAGTTGGTAATGTCGTCGGGGTTCCGGAAGGCTCCGTCAACAGCAACTATCTGCTCGAAACCGGCAAGGGCAAGTTCCTGCTGCGGGTCGACGAGGTTAAGAGCGAAAGTGAAGTAAGGCGCGAAATCGACTTACTCACCTTTTTGCGGAAACATTCGTTCCCCTGCCCGCATCCGATGCAAGACCGCACCGGGCGTTTCTACCGCGATTTCGAGAACAAGTGCGTCTCGCTATTCCGCTATTACGACGGACGGGTTTTGTCGGTCGCGCGCCTGCGGCCGACTCAGCTCGAGACTATCGGACGCGCGTTGGGCGAACTGCACGTCATCGGCAAAGGCTACAAAAAAGGCATTGACAACCGTTTCAGCTTCGAGCGTATCGCCGACCTGTATTTGACGGTGCGAACGCGACTACCCAACTACTTCCGCAAGACCATGCGGACGCTTGAAGACGAGATCGACTATCTGACACGTTACCTGGAAGGGAAGCTGCCCAAGGGGATCATTCACGGCGATCTTTTCGCGGACAACGTGCTGTTTCGGGGCGAAAAGCTGACGGCGGTGCTCGATTTCGAAGCGGCCTGCCGAGGCAAGTTTATTTTCGACATCGCCACTTGCGTCAATGCGCTGTGCTTTATTGATGGCACCTATTCGCTTGACCGCTTCCGCTATCTGTTGCGCGGGTATGAGACCGTGCGCACCTTATCGCTGGCCGAATGGGACGCTTTTCCCAACGAATTGCGCTATTCCTCACTGCGCTTCACGGTGACGCGGCTGCACGATTTCTTCCTCAAGCCGCATCGCGACGGAGTTACGCGAGTGGATAAGGACTTTAATGAATTTTTCGACCGCTTGCGCGTGCTGCGTCGTGAAAAGGAGGGCGGGATGGAGGCTCTGTTGATGGCGATGGCGACCGGGTACGACTATCGCAAGTATCAAAAAGTCAAAGCCAACGAACGCCTGAAGGCCTGAATTCATCAATCTCCTATCCTCCGCGATGATTTTTCCACACTTGTCTTACTTCGCCCGCCCGCGCGGTTCTGGTGATTAACCCTCCCGGTGGATTTTGAGCACGTTGCTCGAAAGTCTGGATGTCCGCCGGCCAGTGCTATGGCTGGAGATCGCGCCGCCGCGAGGTATCAACGCCAAACTGCTGCTGGACAAGCTTGCGGTGCTGCGCGGTCGGGTTGACGCGATCAATCTCGCCGACAACGCTTTGGGCCGGGTGAAAATGTCGGGCTTGGTGTTCGCCTCGCTAATAAAGGGGCGTCTGTCGATGCCGGTGGTGCTCAACGTCTCTTGTCGCGACCGCAACCGTTTCGCGATCAAGTCGGATCTGCTTGGCGCCGGCGCACTCGGCGTCGATGCGGTTGTCGCTCTGCGGGGGGACAGGCTTCCGCCGGACGGCAGTGCGGGGGCGCGCCCTGTGCATGACCTCGATCCATTCAGCCTGTTGGACATGATTGCCGATCTTAACCGCGGCGATACGGGTGAAGGAAAGCGGCCGCTCAAAATGCTGCCGAATATGATCGCCGGCGTAGTTGCCAATCCAAATCGTGCGAATCTGGAGCGCGAACTCGAATTGCTGCGGCGCAAAGCGGCCGGCGGCGCGCGTTTCGTTATCACCCAGCCGGTGTTCGAGCGTGACACCGCGCTCAGGTTCGCCGAAGCCGCGCATCGCCACGGTCTGTTTACGGTGCTTGGCATATTGCCGATCAAGCGCGAATCGATGGCGGATTACCTCAAGGAAAAGATCAAGGATTTGAGCGGAGCGCAGCCCCATCTGGAACGCTTCGCTGGCGTTGCGGAAACGGATGTGCGGCGGATGTCGCTCGAACACAATCTCGCACTGATGGACGCGATGGCCGGTGACGTGGCAGGCTTTAATATCATGAGCGGCGGCGGCCCTTCGCTCGCGATCGAACTGGCGTTGGAATGGGGCCGCCGTCGCTTGCGCTAGGATTCAAAAGGAAGCGACGACATGGCTCAAGACCAGGAAACCGCCGAGCAAGCCGTAAGGGTGCTGTTGCGCCATATCGGCGAGGACCCGGAGCGCGAAGGACTGGCGCGAACGCCGCTGCGCCTGGTGAAGGCGCTCGAATATCTGACGCATGGCTACGCCGAGGATCCGAAGGTGGCGATCAACGGCGCATTGTTCACCGAGGAAGATTACCAGGAGATGATCCTGTGCAAGGACCTCGATTTCTACTCGCTGTGTGAACATCACCTGCTGCCGTTCATGGGCAAGGCGCATGTCGCCTATTTGCCCAACCGGCGCATCGTGGGACTGTCAAAAATCGCTCGCATGGTGGAGATTTATGCGCGGCGCCTGCAAGTGCAGGAACGCCTGACCACCCAGATTGCGCAGACCATCATGGATGAAATCGAGCCGCTCGGCGTGGCCGTCGTGCTCGAGGCCGAACATATGTGCATGCGCATGCGCGGGGTGGAAAAGCAGAACTCGTACGTCACCACCTCGGCCATGCTGGGAGTATTCCGCACCAACATGGATACGCGCCAGGAATTCATGCAGTTGATGCGTAATGGCAGGCGTTGATCGCCGCCCGTCGCAGAGGACTCCCGCCCTTGGAGAACGCCACCGACCTCGCCTATCTCGACGCGCTCGGCCGTTACGCGTTGCGTTACGTCAAGGACGGCCAAACCCTTGGGTTGGGCACGGGACGCGCGGCCAGCGCATTTATCCGCGCGCTGGGTAAAAGCGGACGCAAGGTGCGCGGCATCCCGACTTCCGACGCGAGCGCGCATTTGGGCCGCGAAGTCGGGATCGAAATTATTGACGATTTGGCCCACGTTCCCCGGATCGATATTGATTTCGATGGCGCCGACGAGGTTGACCCCCGGCTTAATCTGATCAAAGGCAATGGAGGCGCGATGGTGCGTGAAAAAATCGTCGCCGCCTTTTCACGCCGCACGATTTTCCTGGTTGGGGAGGAAAAGCTGGTCAAGCGCTTGGGAGACCACGGCAATTTGCCGGTCGAAGTGGTGCCATTCGCCTTGCCTTATTGCGAGCGCGAAATCACACGGCTGGGGCTTAAGCCGAAAATCCGCAAAAACGCCAACGGTTCGTTCTATATCAGCGATAACGGCAACCTGGTGCTGAACTGCGGCGTTCGTCAAATTGGCAATGCCGCGCGGCTTGAACGCGAACTGGTGGCGATAGCGGGCGTGGTCGGCACCGGACTGTTCCTCAAAATGGCGGACCTGGTGCTGGTCGCTTCACGGCTTGACGGCAGCGTGCGTGCGTTGCACCCGCGCCGACCGCGGTCGAAAAAATCAATGCGTTAAAAAAATCGTCCCGGCGTAAGTTAACCGCTGGCCGCGTGATCATGCACGGACGGAATCCGATTCACGCAAGCCGCGCCGTTCTTATCTCAGGACCTCGTTTTTTTGGCCGTCATGAGCAACCCGGATCACTGGAGCTGGGCGGCGGCGCCAGAGTTGGCGAAACTTTCGCGTTAAGCGACGGCGCATTGACGAAATCGAACAAATCCTCCAGGTCGTTCGCGTTCGCATCACGCATGGTCAAATGCTGTCCGGGTGTGAAGCGGGCCTCGATCAAGGCCAGAATCGATCCATGATCGGCCATCGCATGCGATACATAGGCATATTTGGAAAACGGTGAGATGGCCGCGAAGGGCACGCGCACGCCATACTGATTGAAACCCGCGCAGGCTTCACCCGGCGCGGCTTGCGCGCACAATGCTTGGGCCTGGCTAGCGCTATCGCCGCATTGAGCGCCATTGCCGGGAGTCTCCGAGGTGGGCGGATTCGACAAATCGGCGCATTGCCCCGGCGGGATATTGTCGGGCGCAACGGCTGCGGGTGGCGTTACATGGTCATAAAAACCGCCATGCTCGTCGTAGGTCCACAGGATAATCGAGTCTTTCCAATTCGGTCCCGTACGCACGGCGTCGACCACGCTCGCGACCATCGCTTCGCCAGCCCGAATGTCATAGGGCGGGTGCTCGCTGTCTTGCAGTGACAAGTCCACGAATGCAACGCCCGGCAAATTGCCGGAAGACGCCTGTGACATGAACTGGTCCAAGGTCTGGAAATGGGGCGGAAGTGGCGGACGGAAGAGTGCGCCGTAGGGAATCCCTAGTTCGGTGGTGCCGCCGGCCTCGAGGTATTCACCCCACGAGATATTATTTTTGTCGAGCAGATCGAAAATAGTGCCGTTGATCGGCTGATAGCCTCCCGGGGGCGGGATGGCTTCGGCTACGCTCGTGACCAGATGGCCGAACGAAGTTCCGGCCAATTCGTACATGCGATTGGGCACGGTTTGTCCGAGCAGGGAGGAGAAGTAGCGATCGTCCACGGCGAAGGTTTCGGCCAATGCGTAATAGTAGGGCAGGTCGGTCGGTTATAAAAACCCATCGTATCGTCATCATCGGCGCCCTCCGGAGGGTCAGGTTCCAGCGTCAAATCATTCTGGCTCACAAAGCCGTCCATGACGCCGTTGAGCGCATTGTTGGGATCGGCGAAATTCACTTCATGATGGGTTCCCAGCCAACTGTGATCGAGATCAGTCGGGACGCACAACCGCGGATCGTGAAAAGCCGTCACCGTTGCCGAACCGTCCGCTTCCGGGTTCGTGTTTGAGCAGGAATAATTGCCGGACGCATCGACCGTGCAAGTCAGGCCGTCAACGCACCTGTGGTCGGTGGCCGCACATGGACCGACATGGTACGGCGAACCGGGCGCATAGGGGAGCGCTCCGAGGTAATTATCGAATGAATGATTCTCCTGCATCATGACAATGATGTGACTGACGCGCGCCAGTCCAGTTGCGCCGGGTGAGGGCGGAGGAGAGCCAGAGCCATTGGCGCAGCCAATCAGAACCAAAGCACCCGCCAGGAGCCAAACGCTTCGGTTGAATCCAGCCGTTATCATTCGAGTGCAATGCTCCACGTCATCATTGTTGGATCGGTGTTGCCCGTATCAGCTTCAACGCTTACTGGAACAAGGGTTCCATTCTTAAAAACCGCTAGGGAACCTCTGCACAAGTTAGCCTTCATTCCCAGAGTGTGTGAATTTTGTTTTTTTGTCATTCCGAGCACAGCGCACTAGCGTAGCCGCAGGCGGAGCGAGCAAACGAGTCCGCGAGGTGCGTTCAGGCAGCGAGGAATCCCGGATCTTTCTGCTTTTCCTGTGTTTTCTCGGGATTCTGCACTTCGAAGACTCCGCTCGGAATGACACCAACGGCTCGTGCAGAGATTCCCTAGCCGCCTGAGAAAAAATTACCAATGTTGATCAAAGTTATCGGGCGGCGGCTTTGTTCTATCGGCCTTTTTAAGCGCGGCAGGCAACTGTGAGACCCGCTAGCAAGTGCATTGCCGATTGCACGGAATCACCGCGCTTGGCCCTAACCCTGATTAACGATGCGTGGATGCCAGTGGGACGGGGGTGGGATAGTCTGGGGGTGCAATGGATCAAAGGTGAACAAAATGGGGCGGTCGCGGACGCGTGCCGACTTGATTAAGCTCTATGCCGCCGCCGTAGGCGCGGTCGAGCCCCGGCGCGCAATCGCGCGAGCTTTTTGCGGTGAGGCCAAGGCGATGGCTGATAACGCCGTCGAGATTGCGCAACTCCTCAACGAGGTTGCAAAAGTGCGGGTGCTGGCGGTGGGCAAGGCCGCTTTGGGGATGGCGGCCGAACTCGCGGATCGGTTGAGCGATCGCTTGCGTGCGGGACTCGTAATTGTACCCGGACCAGGGCCGGTCAAGCTTGAGGCAAGCTTCGCGACGGCATCTCCAGCCTGGTCAAAGATCGCATTATTGCTTGCTTCACATCCGATTCCTGACGCGTCGTCGGAAATCGCGGGCCGGGCGGCGCTGAATTTTGCGCGAGCGACAGCGTCCGACGAATTGTTGGTGCTCGCGCTCAGTGGCGGCGCTTCAGCCCTGATGACGGTGCCGGCCGATGGTATAACCC
>JBOHWL010000046.1:0-4854 GCA_050736615.1 Binataceae bacterium (SeqCode) | reverse complement strand
TAGTCGGTTCGAGTGGCAATTCGCTGACGTTCGATCTGAATGGCATCGATGACTATTACAATCTCGGCGACGTGCTCCATTCGATCAACGGCGGCATTCCGCTCAACGGGCTGAGCCAATTCACCGTCGAGGGTTTTTTCAATCAAACCAGCGCCAGCGGCGGCAATGTGTTTTTCAGCGCGGGCTCGATGAAGGACAATCCGGGGCAGAGCGGGACGGCGGGCGCGGCCATGCTGCAAATCACCGCGTCTTCCATCGCCTGCAAGCTGAATATCGGCGGCACCGAAGAGACCGCCAGCGGGAACAGCACGATTTGCGCGAACGGCACGACCTGCTGGGTCGCGTGCAGCTATGACGGCGCGACCGTGCGGCTGTATGCGGGATTGCCCAACACCACCGCGACGCTGATTGGCTCGCAAGCGGCGACGGGCAACCTGGCGCAGCGTTACGACGAGACGATGGACCTGGGCGGCGAGCCCACGCAAGGCTGGCCCGACGAGGGCGTGACCGGCGTGGTGGCGCCGTACGTCGGTAAAATCTTTTCCTTCAGGATTTCGACCACGTCGCGTTATGGCGCCACGGCGCCAACCGCGCCCAACGCGGAACTTACCGGCGACGGCAATACGATGCTGCTGCTCAACGGCGACTTGGGCAATCCGTCAGCGGGCTTGATTGGCGCCGATTACCATGCGGGCGGCTCGGCGAACGGCGGGTCCGCCATCTATGACTTGGTGGTGCGCGGCAACTCGGGGGTTAACCAGGGCGCGTCGCCGTCGATTAGCCATTTGCAATTCTACCAGGGCGCGACCGGCATCTTCATCATCGGAGAGCCTGGCGCCCGCATCAGCGACGTCAAATTGTTTGCGCAATCCCATGCCGGGATTCTGCTCTACAGCAATAGCTACAAGGACATCCTGAACGACATCAACGAGACTGACAGCGGCGTGGTTGGCATCGAAGGCGACATTTTCAGCCAATACTATGTGAACAACGCCAACATTATCGGCAGCGTCGCGGGTATCGTGGCGCCGTGGCATGCGACGTACGTGAATTGGTCGCCGAGCGGCACGCCCGGCGTGGGCATCCTCATGCGCAATCCCGACAGCGCGGACGAAAACACCTGCGTGACCTGCGACCTCGATACGGAGAACGGCGGGAGCGCGGTGCCGTTCGTGGTAGTGGGCGTGGGCGGCGGCGATACGCTGGTCAGCCCCAACATGCAGACCAACAGCGGCGCCAACGTCGAGGGCATGGATATCGAAGGGCCGGTGCAAGTGACGATTACCGGCGGCGAATACACCGGCGGCACTCCGGCCGAGATCATCAAGTTTGAGAACGAGTCGGCTAACGCGCGCGCGATTTGGACCAATCCGCAAATCAACGGCAATCTCTATTCGCCGAGCGAAACGATTCCGATTTCGAATGCGATGAGCCAGATGCGCGTGGTCTCGTCCGATTTCGAACGTCAGCCGGGCGTGACGGTGAATAACGGAGTTAACTTCGCCAATTTCCCGGCCAGCGTGATCAATGGGGCGAGCTTTTACTGTCCGAACTGCGACCCGCCCGCGAATCCGCCGGTGGCGTGCACGTCAGCGGGCGCGAAGACCGGCGCGTGGGTGCATGGCATTAATGGCGCGTGGGTGTGCGCGTACTGACATGCTCGAACTGCGTTCAGAATTAGATGCGCATGACCGGACGGAGCGAAGTGAAAAAGCAAACCTGGCATGCGGACCGTGAGGCCAAACTACTGGCATTTACGGGGCGATCATGTCAGGTGGTTTTGGGTTCGGATTTGCCGTCGTGGACGGCGGTTTCGGAACGCGCTTGCGGTTGCGACTTGGCACCCTCCACCAGGCCGTAGGCCGCAACTCCGGCGGCGGCGGCTGCCAATTCGGCGGCCGCTTTGGCGGGAGTGATCGTTTGGTCGGCAATCGCTGACCCAGTTTCGCGACTCGATTGACTTAAATCGCCGGCCGCGCCGGTTGCGCCCGGTGCTGAAGCATGTGCTGGCGATGGAGTCGAGCCATCACCGCCTGGCGGATCGTTCGACGGAAGAGGATCCGCGGGCTGCAGGGCGGGGGTTCCCTGCGCGACCAACTTGAGGGTGCCCTCGCGCCTGATGGTGTCGACCAAGCGACGCGAAATTTCGTCGTCGGTCTGGGCCGCGGTCGCGAGTTGGACCGGATAACGAATCACCAGTTCGATGCCAGTCTCGCTGAGTTGAACCCGCGTCACTGGCCGGGGCGTATCGATGTGCAGATTGAGTTCGCGTTCCATGTTGCGCGACTGACGTTGAATGACTTCGCGATAGCGCGCGAAAACCTGGGTGACCACCTCGCCTAAACGTTTTTCCGCCAGCCGGTAGTCGCAATCGGGCGCCAGCGTCAGACGAAGTTCGTTCCAGATGAAGCCGGTGCCGGGCGCCTGCTTGAAGAAACTGGCGGTGGGTTGAAAGACCACGGAATTGGGGAAAACCACGATGCGGCCGGTCGCCTGCCGGCCGTTGTGTTCGTCGGACAACTCCATCAGCGTCATTTTGAAAAATCCGATCTCAACCACATCGCCGTTGACGCCGGAAATCTGTACGCGATCGCCAATTTTGATACCGAAGCGGCCGGCCACGTAAAAGTAACCGGCCAGTGAAATGATCACGTTTTGCAACGCCAGCGCGATACCGGCGGCGGCAAAGCCCACCACCGTGGCGAGCGCGCCGATTTCATTGGCGAAGTAAAAGACGATGATCAAGCCAATGACGATGATGACGGTGAGTCGGCGCAAGGCCAGCAAGTGATGGCGGCGCTGGATATCTTGCACATACCTGAAGGTCAACTCGCGCCATCCGAATGACCCGAGGATAACCAGCACGAGTAGCGCGGCGAGTCCTCCGAGGCGGATGATCAGGGCGCGAAGTTGCTGATTGAAGCTCTGACGATTAGCCGCGCGCCATCGCTCAATGCTGGCGGTGTAGGAATTCAACATCACCGTCTCTTTGGTCAAAGGCAGCAGCGCGTTGATCACGAGCTTATGGCGGGTGGTCAGTTGATCGAATTGCTCCTTGCTCTGCTTAAGCGTGACGATGCTGCTGGAACGAATCTGCGCGGCCAATGCCTGTCCCCGCGAATCGATCCCGCGAGCTTGCTCAATCAGCGGCTCGCGTAATTTAGCGGCCCCATCGTTGAGATGGCGGGTGGCGCCAAGCGCGTCAGTCAGGGTTTGATCCTTGGCGCGATTACTGAGCAGGGTTTCGGCGCGAGAGAGGATGCCCGGGCCTTGAACCTTATTCGGCATCCGTGTCGCCAGGGTTTGCGCCTGTACTCTGCCTTCTCCGGCGGTTGGTTGCACGACCGTGTGCTGGAGTTCTTCGATCTGACCTAACAGCCCGCTCGGCTGGGCGAGGCCGGCTGTATCATTCTCGAATTCCACGATCGCGTTGAGCGAAGCGACGCGCGATTGCGCCAGTTCAAGTTCTCCTTGCGAACTGGCAAGCTGCTGATTAATTTGGTCGCGCGCATTGGTGTTACGCGCGCGCGCAAGCTGGCGACGAAGCGTACTGATGCTGGTTTTCAGCTTGTTCATTTCGGCCATGGCCTGATCGCGTGTCGCGATCAGCCCGCCGAGCGTGGGTAGGCCGGAGTTCTCCGGCGCAGCCGGCTGCTTCGAATTGGCGTTTTGCGCGGGTGCGGCATCACCCTGGCGATTCGCCTTGATGAGTGCGGCTTCGGCGCGGGCGTACTCGAAGGCGAGACTAAGCACACTTCTGGCGATCTGACGGTTCTCGGCGACAAACAACGTTTCGGCGGGCTCCTGAATCAGGCGCTCCTGAGTTTCAACGTCCTGATACCATTGAATGACTTGGCCCAGGTAATCGAGCACGGCTTGGCTACTGGTCTTGGCTTCCACCTTCGGCGCCGGCGACGCCACTGGATGTACGAGCTTGGAGGCATTGTCGATGGCCGCCGGAGAAAGTGCCGCTGGCGCGGAAGAGACCGCGCTTGCGATTGGCGTCTTGGCCGCCGACGCTTCGAAACAAGCTGGCGCAGTCGTCAGCAATGCGATCGCGAAGACTGCCACGAACGTCCAGCCTTTTTTTGGCGGCCGATCAATCCCGCGCATCCTGAGTTCCCCCCAAAGTGATCGAGTAGGTTGATCGCTTAGCCGGGCGAACTTCGAAAGTGCACCCATCGCGGTCAATTAGCCTATCATCCGTGCGTCGACGCCTCGATCATATGCCCCGGGCGCAAAAGCTTATGATTGATTTGCGCGGCAACGGCAAATGAGGAAGTTCCGTCTCGTCGGAAAGATAAAAAACGAGGCAGGTGGTTGGGGCGACCACCTGCCTCGTTGGGGAAGTGAGGCCTGGGGCAAGGCCTCGCAGGGACGCTGACTAACGGCTGATCTGCGCCTCGGTCTGCCAGTTTGGGATATTTGGCAATGCGGCCTGTGCCTTATTGGCGCTGCTCACCGCCTGATCATAGCGGCCATGTGCAAACTCGCGTTGCGCTTGCAGGTAATCGCTCTGCGAGGTCGGACTGGTGAAACCGGCCAGTTCGGCGTCGTGCATACGGTGACCCAACGCTAAAATCGCGGTCTGTGCTTCTTGCGCGGTCGGCACTACCTGCGCGGTTACGGCTTGCACCTGATTCTGCGGAGTTGAAAAGGCAAAGGCCGGCACAACAGCGGCACCAAGCATCGACACGGCCACCGCGACAGCACAAGCTTTCTTAAGGATTCTCATGTTTACTCCTTCTTAGCGTAAGGCTCCTGCTCGGATGCCTTCGCGTAAATTAATTTCTACGAAACTTGAGTGGAGCGAGAAATGTGCCAAGGTGGGCGATCTAAGTCCGGAAATCCGAC
>JBOHWL010000045.1:0-3473 GCA_050736615.1 Binataceae bacterium (SeqCode) | reverse complement strand
TTCTCAATCAGCGTGGACGCGAAGGCGGCATCGGCATGGTCGAGGCCCATAATGTCCTGATCGCGGCGGCGCCACACCATCCTGACTATGAGGGGCAAAGCCTGGCACAGTTGAGCTTGCGCTTCGCGCTTGAGCCCGAAGCGGCGGCCCAAAAAATCGTTGACGAAGAAGGCAACGGCGCGGTGGTGGTGATCGAAATGATGGACGAGGCGGATGTGCGCACCGTGATGCGCCATCCGACCACGATGATCGGCTCGGACGGTATATTCGCCGGCGGCAAGCCCCATCCGCGACTGTACGGCACCTTCGCGCGCGTGCTCGGACGCTATAGCCGCGACGGCGGGCTATTCAGCCTAGCGGAGGCGGTGCATCGCATGACCGGGATGCCGGCGGCGAAATTCAAGCTGAACGGGCGCGGCACGATCGCGATCGGCGCCTACGCCGACCTGGTGCTGTTCGATCCCGCGACGATAATCGACACCGCGACTTATGAGGCCCCACAACAATATCCGGTGGGCATCCGAGCGGTCTTCGTCAACGGCATCGCCGTGATTCGCGATGGACGGCATCACGGAGCGCGCCCCGGCATGGCGCTGCGCCGGCCGGCCTAATGTTCGGTCGCGAAAATCGCAGTAACAGTCGGGGAGAGCTCGAGACTGCCCGCTTTAATTCAGATCAAGCCGGAAAATAGAGATACGGCCGATGCGCGCGGCGTCATAGCCACGCCATTTGGCCGCCGCGACGGCGGTGGCGCCCACGCGGACGAACTTGAGCCGCCCGAAAAAACGCGCCGCGCGCTCCTCCGCAGTGCAGGCGAACACGTAACGCAGCCGCCGCGCGCGCGCCTCCCGTAACACCTCGCGGATTAGCTCGGCCGCTACGCCTTCGCCCTGGAACCGCGTCAGCGTGTAGAGCGCGGTGATTTCGCCCGCCCGCTCGCGCCGATAGGGTTCGGTCAACAGCGAGCAGATGCCGGCCAGATGCTCATCGCCGATCCGATAACCGAAGCATGACGGCAGCAGGTCGGCGATCTCCTCGGGCGAACGCGCGAGCAGATAACCCTCGCTCTGTCCGCGCAGGACCAGCGCTTCGACCTCTTCGAAATCGTCGATGGCGATCGGCCGCACCTGCCCGTAACGCGTCTGCGTAAACAGCGTGCCGGTGCCGAGGAAACTGAAGAGTTCCTCATAAATCTCGCGCGGCGCGGTGAGATTGACCGAGCCCACGCCGTCGTCGAGCGCGCGTCGGGTGGCGCGCAGAATCGCGCGGCGCGCCGGTGCGCGTTCACCACTGAGCGCGCGCCGAATCCGCCGTAATTCGACAAACGAAAGGCGCCTTCCGCCAGGCTCGCGCAGGCCGCCGCCACGCTCGAGGAACAAAAGCTTGAACACACGCAGACGGCTGGCCAATTCCTGGGCGAACACGGTGAAAGCTCCGGCCTCGGCGACCGCGGCGACCATTACCGAACCCGCCCGCAAGCCATGCCAAATCCGCGCGACGGTGGAATCGGGCGGGTACGGCCGCGTGCGCAGGCCGCTGGCGGGATGGAAAATCGGCGGCTCCAGGCGCGGCCTCAGCCGCCCCATCCGGCGTATCAGGCGCGGCAGCGCGGCGGCGGAGGTGATCACGATGCAGCGGGTCTGATTGCGACGCAACTCGCGCAAGGTGCGCATCAGCGAATCGAGTTCATTCAAACGTTCGCCGCTGGGCGGAACCAGGGCGAAAAGTAGGCTTTTGCCGTAAAACTCTTCGAGATAGAAGGTCTTTTCGGTAAATAGCGGAAGTTTACGCAGCGTTTCGTTCACCGTTTAGCGTGCTTTTCCGGCAGCGGGCGGGGCCATCGGTTCGTCCGAGTTATAAAAAGAGTTATCGGGAGAGTTGCGCAGCTTGCGCTTCACTAACGGCGGGCGAAATTGAGCGCGCTTCAATGCTTGGCGTCGGCGGCCAGTGCCACCGCGGCGGACACCATCGGCCGCATCAGCGTCGCCGATGGTTTGGAAGCCGCGATTTCCTGCAGCGTGGTTTGGGAAAACACCTCCAGCAGCACGCGTTGCCCTTCCTCCCACACGCGGAACATGCGGCAGGTCGGCTGTAGGTCGCAGGTGGTGCCGCCTTCGACGCACACATTAAGCGTGATCGGTCCTTCGACCGCCTCAATGACGTCGCGGAAGGAAATCGTGTTGGCCGGCCGCCCGAGTTGATAACCGCCGCCCGGACCACGTTGCGCCCGCACCAGCCCGCGCCGCATCAGGTCGCGAATAACCTTTTCCAGGTAATACTTGGGGATGCGTTCGTGACGGGCGATTTCGCTGCCGCGGGCGACTCCGCCCGGATGGTCGGCGAGATGAATCATGGCCCGCAGCGCGTATTCGATCTTACGCGGAATCTGCATCAGGCTCATGAGTGGTCTCCTTCATCTGGCGGCGTGTTTGTGCGCCGGCGATTGCTTTACCGCGCCCGCGATGACGCGACGCCCCGGCGCATTCACGGATTTGATCCCATTGCCGCGCGCGCCAACGATCCGCTCAACGTATTTCATCAACATGTCGCTTTCGACATTGACCTTGTCGCCCGGCCGTTTGAATCCCAGCGTGGTCACGCGCAGAGTGTGCGGGATAAGCGCGCAGGTAAAGCGGCGGCCGCGAATACCAAATACCGTCAAGCTGATGCCGTCGAGCGTGACGGAGCCCTTTTCGACCAGGTAACGAGCCTCTTTACTCCCACATTCGAAGGTATACAGGCGTGAATCACCCTCCGGCTTGATCGCGACGATACGGCCGGTGCCGTCCACATGGCCGGCCACGAGATGGCCGCCAATGAGTTTGCCCAGGGTCACGCAGCGTTCCAGATTCACGCGGCCCCCGGCTTCGAGGGCGCCCAGCGCGGTGCGACGCAACGATTCCGCCGAGACATCCATCGCGATCGTGCCGCGGCTCTTGGCGATCACGGTCAGACAACATCCACTGACCGCGATCGAATCGCCGATACTGATACGGGCCAACGGCAATGCGGTCGCGATCGTGAGCGTCGCGCCGCTGGAAGAACGTTTGACGCTCTCAATCGTGCCGAGGTCTTCTATGATACCGGTGAACAACGCGTTCTCGCTAATCGCCCTGAAATCATCGCCAACCTAAAAGGATATCACCTTGGCGCGATCGCCTCGCACCAAGGTGCCAAAAACCCAGAAAAACCTTACTTATTCCGTAATAAATTAGCAATCCGGCCCTGTCCGCATTCGACTCTCCGGAGTTGATCGAACAAGCAGGGTCGAGCGCATTAGCGAAGCCGAGGGCTTCGCGAAGATCTGGGCTTCTCCGCTGCGCTCGGAGTCTGTGAATTTTTGTCATTCTGAACGGAGTCTTCGAAGCGAAGAATCCCGAAAAAACACAGGAAAAGCAGAAAGATCCGGGATTTCTCGCTGCGCTCGGAATGACAGAAAAACAAAATCTTCACACACTTTCAGAATACAAGCG
>JBOHWL010000044.1:0-11609 GCA_050736615.1 Binataceae bacterium (SeqCode) | reverse complement strand
GCGGTCTACTGCTGCGATATGCTTTCGACCGGCTTTATGGCGGCCGAGAATGCCGCGATTCCAATCGGCGGCAGCGTCGCGGTGTTTGCTCTAGGTCCAGTGGGCCTAATGGCGGTAGCGGGTGCCCGGCTACGCGGCGCTGGCCTGGTCATTGGCATCGATTCCGTGCCGCAACGGCAGGAACTGGGGCGTCACTATGGCGCCGACATTATCATTGATCATTCTCATACGGATCCGGTGCGGAAAATCCTGGAACTCACAGCCAATGAAGGTGTGGACTCGGCCATCGAAGCGTTGGGCGGTGATGAGGTTTTTCAGAACGCGGTGAAGGTCACCCGGCCGGGCGGGACCATCTCGAACGCCGGCTATCATGGCAAGGGCGAATTCGTCCATATCCCGCGCCTTGAATGGGGTGTTGGGATGGCCGAAAAAACCATCCGCACCGGGCTTTGTCCCGGGGGGCGGCTGCGAATGGAGCGCCTGCTGCGGCTGCTCGAATCAGGACGGATTGATCCCACCAAAATGACCACGCACAAATTCAACTTCGAGGAACTGCCGAAGGCCTTCGAAATGATGGATAAAAAACTTGACGGCATTATCAAGCCTTTGATCATCTTTTAGCCTTCGTGTCGCATAATCGCTGGGGAATACAGTCAAGAGGGACACGTCGCCAGGTTGGTGATGACACGCGGCATTGAATCACTATCGCGGCGTGCTTCACGGTCGGTAAAACGCGTCGCCAACTCCTGAGCGAATCGTTGCCAGGAAAACGCTTCTTTCCATTTATAAGAGATGCGCGCTCGTGCAAATCACACTCAGGGCCGCGCTTCGAGGATCAGATTGAAGGGCGTCGTGGCAGCGCGCCGCACACGCGAGAATCCTCCGTTTAATATCACTTCCGTCAATTTCTTTTCGCCGGCCTGAGTGCCAAGAGCCAGACCGACTTCCTGCGACAGCGATGCGGGCACGCAAATCTGGGTTGATGCGGAATAGAACACACGCCCGATCGGATTGAGATTTTCCGCCATATGATCACTGGCGTACGGCTCGACAATCATCCAGGTGCCTTGCGGTTTCAAAGTCGACTTGACATGGGCGGCCACACCGACCGGATCGCCCATGTCATGCAGGCAGTCGAAGAAGGCAACTAGATCGTAGGTGCCGGCAAACTCCTTCGCCGTCGCACGCTGGAACTTGATCTGGTCGGCAACACCGCTCTCGCGCGCCAGCTCGCGTGCGCGTGCCAGCGACGGTTCGTGATAATCGAAGCCCGCGAATTCCGACTTCGGAAACGCCTTGGCGAGTAGAACGGTTGATGCGCCATGGCCACAGCCGACATCCGCGACGCGCGCTCCGCGTTCGAGCTTTTCCTTAACGCCCTCCAGGGACGGGATCCATTCGGACACCAGATGCATCGCATAGCCGGGGCGGAAAAATCGCTCGGTGCCGCGGAACAGGCACGGATCGTGCTCATCCCATCCAACACCCGCACCCGTACGGAAAGCCGTTTCGAGCTTGGGCAAATCGCGCGCGACCGCCGCGGCAATTTCGAACATCGCGGGGAAAAAAGCGGGTCCGTTCTCGTCGGCGAGAATCAGCGCCTGTTCGGGCGAAAGCGAAAAGCGCTCCGTCGCCGGGTCAAAGCTAATATAGCCGGCCGCCGCCTGCGCGGCCGCCCACTCGCGCACGTAGCGCGCGGTCGTTTCGGTACGCGAGGCTAGCTCGGCGGACGTCAACGGTCCGGCGGAGGCGAGCGTTTTGTAGAATCCGAATTTATCGCCCAAGAGAACCAGGCCGATACCCATCGCAGCGCCCACCTCACCGAGCATCTTACCGATGAGTTGTTCAAGCTTCGCTTCGTCGATTGCCATCGCATGTCTCCTTGCCTGTTTCGCGATCAGGGTGCAGCAAACCACAAATAGCTTGCAGCTAGCGAAGGGCGCCGAACGCGCCGCCTGCGGTACAGAGGCAACTTCCCGCGCCCGTCAATTACCCTCGCCAACGCTTTGGCCGCTGGTGATCGCACCCACCATGTCATCATCAAGACGATTGTTTGCGTTACGATGAATCGTTCTAGTCGAAATAGAAAGATTTAGCTAGACTTGAGGCGAAACTTTTTGCAGGAGCGTATTTCCATGCTCGACCACATCGCGATACCGGTTTCCGATCTCAGCGCCAGCAAACAGTTTTTCGTCGCCGCACTCGCACCGCTCGATTACAAGGTGATCTTTGATTTAGCCGACGCCGTAGGCATGGGCGCTGAAGGTTTTCCGGCCTTCTGGATAGACCGGGGGCGGCCGCGTCGTCCATTGCATATCGCGTTTTCCGCCGCAAATCGCGGCGTGGTCGATGCATTCTATCGGTCGGCGTTGGCGGCCGGGGGCCGTGGCAATGGAGAACCTGGCGTGCGAGCGGACTACACTCCGAATTATTACGCCGCATTCGTGTTCGATCCCGACGGCAACAATATCGAAGTGGTGTGCCGCAAAGGCTAGTGTTCAGTCTCGAAATCGCAGTAACATTCCGCACAGAGTTCCATTTGTCGTGTTGAAACCCGGGCGCGGAAATTGCGCCGCCTTAGGTGAATCACGGGGATGCGCACGTGGCCGTTGCGGCCTTCGCAAATCCCTCCCCCTAAGGAATTTCTGTACAAGTCTCGCTGTCATTCCGAGCACCGCAAGGAATCCCGAGAATCCGCTCTTTTCCTCGGGTTTTATCCGGGATTCCTTACTCAGCTGAACGCACCTCGCCGCTCCTTTGCTCGTTCCACCTGCGGCTCTGCTGATGGCGAACTCCGTTCGGAATGACACCAACAGCTTGCGCAGAACTTCCCATAAGACTGAGTCGCTATGAATTACACTTTTTCTACATACAAACCTGGCAATGTGGCAGGAAGAAATTTAAGGCGATTTGCCGCGTTTTGTTTCGCTATATTCTTGCGCTTGCGGGGTGCTCTGACACCGGGATCGGAGCCGGGGTCGGAGCTGGTGGCGGCGCGCTCGTAGGTTCCGCCGTAGGTCACCCCTGGATTGGCGCACTTGTGGGCGGAGCAGGGGGCGCCGTCGCAGGACACGAGATCGGCAAAAGTCAGAACAAGAACAGGGACCAGCAGTCCGACCAGGAGTGATCAAACCCAAATGCCGCATTCATGAAGTAATTAAAGCCGCATCGCGCGGCTGCCAGCCCCTGGGGTGCTTTGCTTTTGTCATCGCGACTTGATGATTAATTCCTCGACATCCCGCAGCCGATCCTTGCCAAAGAAGATTTCATCGCCGACGAAAAACGTGGGTGATCCAAACGCGCCGCGCTCGACCGAACGTCGCGTATTCTCTAGCAGTTCTTCCTTGACCTTCGGGGTTTGAATCAATTCCAGAATTTGAACGGCGGGCAGCCGCGACTCATTCAAGGCGGCGCGCAGCACCTCGGCGTCGTCCATCTTTTTGGGCTCCGCCCACATGTGGCGATAAATCTCGTCGACGTAGCGCTCGAACAGGCCCAGCGACCGCGCGGCGATCACGCCCCGCATCAGCGCCAGCGTATTCACCGGAAAATAAGGATTGGACTTGAAGCGGGTAATCCCATGACGCTGAACAAAACGGCGCGTCTCCAGCCGTTCGTATTCGGGTTTGTTCTTGATGCCCGCGAGGCTTTCGGCCGGCGAGCGATTGTTCGTCAGCTTGAAGACGCCGCCGAGCAGGATCGGTACATATTCAAACTTAACTCCGGTGCGTCCTTCGATGGCGGGAATCACAAGATGGCTCAAATAGGCATTGGGACTGCCGAAATCGAAATGAAATTCCACTGTGATCATCGGCTCACCATTTCTCTCCGTAAGGGCGGATCTCCTGCTCGAACGTCCACGCATCGCGCGGCTGCTGATAAAGCTGCCAGTAAGCCTCGGCCACCGACGCCGGACGCATCAGTCGGCCGGGAGCAAGCTCCTTCAGCGCGTCATCACCCTCGCGCTCCCGGATGCGATCGCGCACCCATGCGGTATCCACACCGGCATCGATGATGAGATGGGCGACGTGGATATTGTTGGGTCCGAGCTCGCGCGCGATGCTCTCGGCGACCGCGCGCAAACCGAATTTCGCGCTGGCGAAGGCGGAGTAGCCGACGCCACCACGCAGACTGGCGGTCGCCCCGGTAAAAAAGATAGCGCCGCGGCGGCGCGAGAGCATCAGCCGCGCCGCCTCGCGGCCCGCCAAAAAACCAGCATAGCAGCCCATCTCCCAGACCTTGCGAAAGACCCGTTCGGTCGTCTCAAGGACGGGGTAGTTGACGTTCGCGCCAATGTTGAAAACGCACAGCTCGAGCGGCGCCTCCCTGTCCGCGTCTTGCAAGAAAGCGGTTACCGCATCTTCCTTTCGCGCGTCGAGGGAACGCGCGAAAATGCGGCCGCCTGAAGCTTCGGCGTCCGCAACCAACGGCGCGAGCTTGTCGCCGTGGCGGCGTCCGGCAAAGATGGTGAAGCCTTCGGCGGCAAATCGTTTGGCGATTGCGGCGCCGATGTAATCACCGGCTCCGATCACCGCGACAGTGGCCTTGCCTGTTTCCAACCTATTCTCCTTTTATCGCTTGACGATTCGCTGAAGAGTTATCAATGAATGAGTAATACAATTCACCTATGATTTTGGTTCAAGTGAACCAATCGGATTCAGCCGACGCTTGACATCTGGTCCCGGCTCTGCGCTTTTCAATCGACGGTCACCCGGGTTCGCTGTCATCTCCAATATGCCTCCAACCGTTAGCAGGGCGTTGAAAAACTACGTGATTACGCGGTTGTACTGTCACACAACCCCTGAAAAATAAGGGTTTTATGATTGCCAGGATCGCGCATTTTCCAAATTTTGCCATTAATCAACATCTTGTCCGGAAAATCCTAGCAGGCCGCGCCTGTCGTCGAGCCAATTTCGAAACTTGCTTGCCAGATGCTTGCATATACAAATAGCTTGCCAAAAAAATTAACTGCGAAGCTTTCTGGCGACCAGCCTCAACGCGGCGATGCCGTCCGGCCCCAGTCGGCGGCCGACTTCCGCCTGCGCCCTATCCCAGCCCGCGTATCCTTTTCGAATTAGCGCCGCTCCCACGCCCGTGACCGTGATCAAATGGCTGCGGCCATCGCCCGCCGACTCGAGCCGCAGCCAGCCGCGGGCGCACATCCGATCAACGTTGCGGCTCAGTGTCGATTGATCCATGTGCAGGATTTTCGCGAGTTCCGCGGGCTTGCTGCCGCCCTGGTTCGCAACCGCCACCAGTACGTTGAACTGGCTGGCCTTCAATCCAATCCCGGACAGCGCATTGTCATAGACCGCCGTGATGATGCGGTTCAGCATGCGAGTGCGGGAGGCGACACATTCGCGTCCTATTTGCCTGGTCCTTTCGTCCACCATCTCCATGTATATGCACGTACCCGGGTTCTTGTCAAAAGGTCATAAGCGCGAATGCGGTGGCAATCGTGCACGAACAGGGATTACCGGGCGACGCTCGCCGCTCGACTCCGCGCGCGGCAATCGCCGCATCTCCTCTTGACTGGCAGGCGTTGGCAAGCCATTGATGTCCGGTTGAGATGGCGATGGGGTTCGCCGTAACCGCTCCGCTGGAGCTAATGACCCCTACTGGTGCAATACACGGGTAGGGCTTCCCCGTCTTCTGAGGGACACTGCCCACACACGGACAGGTCCGTCTCGGCCGGCTTTATTCCAAAAAATCAGGCAGGCTTGCGGAATCCGTACTCCGCGGCGTTAGGCCGCTAAACCGCTGGCTGGGAGGGCGCTGCTGATGTTCAGCGGGCGCAAACTGCTCATAGTTTCCGTCCGCACGGCCGCTAAGCACCCCTTACCGGTGGTCAGCCCTGACGGCGAAGTCGTGAGGTTTGTGAGACGAACCGAAGTGATGAGGGCGCTGTTCGCCTGACGTGGAGGTCTTCACATCGTGGCAGTGATCTGGGTTGGGTTGGGCGGATTTCTGGGTGCCAACGCGCGTTATTTGCTGGGAGGCTGGGTCTCCCGCTGGTTTGGCGTGGCGTTTCCCTATGGCACCTTCGTCATCAATATCAGCGGGAGCTTCATTCTCGGATTTTTTCTCGCCTTTGTACAAGATCGCCTCTGGGTGCATCCCAACGCCCGCCTACTGTTCGCGGTGGGCTTTGTGGGCGCCTATACGACTTTTTCAACGTTCGAATACGAATCGATGCGCCTGCTGCAAGACGGCGAAATGCTGTTGGGTGCCGCTTATCTCATTGGAAGCGTGGTCGCGGGCGGCGTCGCCGCGATTGCCGGGATAGCGCTGGGCAGTTGGGTTTGATGTTCCCGCCCATTTGATTGGAAGCGGGCCCAGCCGTCTTCGATAACGCCAGGCATGGGCTGCGAGCAGCCATTCTCCTATTCCAAGCCAGGGGTGGAACCGTGCCGCCACCCCATCGTCTCAGTGCCATACCCTCACGGATAGCCTCCGGGCGGCAGTTGCCTCGGACGCGCGCCCGTGTAGAATCTGCGATACTTCACTTGAAACCCTTGATTCATAAGCTTTCACACGCGGTCCTGTGCTCCGCCCTGCTAATCGCACTGGCCATGGCGCTAGCGCCACGAGTCCATCGTCTGCGCACTTCGCCGCGGGCGGAAATTTCGCTGCGCGCATCAGGGGGCCATCGCGGGCAGCGTCACGAGATGGGATCGCCAGCGGCGGCCACGCACGGCATCGCACATCGCGAAATCACGCCGCGAACGCTAGCCGACAGCGGCTATCATGCACGACCCTCCCGCTTGGCCACGCGCGCGGTGAACACGCGCGCCCCGCCCCTTCCCTTTCTTTTTTGAACATTCGGTTCGACCCCTAAGCACGTTCCGCGCGGCTCGTCGCCACGTACGCGGAGCGTCTGCCGGTAAACGTTCCTATTCGGCCGTTCGATGTTCGCGTGAAGTGGAAGGGTAGCTTATGTCATTGCGTCGGCTAGTTTGGGGAGTCTCGGTCACGAGGCGTGCCTCGCTAATCTTGCTTATTGCGGGTTTCGCACTTGCCTGGAGACCGCGCGCCGCGGCCGCGGCCGGCCCGGTTGAGCAGCCATCATTACCGGCGCCCCGCATGCAAGGGTCGCCGCGCTTACCGCTTCACACGCGGACGTCCGCGCAAGGCCTATCCGGTACACGAGTGCCGCTACAGTCGTTCAGGTTCCAGACCGACGAGGCGGTGGTGTCGCGTGAGCTCGACGGTTTGATCAGCGAAGCAATCGCGAAGAATCCGGACCTGGCCGCCGCGCGGGCGGGCGTCGTCGCGGCGCAGGCGCGCGTACCGCAGGCCGGGATGCCGAAGGATCCGGAGATTGGTTTCCGCATGAAGGACCTGCCAACAACCTTTTCGATGGTGCGCGAGAACGCGACCGAGAAGCAGGCGGTCTTTCGGGCGACATATCCTTTTCCGGGCACGCTCGGACTGAAGGAATCCATCGCCGGCAAAGACGCGCAGGCCATTCAAGAACAGCTCCATCTGGCCGAGTTGCACCTGATTACCGCGGTTCGTCTGGCTTTTACCGATATTTTCCTCACGGACAAAAACATTCAATTGGCCCTCGAAGATCAGCAAACCTTGCGCGAGTTGGCCGACATTGCCACCTCCAAGTACCGGCTCGGACCGGGCTTACAGCAGGACGTGCTCAATGCCGACGTTACGCTGGCACGCGTCGAGGCCACCCTGACGGAATTGTCGCGACGCCGCCGCAGCCGTTTGATCACGCTGGCAGTGCTGCTGAACCGCGACCAGGTGCGGATCGAGCCGCTGGGCGTACCTCCTTCCGCGGATCTAAAGCATACGGAACTTGAACTGAGCGAAATGATCGAAGCAACCAATCCCGCCATTCTTGAGGCGGTGCGCGAGGTCGAGCGAGACCAACTCAACGTCAAACTTGCCCGCTACGCCGTGCTGCCGGCTTTGTCGCTCGAGACGGAGTACGGCGTGCGCGAAGATCATCCGGCTTCGAGCAAATTCCGCTCGGCGTCCTCCTACACGAGCCTCAATCGACCCGATCTGCTGACGGGAGAAGTCCTGCTGTCCGTGCCGGTTTTCTACTGGTGGAAGCAGCGGCAACAGTTGATCGAGGCGCAAGCGAAGCTCGCGCAGAGCCGTGCGGAGCTGGTTGCGACACGCCGCCGCGCGCTCGGTTCATTGCGCGACTTGCTGGAGCGCTACCGCCAGCACGAGCAGGTTGCGCGGGCATTTCAGACACGGGTGATTCCGCTTGCACGCAGCCAGGTGGCTGCGTCACTCAGCGCCTACCAGGTAAGCGCCGTCGATTTTCTGACCCTGCTCGATTCGCAGCAAAAGCTCGAAGATTACCAGAACGAATACTGGCTGAACCGCGCTGAGCGCTATCAGGACCTCGCGCAAATCGATGAGCTGAGCGGCGCGTTTGAAAACGGATGGAAGCAATGACATCCACGAAACTGATTCCCGTTTTTTTGGCGGGGCTCGCGATTGGCATACTCGCCACGGTCTATATCGTGCGCGACGGACGGATCGCGCAGGCGCGGGTGGCGTCGCCTATCGCTCATCAAGGAGCCCCTGCGTCCATCCACGGCGGCGGCGTTGCGATCGATTCCACCATGGTCCAGGACCTCGGCGTGCGGACGGCGGTGGTGATGCCGCGTGTGGTGGCACAGGCGATCCATACCACCGGTTACGTGGACTACGACCAGCGGCGCATCAGCAAGATCAACGCGCGCATCAATGGCTGGGTTGAACACCTTTACGTCGCTTACGCCGGTGAAAAGGTCCGCCGGGGGCAGACCCTGCTCGACATCTATAGCCCCGAGTTGGTGCTGACGCAGGAGGATTATCTGCGTTCGCGGCGCCTGGCGGCGGGCGAAAATGATGCGCAAGGCGCGGCGGAACTGGCGGGCAAAGATTTGATGACGGCGGCGCGCGACCGTCTGCGGCTATGGGGTATCGCGCCGTCGGAGTTGCGCCGGCTCGAGCGCGCGGGCGGGCCTTCCGAAGCGGTGCCTTTACAAAGCGACAAGAGCGGCGTTGTCGTTGACAGCAAGGTCGTCGAAGGCGCACACGTGCGCGCCGGTGACGACCTCTACACCATTGCCGATCTGTCGCGCGTATGGGTCTACGCCGACATCTACGAACGCGAGTTGCCGGCCGTCCATGTGGGCGAGCGTGCGGAAATTACTAGCGACGCGTTGGCCGGCAAGAGCTACGAGGGCGCCGTCGCCTACATTTACCCCACAGTCAACGAGCAGTCGCGCACGGTGCGAGTGCGCCTGGAATTCCGTAATCCCGCTTTCGATTTGCGCCCGGGCATGTACGTCAACGTGACGCTGGCGGCGGTTTCATCACCGCCCACGCTCGCGATCCCGGCCGAGGCGGTGCTGAACTCGGGCGTGCGCAGAATCGTCATCGTAGCGCGCGGCGGCGGCCATTTCGAACCGCGGGAGATCAAGGCGGGACGGGAGTCGGCGGGATACGTGCAGGTGCTCGCCGGAGTGACGCCGGGCGAACGTGTGGTTACTTCCGCGCAGTTCCTGATTGATTCCGAATCCAATCTGAACGAGGCGCTCAACGCGATGGCACCCGGCGCGCTCACGACGCGCGACCTCGGGCCGGCTCAAAACTTCAGGCACAAGTAGGCACGCGATGCTCGAACGAGTTATCGAAGGCGCGGTACGCAACCGCTTCATGGTGGTATTGGCGACCGTGCTGTTGTGTGGCTGGGGCATCTGGGCGGCCGGTCATATCACGCTCGACGCTGTTCCCGACATGAGCGATACGCAGGTGATCATCTATACACCGTATGTCGGTCAGCCGCCGCAGGTGGTCGAGGATCAGCTCACTTATCCGCTCGTGCACGCGCTCCTGGGCGCACCCAGGGTCAAAGTGGTGCGGGGCTTTTCCTTCTTCAATTTCTCCCTGGTTTACGTGGTCTTCGAGAGCGGCACCGATTTCTATTGGGCACGCACTCGAGTGCTCGAATACCTCAACTATGCCGCCCAACAATTACCCGCGGGCGTGACGCCAGTGCTGGGACCGGACTCGACTGGCGTCGGCTGGGTTTTCGAATACGTCCTGGCCGATCCGGGGAATAAATACGACCTGCAGCAATTGCGCGCCTATCAGGACTGGCATCTCAGATTCGCCCTCAATACCGTGCCGGGCGTTTCGGAAGTGGCCTCCTTGGGCGGCTTCGTCAAGCAATACCAGGTGGAAGTGGACCCGCGGAAACTGATCGCTTACAAGCTGTCGTTATCCAGGGTCAAGGAAGCCATCAGACGCAGTAATAACAGCGTCGGCGGACGGGTGCTGGAACGCGGCGGCGAGGAATATCGCATCACCGCGCTGGGCTACATCCGTTCGCTCGACGATCTCCGGACGATTCCGCTGGGCGTTGGACCCAACGGCACGCCGATTTATTTGAGCAACGTCGCCGATGTGCATATCGGACCCGAATTGCGTCGCGGCGTGTCGGACCTCGACGGCCGGGGCGAGGCGGTGGTCGGCATCGTTGAGATGCGCTCGGGAGAAAACGCGCTGGCGGTTATCAACCGGGTGAAACAACGGCTCAAGGAATTGCGGCCCACGCTGCCGGCCGGCCTTGAGATCGTGCCAATTTACGATCGCTCGGGGCTGATTGAACGATCGATCCAGACGCTGCGCGATAAATTGCTCGAAGAAAGCCTCATCGTGATCGCGGTGACGCTTGTCTTCCTAGCCAACTTCGGCGCCGCCGCAGTGGCGGTCCTGACTATTCCGGTAGGTATACTGCTGGCGGCCATCGCAATGTATTATCTCGGCGCCAGTGCCGATATCATGTCGTTGGCCGGGATCGCGGTTGCGATCGGCGCGATGGTGGACGCGGCGGTGGTGATGGTCGAAAACGGTCATCGCTACCTTGCCGAAGGACGGCTGACACCCGAACGCGCCATCGTCAATGCGGCGACCGAGGTCGGCCCCGCGCTTTTCTTTTCGCTGCTGATCATCACGCTGAGCTTCATTCCGGTATTTGCTCTAACGGCCCAGGCGGGACGCCTGTTCCGTCCGTTGGCGATGACCAAGACGCTGTGTATGGCGGCGGCGGCTTTGCTTTCGGTCACGCTGACGCCGGCGCTCATGTCATTATTGATGGTGCATCGAAAAACCAAGGCCGCGAAGGCGGGCGAAAACAGGCTCGACGGTCTGCTTCGCGCAGCCTATCGCCCGGTGCTGATGCGCGCGATGGAGCATCGGCGCCTGGCGGTTGGGATTTTCGTCGTATTACTGGCCAGCACGATCATTCCGTACTCGCGCATCGGCCTGGAGTTCCTGCCCGCCGTGTTCGAAGGCGATCTTGCCTACGCGCCCACGGCCTATCCGGGCATCTCGATTACCCAGTCAAAAATGCTTTTGCAGCGCGCCGATCGCATCATCATGACGTTCCCGGAAGTCGCGCACGTGCTGGGCAAGATGGGCCGGGCGGAAACCGCGACCGACTCGGTGTCACTTTACATGGGCGAGATTCTCATCAAGCTCAAACCCCGCCCACAGTGGCGAGCCGGCATGACCCCGGACAAATTGGTCAATGAAATGGACCGCGCGCTCCAGTTTCCAGGCATCATCAACGCCTGGAGCATGCC
>JBOHWL010000043.1:0-8124 GCA_050736615.1 Binataceae bacterium (SeqCode) | reverse complement strand
GTGCGCGACCGCCACGAAGGTCGCCAGACGTACTATAGCGCGCAGCTCGGCGCCTTGGCCCCGCTGATCGACTGGACAAGCCAAATGGCCGGGTTCTGGCAAAGTCGATTCGACGACCTCGAAGATCTCCTCAAAAGAATGGACCAATGACCAATACGGCGACCGGAACCCGCTCCGTCATTGTCGAACGGGAGATACCTTTTCCGCCGGAAAAGATCTGGCGCGCGCTTACGCAACCACACCTGATCGAGGAGTGGCTCATGAAGAACGACTTCAAGCCCGTCGTGGACCACCATTTCAATCTTCGCGCAGACTGGGGCAGTGTCGACTGTCAGGTCCTGGCAGTCGAGCCGAACAAAACGCTGTCTTACACGTGGGGTGCCTATGGTCTCAAGAGCGTCGTCATTTGGACTCTCACCCCTACAAGCACGGGGACCCACTTGCGCATGGAGCAGTCGGGCTTCCCGCCGGATCAGCCGCAGTACTATCAGGGCGCCAAGGGCGGATGGCAGCGGTTCTTTGCGGCCCTGGAGCAGGTATTGGCGCGCATGGATTGAAGTCTGCCGGCACAATTCAAGGCTGGGCCCTGTTTGCAGAGCTGCATGGCGTAGGCATCTGCGGATAGCGGCAATATGAAGCGCGTCGAGGAAGACGCGGGCGAGCATGTCGTATCGCCTGGCGATAGCGCGGTTGATCCGCAGGTGACAGATGATGCGCTCGACGCGGTTGCGCTCCCGATACATGCGCCTGTTTCAGCGGATTTTAGCCTTGGGATTGGATTTGGGCGGAATGCAGGAACGGATGCCGGCCTCATGCCGGCTGGCGCGGATGGCGTCGGAGTCGTAGCCCTTGTCGGCGAGAAGATAGGCGGGCCGTTCCTCGGCCAGGGCGATTACCTCCTCGAATTCCGTGCAAGCCGCCGCTTCGCCGGGCGTGAGCTGGAAGACGAGCGGGATGCCGCGGGCATCACTGAGACAATGAACTTTACAGGTGAACCCGCCCCGCGAACGGCCAAAAGCTTGTTCGCGAATCCCGCTTTTTGCGCCGGCAGCCGAGACAAGGAACCTCCGCACAATCCTCGGTTGTCATTTCGAGCACATTAGCGCAGCCGAAGGCGAAGCGAGCAGGCGAGTCCGCGAGCTGCGTTAAGGGTCAGGCTGCCAGAGCGAGAAATCCCGGATAGAGCCTTAGAGATTTCCGGGATTCCTCGCTGTGCTCGGCATGACAGAAAAACAAAATCTTCACACACTCTCGGAATGACAGAAGACCTGTGCAGCGATTCCCTCTAGGCGAAGCGGAGCCGGGCGAACGAGTCCGCGAGTCGCGTTCAGGACAACGAATCCTCAAGCTGGTGGTCAAAATTCTCACGATGGCGCCCCGAAGATAATGAAACCCGGCCGCCTTGGGGTACGTCTTTAATGGCAGGCGTAACTGTGGGCCAAACAGCCCCCTTGCTACGTTGGGAGGCAAATAGGAAGATCGCACGTGGGCACCGCGATGAGCATCCGGGATGCGCGAGCGCTACTCGCGATAATCCGACGTAGCTCGAGGCCTAGAGCGCTATGAAATCAAACAGATGCCCGCTACGGCTGCAGTGGTTGACCCTGGTCGCGATCACATTGGCGCTCTTGTTGGCGTACAACGGCGCAGCATTAGCGCAGCAGGGGCTCCCGTTCAATCCTCAGCGGTTGACGACTCCGGGCAATCAGCAGGGCGGCTCGGTGCTGGAACTGCCGAAGACCCCGGCGCGCCAATCGGGTTCGACCGATACTATCCCGCCGCTCGCCCCACAGCAGGGTCAATCTTTGTCGCTGCCGACCCACGAATTGCGTAATCAGGCCGGGTACGAACAAGCGACCGTCACGGTGACGCAAGACGGCCGCTACGTTACCGGACTGCAAAAGGGCGATTTTAAGCTCTACGTCGACGGCCAGCAGCGTCCGATCGAGTTTTTCCGTCAGGACCTCGATACACCGGTCTCGGTCGGTATTCTGGTAGACACCTCGGGCAGTATGCAGCCCAAAATAGCCCAAGCGCGGGCGGCTATCGCGCAGTTTATCCAGGATCTGAACCCGCGCGACGACGTTTTTCTGTTCGCCTTTTCTAGCCGGCCCTTTTTACTGCAACCTTTCACCACCAACCACTATCTAGTCTTGAGCCGGCTTTCGCTGCTGCATGCCTACGGGCAAACCGCGCTGTTCGACACTATCCTTGACGGTTTGTTGATGGTGCAGCACGGGCGCTGGGATAAGAAAGCGCTGCTGGTGGTGACCGACGGGATGGATAACACCAGCCAGTCGAACCTCAACCAGGTTGTCGCCCAAGCGCGGCGGATGGGCGTGCTGGTGTATTCGATAGGAATCGGCGACCCCAATTCGTCGAACCTGCCCAGCGTCGCGCTGGGACCCTTTCTCTTTGGCGGCGATATCGATCAGGTCGATACGCGCACGCTTCAGATGCTGTCGACGGAAACCGGGGCAAGAACGTTTGTGGTACGCGAGGTTGGCGATGGCGCCGCCCTCCGACAGGCATGCCAGAATATCAGCCGTGAACTGCGTGAACAGTACACGATTGGCTTTGTAGCGCCCAACGCCAGCCGCGGCGGTTACCGTAGCCTGCGCGTTGACGTCCCGAACCATTCCGGAGATACCGTGCGCGTGCGCAAAGGTATCGAAGTCGGCGCCGGCTCGTCATACGCGATGGGCCCGTCGGGTCCGTAGATCCTCAACGGCATGCCAGGAAACCGTCGGCGAAGCCGGGTTCCATAGCAACACTTACGGCTTTTGCGGATCGGCTGGTTTTTCCGTCGAGAAGGGTGGAACAAACGCGCGTTCCGGGTCTGGCAACAGGTTGACGAATTTTATTTCGGCGAAGCTGCCCGCCAATCTGATCGCCGATAATGTCGCGTTGTCGATCCGAATGCGGTGAAAATGCTTGAGCTCAAGGCCCATGAAATGACACAGCACCGTGCGGATGATGTCACCGTGCGAGACGAACAGCACCCGCCGTTCCGGATTGGCCGCGATAATCCGCATGATCGCGCCGACGCCGCGTCGCTGCACTTCGCTGATGGTTTCGCCCCCGGGAGTGGCGCGTTCCAGCGGCGCTTTGCGATAGCTAAGATACTCCGCGTCCATGATTAGGTCGTGATAAGTCTTGCCTTCCCAGCGTCCGTACCTCACCTCGGCAATGTCCAGCTCTTCCACGACATCAACTCCGCCCAGGCTTGCGGCGATGATTTCGGCGGACTGGCGCGCGCGTACCAGCGGACTGGTAACAATCAGATCGGGCTTGATGGCGCGGGAGAAACGCGCGACGGCCTCGACCTGAGCGCGTCCTTCGGGACTTAATTCGACGGGATTGCGCCCCATTACGCGGCCCTGCCGATTCCACATCGTTTCGCCATGCCGGGTCAGCAAAGCCACCCCGCGCACGCCGTCAGTCATGCTCAACTGTTGCGCCACGTAAAAAGGCCCCAGAGCCATTGCCATCCCCGCAATAATAGAAAACCGGCGGGTGCTGCCATAGGCGCCCGCCGGTTATTCAGGCTTGTCATCAAACAGTTCGCGTCGGGAGGGTCAGCGGCCCGCTGGCGCCGCCGCATGCCCGTTACTCGCCGTATCGACGCCATTGGGCGCGGCCGCGCCGAGTCCGCAGAACGCTTCGTAATCGATTAGCTGCGTCTGCGTCGGATGGTCGCCGCATACCGGGCAATCGGGGTTACGCGGAATCTTGAGCACGCGCACATAGTCGGCCGACAAGGTATCGAAATACACCATGCGTCCGATGAGCGGCTTGCCGGCTCCCAGCAGCAGTTTTATCGCTTCGAGCGCCTCGATCGAACCGATCACGCCGGGTAATGCGCCCAACACGCCGGCTTCCGCACATGACGGCGCCATATCGGGCGGCGCCGGTTCCGGATACAGACATCGATAGCAAGGACCGCCCGCCGCCGGATAAAAGACCGTGGCGTTTCCTTCGAAACGGAAAATTGCGCCATCCACCAACGGCTTTTTGGCGAAGACGCAGGCATCGTTGATCAGGTAGCGGGTGGGGAAATTGTCGCCGCAATTAACCACCACATCGTAATCCTTGATGATTTCCATCACGTTTTCGGACCTGAGCCGCACATCGTGACGGATCACCTTGACGCCCGGATTGATGGCGTTGATTTGCTTTTGCGCGGATTCGGTTTTGGGCGTACCCACGCGATCGACCGTATGGATTATCTGCCGTTGCAAGTTCGACAGGTCCACCACGTCAAAATCAATCAGGCCCAGCGTCCCGACTCCCGCCGCCGCCAAATAGAGCGAAACGGGCGAGCCCAGCGCGCCAGCCCCCAGCAATAGGACCTTGGAATCAAGCAGCTTGGCCTGACCCTTCTCGCCTACTTCAGGGATTACGAAATGACGCGAGTAGCGGGTAATTTCTTCGTTGCTGAACTGGCGGTCCGCGACCCACGGCAATCCGCGATCCTTCCAGGCGTTGAAGCCGCCGGTCATGTTGTAGACGTTCTCATAACCCATTTCGCGCAAGGCGCGCGCCGCCAGCAGCGAACGTGTGCCTGAGGCGCAATGCAGAATCACCGGCTGCGAGTGGTCGGGAACCTTCTCTTCGATGCGCAGTTCAAGAAAGCCGCGCGGAATGGCAATCGCGTTGGGCAGATGCCCTTGGCGCCATTCATCACTTTCCCGTACGTCGATGACCGACGTGCCCGGCTGTTCCATCAGCTTGCGCGCGCCATCAATATCGACTTGCTTAATTGTCGAGCGCGCCTCGTCGAGAATATTCTTCGAGGTTTTTGTCATATTGCCACTGTTTAGCGCCGATCGGCGCACCATTCCAACGAGCTTATCATAATCATTATCCAAGCCCGCCGCATCCCGGTAGGCCAGCGCGGCGTTATCCGCCCAGCATCCGATGCGATTCGAGCAGGTTGCGCACGTAATTGAGCACACGCTGGGCATGGCCGCGCGGCGTCACGTCCAGGAAGGCGCGTGAGAGGTGCAAATCGCGGCTCAAGACAAAGGTGGAGCGATTCGCCATGCCATCCTCGAACACGCCGAAAATGCGCGCCAGTTCGCCATCCGTATCCGCCAGCAAGATGAAGGGGAACGCGTGCTTTTCAGCGAATCCGCGATGGGATTCGACCGAATCGGTGCTGATTCCCACTATGACGCAATCGAGCGCGAGGAACTGTTCGTGCAGTTCGCGAAATTCCTTGCCCTCGACGGTGCAGCCGGGGGTGTCGTCCTTGGGATAGAAATAGGGCACCACATTGCGGCCGCGAAACTCCTCGAGCCGATGCATCCGTCCATGCTGGTCCGGCAATTCAAGCTGGAGTGCGGCGGGATGTTCGGCGTGGCGCAATTCCTCAGCTAGCGGCGGCATGAGCTTCAGCCTCTTCCAGCGCGCGCCGGCGCGTGAATTTGATCGCCGCATTATCCACGTTGACGGAGCACAGCGAGCCGCACATGCTGCAAACGTTGGAGCCCGCCGCTTCGCTTGACTCTTTGTAACGGCGCGCCTTATCGGGGTCCATCGCCATCGCGTACATCCCTTCCCAATTAAGGGCCTTGCGATAACGCGACATCTGATCGTTCCAAACCTTTGCCGCGCGCACGCCCTTGACGAGGTCGCCCGAATGGGCCGCGATACGAGTCGCGATAACTCCCTCGCGCACATCGTCGATATCGGGCAGCCGCAGATGCTCGGCGGGGGTCACATAACAGAGGAAATCCGTGCCGGCCGCCGAGGCGATCGCGCCGCCAATCGCGCCGGTGATATGGTCATAGCCGGGAGCGACGTCGCAGGTCAGCGGCCCCAGTACGTAAAACGGCGCGCCGCCGCACACACGCTTTTCCAGCTTCACGTTCGCTTCGATCTGATCCAACGGAACATGGCCGGGCCCTTCGATCATCACCTGCACGCCCATCGCGCGCGCGCGTTCGGTCAGCTCGCCCAGCACGAGCAGTTCGCCCAATTGGCCGCGATCGGTGGCGTCGCCGGTGGCGCCGGGACGCAGCCCGTCACCCAGCGAAATTGTCACGTCATGCTCGCGCAGAATCTCGCATACCTCGTCGAAATGTTCATACAGCGGATTTTCATTGCCGGTTCGTTCAATCCACGACGCCAGCAGCGCGCCGCCGCGCGAAACAATACCCTCGATGCGCTGATGGCCCCGGAGCCGTCGCACGCTCTCGCGCGTCACGCCGCAATGCAGCGTCATGTAATCAACGCCCTGACGTGCCTGTCGTTCGATGACTTCCAAGAAGAAGGGCGCCTCGAGGTCCATGATCGAGCGCTCGGAGGCGACGTGGTAAATCGGCACCGTCCCCACCATCACGGGCGCGCGCGACAGCAACTCGATGCGAATCTTGTCAAGATCGGTGCCGGTCGACAGGTCCATCACGGAGTCGGCGCCGAAGCGCACCGCCGTGTAAAGCTTTTCGACTTCCTCGTCGAGCAACTGATGGAAGTTCGACGCGCCGATATTGGCGTTGACCTTGGTCCGGAGCTTGCGCCCGATTCCGATCGCGCGGAAATCGTGATGCAGGTTATGCGGAATCACCGCCTCGCCGGTGGCGATGAGGCTGCGAATTTCCTCCGCGGCGAGTCCCTCGTCCTCGGCGACCTCGGCCATTTGCGCGGTGATAATCACTTTGCGCGCAGCTTCAAGTTGCGTCATGTCGCACCTCTAACTCAAGGCCGCGCGAAAGAATTCGCGTCGCCCTCGTAAGCTAATCGGCCTTGGCAGTGGCCTCTAACCCGGTGGCCCGCCACTGCGTTGAGACCGTCTTATATACCAATAACAGTAGTGGCGATCGGCGTTGCGCGAAATCGGTTCATAGTTTTTTCCCGCCAAATCGCCGAATCACATGCAAGTCCGATCTTTTCCCGCCTTACGTCAAGAAAACTTGCCGATTACTGGACTTCAGAAGGCCACTATAGGAAGTGGCCGGAAGCACAGTCAAGCTGGGGGCCTTGCGATCGGTTGTCACTAGGAACAACCCGATGGCGCCGGGCACTGTGTCGGTGGTACCAACCTTAGCAGTCCCAATCGCGCGCCGCATGGCCTACAAATCAGAGTAGGCCTCCTCATCGTTTTGGGAATTCCATTCGTCAACCGTCACTTCCAAGGCCGACAGAAAATCACGGTCGAGCCGGTGGCGCTGCCGCCGTTTTCGCAAGGCCCGTCTGAGCTTGCCTTGGCATGCATTCGGCGCTTCGATAGTCACGCGAATATTCGATTTGTCGCCCATGGTCCTAAAGTCCAATGTTTGCCGGATGGGACTCCATTTTGTGCGCCTTACACCTGGGATGAGAAATCACCGCTGCCCTGATTTGAGTGGATAAAGCACATCGAAGTGGGTTGCGGCTTTCTGGCGAAATCCGGGTCTGCCGCGCCCGGGAGCGTTACTGCCGAAACCATTTGTATTCCATGGGGGAGGTGGGGTTTCCGCTATTTCCGGCGCTTCGATGAGGTGGTGTTCAGCGAACAACACATTCCAGTCGTACTCTATCTCAAGATACCGGCAAATGATCTGGTCCACGGAAATGTTTTGGCGCGACTCCAGTTTATTGAAATGGGTTCGAAGTCTTCCACGCAGTGTTCCGTTTCCAGAAGTCTTGCCGACGTAAACAAGAGTAAATTTCAGCCGGGTGAGGGCATCCGCCGTGAGTTCTTTAAAGCGCTCCTCAGACGTGAGAACTCTTGAGAGCGGGACCTCGCTCAAATACAGGGCATAAATACCCGGTTTATTCGGAAATGAATAGATTTCGCGTCTTCCGTGCTCTGCTGGCACGGCCAGCGGGACAAAAGCTGTGCGCGTGAAAACCATGAGCAGGTAAGCCCGTTTGTCATCAGGGTTGAAGTAGTGCGGCGGAGGATCGTAAGGGACGCTCAAGCTCTTTCAAAACCTATACGTTGATAGAGCGGTGGGATGCTTGGCTGGCGAGCTGGGTCTTGATATGACTCGCCACGATTTCCGCGAGGCTCACCGGCACCGCATTGCCCAACTGGCGCATATTCTCGCTCCAGGCACCGGCAAAGACGTATTCGTCCGGAAAAGCCTGAAGTCGGGCGGCCTCGCGCACCGAGAAATAGCGGACTGATCTATCGTC
>JBOHWL010000042.1:0-13937 GCA_050736615.1 Binataceae bacterium (SeqCode) | reverse complement strand
GCGGCGGTGGCAAACGGGCACAGAAAGATCGTGATGTAACGGGTCGTCGCGTCCTGCGTAATCGCACTGATCCGCACGATCAGCAGCATCATCGTGATGCAGCACAGGAGCGACCACAGCCGCCAATGACGCCGGAAGCCAGGCAGCCAGGTGAGCCCGAAAAACAGCAACACGATCGCAAGCGCCACCCAGTGGTACGGCGTCACCATCAGTGGCCGGCCGGTGCGGGCGGCGGCACGTGCGTCCACCAGGATAAAGGCGAGCAGAAAGAAGATTCCGACCGGGCCGGACTTCTTCAGGATGTCGATCGCCTCGTAGTTGTCATCGAAATCGGCGACCACCCGCCGCGCGCTCGAACTGTCGCGCCGCGCCGGGGCGATTACCGGCGGCGCAACTGCCTCGCCATTTTCTCTTGCGGTTGCGAAAGCCCCCAACGTCAACCCCTAACCGCGACCATGCTCCTGTCTCCGGAGCGCTGCAAGCGCCGCGCGCATGGCGGCCAGTGCGAATTCGAGTTCACCGGGGCTGATGGTAAGCGGCGGCGCCAGTCTCACCACTCGGCCGGCATTGAGTGTCCAATTTATAATCACGCCACGCGCGATCGTCTCGGCCACGAAACGCTGCGCCAGCGGCGCATCTTTAAACTCCAGCCCAACCAGCAGTCCCAGCCCGCGCACGTCCACAATCTCCGCACCGCGCAGCCGCGACAGTTCTCGTCGAAGAAGCTCGCCGAGATTTTCGGCGCGTTCCCATAGACGCTCGCCGATGATTGTTTCGAGCGCGGCGAGACCGGCCGCACAAGAGAGCGGATGTCCACCGAAGGTGGTTATATGGCCGAGCGGCGGGTCTTGCAAAGTGGCAAGGATTTCAGCCGGGGCACAGAATGCTCCGAGTGGCATCCCGCCACCCAACGCCTTGGCCATCACGATCAGATCCGGCACCACGCCAAAATGCTCAAGGGCGAAAAGCCTGCCGGTGCGCCCCAGGCCGGTCAACACCTCGTCAAAAATCAGCAGCGCGCCGCACCGTGTGCAGACGTCGCGCAACGCACGCATGAATTCCACCGACGGAATATGCACGCCACCCTCCGCCTGGACCGGTTCGATCACCACCGCGGCAATGGTCTTGTCGATCGCCGTCAGGGCGGCGGCCTCCCCATAGGGCAAATGCCGTACGGGGCCGGGCAAGCGGCCGAACGGCGCCCGAAATGATGCGTTACCCGCCAGCGCCAGGGCGCCCATGGTGTCGCCATGATAGGCGCCGTCGAAGGCGACGAAACCCTCGCGCCCAGTGTACTTGCGCGCAGTCTTGAGGGCTCCCTCAATAGCCTCCGCGCCACTGTTGGTGAAATATACCTGGGCCAATCGCGGCGGCAATACTTGCGCCAATTTCGCCGCAAGCTTCACCTGCGCCTCGATGACGTATTCGCCGTAGACCATTACGTGCAGATGACGGCGCGCCTGCCGCTCAAGCGCGGCCGTAACCGCCGGATGGCCGTGGCCAAGCGCCGCCACGCCGATACCGGCGATGAAGTCCAGATAACGGCGACCGTCGGCGCAATAAAGCCAGCAACCGGCCGCGCGCTCGACTTCGAGTCCGATTGGCGCGTCGGAAGTTTGCGCCAAATGGCGGCGGAACAACTCGCGATTACTCATGTCGCCGCGTCATTTCCTTCGAGCCGCTTGATGAAAGCGCCGCCGCCGTGCGGCCAATTCAACGGCGGCGACTGCATCATCCCGGGCGCGCAGACGTAAGAAGCACCGCATGCTCGCAATCTCTTGATCAAGGCGGTCAAGCGGCCGGCCGGATCGCTGAGCGCAATAGCCTCGAGTTTATCGGTTATCAATGACAACCGTTGTTCAAGGTCATCCGCGTCAACGAACGGGCTTACTGCGACCGTTCTGTAGCCCGGCGAAACGATGAAGGCGGCCGAGGCGTCGTAAGTCACGCCCCAGGCCAATCGCCGCCCCTCCCAAAGTTCGACGTTGTGGCCGCCGATCTGGCGCCAACGCGCGAGTTCATGGGCGCGGCGAACGGCGGCCGCGTCTTCGAGAGCCAGCGCCGCCGGCGATGGGAATTGCGCCGCGAACCGCTCAAGCGCGTCTGCCAGCGACACGGCGAATTCACGCGCCAGCCCGGGCACGCCGGCTTCCACAAATACATGATGAGGTGAAAGGCATCCGCGTTGCTCGAAGAGGCTCACGTCGCGCGCCACCGCGGCGGCCAGTTCGAAACGGCCAAACATGCTCAAGGCCTCACTCGTAAGAATCGCGGTGCTCACCCGATCACCGAAACCGACAGTGGTGGACGGCGCCTGCATGCCAGCGCTGGCGACGGTCTGATCATCACCGAACCAGGCCATCAGATCACAGCATTGCCGCAGCGCCGCGGTAAGATCGATGCGGGTGCGCGGCCAATTGAACACGGCGATACGTTCGCCGAGGCGCTCATCAGCTTCGAGGAGGGATCGGGCGAATTGATGAAAGAAAACCGGTTCCGCCGAAGCGGTCTTGATCATCACGGCGGCGCCGTGAATCAGCGCCAGAACCACTTCGTGCAATCCCGCGCCCGGCACATTGCCAGGCATGATAAATCCGGCCAACCGGCCAGGCCCGGTGGTCGCGAACGCTTTGATCGGCTCAGCAGTGAACGGTGCCAGCAACGCGTCGAAGGATGCTTCCAGCAGGGCGCGGCTGAACCGCGACGCTTGCGCGATGGCGGCGACCGTCGCGCGTCTTGGCGCATAATCACGGCTTCGCCAGCGCTCGCAAACCGCCGCGACCGTGTCGGCGATTTCCGCAACCCGTATCGTGCGATTCGGTTGCGCAATCCGGCGTGCGGTCGCGCGCAGCAGTTCGGGTTCAAGCGCTTCCATTGCCAAACCGCGCTGGCGCGCATGCGAATCGCAGTTGACCGTCATCGTCCCGCCGGCAGCCGGCATTTTAAACTGGCGCGCGTGCACCTCAATTTTGGAATTGTTCGATGGCAAGCGCGCATCCGCGTGGTTCCGCGGCGGCGGCGCGGCCGAATATGCGCACCTTTCCACCATTGACGGTCCCCACGTCCTCGGTCAGCAAAGCCGAAACCGAGCCCACATTGGCAAGGTCAAAAAACGCGAGCAGTCCGGCTTTTCCTTCTCGCAAAGGCGCCAGGCTCGCGGGATCAAGCGCGCTCACTCGCAGCCAGGGAGGCGCAATTTTCACTCGTACATCGCCGCCTGCGATTGCGCTGTTGAAGCTCGTTCGGTCGTAAAGCTGAGAGCACATTTCGGTCATGCCGTACTCATTTATGACGTGCGCGGGTTCGATGCCCAACAATGCTTGGGCGGTCGCAATGACTTCGTCCGCAGTGAGCGGAACCGTCTGCCCCTTGGCACCGCCCGTATCCATCACGCGCGAGCCTTCGGCCAAACGCAGCCGAATCGTTTTGGCACGCAGACTATCGAAAAGCGCGGCGAGCGCGGCCGTGGTGCCGAGAATGCACACCGGCACTGAGCGATTGATCCGTAGAAACTCTATCGCGCCAGCAGTGTCCACGGCGCTTCGTCCACCGGCGCACCATGCCGGTCCAGCGCCGAACTCCTCGAAACACCAGCTTATCATTTGTGAAAGCGACGATTCCGGCATTTTATCGGCTGTCGGATGAAGCGTCAGCATCGCGGTGCGCCGCCCGTCCGGAAACAGCATCGCCGCCAAATGCCGAACCGCCGAGGCGCGATAGATCTCGGGGTGAAGGACCAGATGCCGTCCGCGCAAGTCGCGTCCGCTCGTCGTCCCGCTGGTCAGGAACAAACGCGCCGCCGGCGTGATCGCCTCCGCCCTACTCTCAAGCTGGACATATTTGAACGCGATCGTACTCACCGGCGGAATTTCGCCGCTACTTCGCACTCTCGCGGGCTTGATCGCGCGGCTTAGGCAGTACTGGTGATAGGCTGGGACGTTCTCGAATTGATAACCGAACACTTCCAGCGCGATCGCTTCGAAATCATCGGGCGCGGGGTTTTCGATAAACCGCAAAACTTTATCGAAGATCGTCATTGATGGGGCTTTTGCCGGCCACCGGCTCAGCAAGATGATGGCATTCACGGTCAGGCGCATTCAATCACCAATCCGCCGCGTTTTGGTTTGCCAGATCTATTGAGGGGGCGCTATTTACACGACCGCCATCTCGGCTAATAATTTCCGGTTGAAGTAGTGGAGGCCCGGGAGGGGCACTGCCTAGATGAACAAATTCATAGCGGGCGTGGTGGTTGGGTTTGTTGTGAGTTGCACCGTGGTTTTCGCGAGCCCAACCGTCGAACACGACGGCGTCTTCTGGAACAAGCTCAATTCTTCGGCGAAAACCGGTTACATCAATGGCTATGGCGACGCGATGCAGGTGAGCGTCAGCAAGCTGGACTATCTAACCGCGGCGGCCGACCTGTTTCATTGGAAAGGGGCCAACAAAATCATCCGGGAGCTTTCGCGCCAGCTTTCGACCTCCGATCTCACGCCGACGGAGGCGGTCAGCAAATTAAACGCGCTCTATTCAAATCCGAAATACGCCGAGCTCGATTTGGGCCAGGCGCTGCAAGTGCTGGCGGCAGCCACTCCGATGCAAAACGGACGCGGCTCACCATCATCAAACAATGCCGCCCCGCCACCCTCGACCGTGAGTAAATAGCACGGCCGCTCAGATCCTCAGCACGCGAGCGCAAGGGCCTGAGCCGATGACCTGACACACCGCTATTTCCATAACTCCGAGATAAGCTCCGTGTCGAGGTACGCGATACCCTCGCGCACCTTGCCGTGCTCGAAGCGCATCACCCAGCAGTAGGTCTGATTGTAGAGCGTGCCATTGCGGCCCACCGAGCGCCCGTCCCATTGGAGCGCAACCTTGTCGCCCTCGGCGATAATATCACGCACGGTCGGCTGGATGACCTGGCTAAGCTTTTCACCCATCGGCTTGACCGCGCCTTCGATGAACGCGGCCTTGCTGGTGTAAGTGCGCGAGACCGCCGTACTGCCAATCACGGTCCAGTGAACGTCGTCGGCCAGCAGGTCGAGAAAACCACCCTGGCCGCGGCTCCACGCCGCGAAAGCGTCTTGTACCAGCTTCTTATTTTCAGCACTCATGGCGCAGCCTCCGTCTCATGGTATGGTTCCGCACTGGGGAAATCACGTAGCGTCAGGTCAAGTCAAGCGGCAGCCTTCGCGCCACCGATGCCGAGCCTGCGGCGATGCTTCGACGTGGGCGCATTCGTTCGCGCCGTAGTCGAGGAATGGTCCACTCCCTGGCGCATCGCGGTCATCAGCACGGGCGGACTTTCACACTGGGTGGGACCACCGGAAACCGGCAAGATCAATCCTGAGTTCGACCATTGGTTTTCGGGTTGTTTGTGTGAAGGCCGTGCCAGTGAAGTGCTCAAATATCGCGGCTGGGAAGAACTCGAGCATATAGCCGGCAATGGCGGTCAGGAAATCCGCGATTGGCTCGCGGTCGCGGGCGCGATGCCGCTGCGGCTCAAGCCACGCGTGCTCGCCTACGAACCAATTCGCCAATGGGCGACCGGAACCGGCGTGATGGCCTGGGCGTCGAAACCTGCCTGACTGCGACGGCCGCTGGTTATCTGACCTAGCAGGCCGTTGATAAATCACAGCCTGCACCCCCTCTTTCTCCCCCGCAAAAGGAGCAGGGGAGAAGCTTGAGGAAAGCAGATGTCTTCACGCAGGGCGTTGAGAACGCCCAGGCATCCAGTCGTAATGATCATGCCTTTTTCAACACCCTGCTAAGGCACGCTCAGGCGGATTCAACACTATTCTTCAATGCATCTTGCGTCGTGCCCCGTGCAATCCGAAATGCCGCCGCCGGATGCGTGCGGGGCAAGTGCGCATCGCCGCGGCCGTAGAGCTTTTCGCGCAAGGTGCCCTCGCGATATTCAGTCTTGAACACGCCGCGCCGCTGCAACTCCGGCACCACCAGGTCGACAAAATCGACGAAGGTCTCCGGCCGCACTACGTAGGCGAGATTGAAGCCATCCACCCCGGTGTTTTCAATCCATGCTTGGAGTTCATCGGCGATTGTTCGCGGCGTTCCCACCACCAATGGTCCGGACGACCCGACAGCGACGTACTCGGCTACGTCGCGCACCGTCCAGACCTTGCCGGATTCATCCCGCGCGAACCCCTCAAGCATCGTGCGCACGGCCTCCCGCTTGATCTCACGCACCGGTTCGTCCAGCGCGTATTGTGAAAAATCAACGCCGGTCCACCCTGAAAAGAGCGCCAGCGCGCCTTCGGGGCTGGCATAACGGCGGTACTCCTCGAACTTCCCCTGCGCTTCCGAATCAGTCCGTCCGACAATCGCGGTCATCAGCGAGAACACGAGGATCTCGGCCGGGTCGCGGCCATGCAAAGCGGCGCGGCGGCGGATATCAGACACGATGTGCGAGCTGACCCGCGGCGAGCGGGCACTGACAAACACACATTCCGCGTGCCGTGCGGCGAACTCACGGCCGCGCGGCGAGCTGCCGGCCTGATAAAGCACCGGCGTGCGTTGCGGTGACGGTTCACTCAAATGAATGGCGTCGAGGCGATAGTATTTGCCCTGGTGGTTGATCTTGTGAATCTTCTCCGGCTGCGCGAAGACGCCGCTTGCGCGGTCCCGGATCACCGCTGCGTCCTCCCAACTACCCTCCCATAGCTTGTAAACGACCTCCATATACTCATCCGCGATTTCATAGCGAAGGTCATGTGAGCACTGCGCCTCCAGACCCATCCCTTTGGCGGCGCTGTCCAGATAGCCGGTCACGATATTCCAGCCGATGCGGCCATTGGTGAGATGATCCAGCGTGGTCATGCGCCGAGCGAAGGGATAGGGCGGCTCGAACGAAGAAATACAGGTTACGCCAAAGCCCAGATGTTTCGTCACATAAGCCATCGCCGGAATGGTCAGGACGGGATCATTAACCGGCGTTTGCGTACCGTTGCGCAACGCGGCCGCGCCGTCGCCGCCATATACGTCGTAGATGCCGAGCACGTCGGCGAGAAACAGACCGTCGAATTTGCCGCGTTCGAGTGTACGCGCCAGCTCGGTCCAGTAGGCGAGGCTGGTATAGGTCCGCGACTGGTCGCGCGGATGGCGCCATAGGCCAGCCGCCAAATGGCCGGCGCAGTTCATGTCGAAGGCATTGAGGCGAATTTCTTTGTTCATGATGTTATAAGCTGCCGCCCGACGAGGGCGCGAGGCCGCATTGCCGGTGCGGCGTCCATCATCTCACGTCAGCGGCTTAACACAACTGGAGCGGCCGCCAAAGCGCCACGATCCCAAACGTTATCGTGGCTCCCGCTGCGTCCGCTAATAATTGAACTCCATGTTGAGGAAAAACGAATGCGTATCGCGCGGGACCAGAAATGGAATACTGCCGGTGGCGGGCAGCAGGCGTCCATTGAACGAACCGCCCGGCGTATAGCCATATTTTGTTAGCCTACTGACCGGCACCGACTGCTGATCGTGATAGAAAATCACGTTCTGGCTATCGGCGGCAAACCGCAGATGTTCGTTCACCTGGTAGCTTACACCGACGATAAAGCGTTCGAAATCCAGCGGATTCGTTGGGAATTTGTCGTTAGGCATGAACCACTGATACATCCCAAAAGCGGCTAACGGCGTATAGGGAATATGGTAATGGCCAAACAGGTCGAATCCCTCCTCACGCGCCCGCCCGTTGTTCAGAATCGCTTCCCACGCCGCCGTCCGCGGCCCGAAGGTATCGAACAGGCTATAGCACGGCTTGCTCGCGCTACAGGCGGGATTCCACGGCGACGGGGCGGTTACCGCCGATCCGGTGGTGAAGCCGAAGGCGTCCGCCGGGCCACTGCCCGAGAACAGGTTGGACGCGCTGAACGCGTTGTTGCCATAGTCGAACTCTCCCGCCAGACCCCATTGTTCGGCGGTGTAATGCAGCAGAGCCGCGATCCTGGTGATATGCGCGTTGCCGCCCTTTAACGCTGTCGGAATCCCGGCACTGTCGGGCGTGGTATTGCCATAACCATAATTATAGAAGCCGGTAATGCCCAATCCTTGAAAGCGCCAGGTGGCTCCAAATGGATAGGCTGTGATGCGCGCCATCACCTCTTTAGTATTGGTTTCCTCAAAAGCGTGGAAGCTCGCGTTGTTGTAGACACCGAAGCCATAATCGAAATAGGTTTTCTCGCTCCCGAACAAATGCACCGGCCCCTGCATCGCGATGCCGAGTTGCGTCGATGACAAACTGAGATAGTTCCACGGCGTCAGATTAACGTAGCGAAAGCCGTAAAGGTCTTCTTCCCATCCGACCAGCGGATTGGCCTGCTGTCCGATTGATACCGTTCCTCCTTTGAGCATCGGCACATCGTCCCACAGACTGTTGTAATGCAAATTTCCATACTTGATGCGAACGCCCAGATTACCGTCAAGATTGCTGCCAAAGCCGGTCGAGCTGCCGATCTTCTCATTGGACGAGCCGATCGTTTTATACAGATTAGGCGTTAGTCGGAAAGTCCAGTCCTTGGTGGGGAAAAAATAGAAATTCAAATATGTACGAGTCAGATCGAAAGAATTATACAGATTGTTTCCCGGTCCTGGATTAGTTAGTTGCGTCAATTCCTGCGGTTGGAAGCCGGTATGAGTATAGAATCGATAATCGCCATAAACCAATGTACCGACTCGGAATTTATTCTGAAAATTGTCGATATAACTTTCCCAGGCCGGCCTGATCTCCGCCATCTGCCTCGTCAATTTACGATTACTGGACTGAAGCTCCTGATTCTGCCGAGCCAGCGTCGAGAGCTGCTGCTGGTTCTCGCGCAACCGCGCCGCGGTCTTTCGCTGCAACGTACCCGGGTTGAGCGCGGAGACCGGTATTTCCGCCAACAAATGACGGTGCGGGCCGGGTGAGGTGTAGACGATCTTGGTGGCGGGATCGACGTAGAGCCGGAGCATCTGTTCCGCCCCGTTCGCGCCCTGAGCGCGCGCGGTGACCGCACCCGCCGCCAGCGCCAGCGTGAATGCCACCAGAATGAATGAGAGCCTTTTCATCTTGCTTCCACCTCAATTTGTCAGCGTGTGGCGGGTTGAGTGCGGTTCCATTCCTGCCGCAGCTTGGTGAGTTGAAAACTGGTGTAAACCTTGCCGTTGCAGACATACCTGGTGGGTGAACCGATACTGACAATGCCGCAGTTCCGTACCAGCGGCGCGCCCGGCGTATCGCGGGGACTCCATGCCCGCGAGTACCACGGCGGCATCCTGGAACAGCCCGCCAGACCTACCGCCAATAGAGCGGCGCCCGCTCGGATGAGCGTGCTCGTTGGGGCCATTCTTTTTCTCACCTCCATCATCTCCCTATGTCTGACAAACCGCGGCGTGGGCCCCGCCGCGCATTGAAAGGCCGGCCGCATCTCACACGCTGGCTTGCCATCGCGGTCGAAGCGGGATCAAAAGCGATTCGCGCGGCCCTCTCGCACTGAGTAGCGGAGGCAGGTTACGGCGCGATTACCGGCCAATGATGGTTGAATTAGCTGCGGGCCAGGGGGATTAGCCGCCAGTTGATAGAAAGCAATCAGCCGCCGCCTGGAATCGTGCGCGATACTGCGGGCGTAAATTTTAGATCATCTGATGGAGCAGGACTCGGACAGATGCGGTCTCAGCCGATTATCTTGGCGGAGGGGGGAAGGAGTCGAACCTTCCGGCGACAGTATTAGCCGCCAGGCCGGTTTTGAAGACCGGTGGGGCCACCGGGCCCCTTCCTCCTCCAATGCCTTATTTTTCTTGATGTTTTTGCGGTTTGAATGCCTTCAACCATACTGGCTCTGCTACGCAATTGCCATCCTTTCGGCCGCCGATCCGCGTTGGCGGAGTTGCGCACACGGCTCGCAAGCCAAGGTCTCCGCCGCACTAATGCGAATGAGGCGGGTTTTTCTTGACATCGTGCCGCTCGTCTGCACAGGCTTCATCAGACGAACTGTTTTGTAATATTAGCAGTCATGTCGCCCAGCTTTTCGGCGCCGTGGCTGAGAACGAGCTACGAAGCCCACCGAAGGCTAGCGTGTTTCCAGCATCATTACGGTTCTCGCGGAGGGACACGGAATTGTGAATCGTCGGTACAATCTTTAGCCCGCTCCCGGAGCGAAAGGATGGCGCGTTATGGCCGAGTATGATCTCCTGATCAAAAACGGAACGATTGTGGACGGCACGCGGATACCGGCGTTTCGCGGCGATATCGGCGTCCGCAATGGCAGAATCGTTGCGATGGGGAACCTCAAGGAGGGCGCCCAGCGCGCAATCGACGCGACTGGACATATCGTTGCCCCCGGCTTCATCGACCTCCACACGCATTACGATGCCGCGCTGAGCGGCGGCGCCAAGTGGGATCCATACGCGACGCTCTCGGGCTGGCATGGGGTAACCACGGTCGCGATCGGAAATTGCGGCTTCGGCTTTGCGCCAGTTCGGCCGGAGGATCGCGAACGCGCGATGCTCCGGATGGAACGGACCGAATCGATCCCGCTTTCCTGCATGAAGGCCGGGATGCGCTGGGATTGGGTGACCTTCCCCGAATATCTCGACAGCCTCGACCGCGGCGGACTCGGCGTCAATGCCGCATCGCTGGTGCCCTACTCGCCGTTACGTGCATGGGTGATGGGCAATGAAGCGGCGCGCGACCCGAAGTACCGGCCCAAGACTGAAGAAATCGCGGCAATGAAGCAAATCCTGCGCGAAGGCCTGCAGGCGGGCGGATTCGGCTTCTCCGGCACCTTTAGCATGGCGAACCGCGACTATGACGGTGGCTATCTGCCGACGCACGTGCCGACGCGCGAGGAATTCCTCGAAATGGCGTCGGTATTGCGCGAGTTCAATCGCGGCTCGATTGAATGGACGATGGGGCATTCGCTGCAGGGACTCGGGTTGGATTTCCTGCTCGAAATGGCCAAGGTCAGCGGCCGGCCGCTCAATTGGAACGCGGTGATTTACGACCCCGCGCGTCCCGACAATTACAGAAAACACCTCGAATGGACGGAAAACGCCTATAAACAGGCGGTTATCTTCCCGGTCAACATCTGCGTGCCGATCGAGTTCGAGTTCACACTAGAAACCATCGGCCTATTCGACCAGTTACCGCATTGGAATGAGGCCACGATCGGATCGGTCGAAGAACGCAAGGCTAAGCTCGCCGATCCAGGCCGCCGCGCCGGTCTCCGGAGCGACATGGAGCGGCCGCCAACCGTGATGCCGGGGGTGCGTGGCCGCGAGGACGGCGAAGCTGGCCAGATCTCGATGTTCAAATGGGAATCAACCTTCATCGACGACGTCCAGCTTCCGAAGAATCAGCGCCTCAAGGGACATACCGTCGCCGAGGCCGCGAAGGAACACGGCAAGCATCCGATCGACTTCATGCTTGACCTTTCGGTCGAAGAGGACCTTAAGGCGGAATTCGCGATGGCCGACTTCATCAACAACAACGACGAAGCCCTGGCCGAGATCATCAAGCATCCGCTGACGCTGATCGGCTCTTCGGACGGCGGCGCGCATACCAAATTCCTAACGCTCGGCAGATACCCGACCCACTTCTTGGCCCATTGGGTGCGCGACAAACAGGTGATGTCGCTCGAAGAGGCGCACTGGCGGCTCTCGACGATGGTTGGATGGGCTATCGGCATCCGCGACCGCGGATGGCTGCGCGAAGGGATGCCCGCGGACATCGTCATTTATAACCTCGCAAAGCTTGGCGTCAAACCGATGGAGACGGTGCGCGACCTGCCCGACGGCGACTGGCGCCGCGTGCAGAAAGCCAATGGCTATCGCGCCGTAATCGTCAACGGGGAGGTGACGTTCGACGACGGCGAGTGCTCCGGCGCGCTTCCCGGCAAGCTCCTTCGCAGCTACGATCAGGTTCCGGGATGACCGGGGTCAAGGTTTGAGCAGGGGAGCCTGGCAACGTCGCCGGCTCCTTTTCTATTGAGGCCCAGAAGTTTCGCGTTGAGCCCGATGCCGGTCGGCCGTCGGGCAGCGACGCGTTATTGGCGTTGCACGAGGCTAGCCACCACCGCGAGAAGCTCGGCCGGCTGCACGGGCTTGGCCAAATGCAGGTTGAATCCCGCCGACAATGCGCGCATCCGGTCTTCAACCCGCGCATAGGCGGTTAGCGCCGCGGCCGGAATCCGGCCGCCATTACGCGACGGGCGGGCGCGCAACTGACTAATCAGCGCGTAGCCGTCCTCGCCCGGCATCGCGATGTCCGCGATCAGTACGTCGGGCCGCCATTGATTGACCAATTCAAGCGCCTCGGTGCTGGATCCAGCGGTGGCAACCTCCGCCTGCGCCTCCCGCAAGATCTCAGCGATCATTTCGCGCGTGTCGGCCTCATCGTCGACCACCAGCACGCGCACCCCGTGAAGACCCGCGGCTGCGGGAAGCTCATCCGGGGCCAGCGCGCTATCCGGTTCGTCCGCATCCAACGCCGCGATCCGCATCGTGAGCGGCAGACGCACGCTGAAAACGGCGCCTTTCCCCTCACCCTCGCTATAGGCGTTCACCGTGCCACCGTGCATCTCCACCAGATGGCGTACGATCGCAAGACCGAGGCCGAGACCGCCGAATTTTCTATTGCTGGCGGAATCGGCCTGGCGAAAACGGTCGAACACGAACGGCAGCATCTCCGCGCTGATGCCGATGCCGTCGTCAGCCACTGTGATCTCGAAGTGCGAGGCGGCGCGCTTGGCCTCAAACCGCACACTACCCCCAGCGGGAGTGAACTTAATCGCGTTGGACAGCAGGTTCCACAACACCTGTTGTAAACGGTCGGGGTCGCCGGCCAGCAATCCGGCGGCTGGATCAATCATGATTTCCAGCCGAATACCTTTCGCCTCTGCCGCCGGGCGCACGGCCACAATCGCGTTCTCGACCGTCTCTTTGAGTTCCAGCCGCCTCGGATTGAGCCGCATCTTGCCGCCGATAATGCGCGAGACGTCGAGCAAATCATCGACCAACTGGGCCTGCGCGCGCGCATTGCGTGCGATGGCGTCGATTGCGCGCGTGGTGCGCGGCGGATCGAGCCGGCCCATCCGCAGAAGATGCGCCCAGCCGGTGATCGCGCTTAACGGATTGCGCAATTCATGCGAGACCGTGGCGAGAAATTCATCCTTGAGCCGATTGGCCTCCTCGGCCTGCCGACGCGCGGCCTGTTCGCGCCGGAGCAGCTCTTCGCGTTCACGCTCGACGCGCTTCCGTGCGCTGATATCGCGCAGCAAAGTCTGCACGCCGCGGCCATTCGGGTCCTCATAGGGCACACTGCTCGCTTCCGCCTCGACGGCGGTGCCGTCGAGCCGAATAAACTCGAATTCGAGCGGCGGATTGGTCATCCCGCGTTCGAGCACACGGCGTTCCCGCTGCTTGGCGACCGCATGATAATCGGGATGAAGGAAATCCCGCATCGGGCGGCCGATTAGCTGCCCTGGGTCGCTGGCGCCCAGCAGCGTAACCGCCGCCCGATTAGCGAAGGTGATCCCACTTTCGTTGTAAGTTACCGCGGCAATCGGCGCCGCCTCGACCAAGGTCCGATAACGCGCCTCGCTGGCTTCCAGGGCGGCGCTGGCGAGCTTGCGCTCGGTGATATCCATGGCGATTCCGATCTGCGCCATCTGGCCATCCGCATTGCGGGCGAAGCGGCTGTCGAATTGCACCCAGCGCCAGGCGCCGTCGCGCTTGCGGCGGACGCGGGTCACGATACTGAGTTGCTCTTCACGCCGCATCGCGTCGTCGAACGCGGTTCCGAACTGCCCGGCCCGCGCCGGATCAATCGTCTCTTCCAAAAACGCCTTGAGGGGCAGCGGACCATCCTCGCGCGAGCGGCCGAAAATTTCGTACATCCGATCGTTTTCCCAAAACGCCTGATCATTTTCGGCGTTCCACTGAAACACACC
>JBOHWL010000041.1:0-30250 GCA_050736615.1 Binataceae bacterium (SeqCode) | reverse complement strand
GAACGAGCCCGGGGTCGGCAGCGGCCATCTGGGACTCAAATTTTTCGGTTCGATCGCAGCCGCAGCCCTGATCGCCGAGCTGTTCCTGATTTTCTTCAACACTCCCGAAGGCGCGATACCACGCACGATGCCGGCCAGTTACGGCTCCATCGGGAGCCTCGGGCGGCTGCTCTATTCGGAGTACCTGATCGCCTTTGAGGTTACCTCGATCCTGCTGCTGGCCGGCGTGGTGGGAGCGATTGCGCTTGCCCGGCGGATGAGCGGCGACCTAAGCGAAACCGCTACCAGCAATCTCATGAACGAACTGCCGACCAATCCAGGAAGCGTGGCGCGCAAAGCGGCGACCGAACCCGAGCAGGTGTGACGATGACTCCGATTACGGCGACGCCGATAAGCTGGTTTTTGGTGCTGGGCGCGATTCTGTTTGCGATTGGGGTGGCGGGTGTGATGATTCGGCGCAACGTGATCATCATGTTGCTCTCAATCGAGTTGATGTTGAATGCGGTCAATCTCACCTTTATCGCCATGGCACGCGAACTTGGGACCATGGACGGGCAGGTGATCGTGTTTTTCGTGATGACGGTGGCGGCGGCGGAAGCGGCGGTTGGCCTTGCCATCGTGGTTTCGCTGTTTCGCCATCGTGGCACCGTCAACGCTGACGAGCTCAAGCTTCTGCGCTGGTAACCGATGACCTCCGTATTCCCCGCCCTTGGCCTGATCCTCCTGTTCCCGCTGATCGGCGTGGCCTTCAATATTTTTTTGGGCCGACGTGCGGGGCGCACGGCGGCGTGCGCGGTTGGCACCGGCGTCATCTTTATCGCGTTTGCCTTTGGTTGGTGGGCGTTCGGCACTCTGCTCACGATGCCGCCGGGCAGCGCCCTCACGCTGATGTTGTGGCCGTGGATCGTGGCGGGGCCGTTCCACGTCGCGATCGCGCTGCGGTTCGACGCGCTCACGGCCGTGATGGTGCTGGTGGTCAGCGGCGTCGGCGCCTTCATCCATTTGTATTCGATTGGCTACATGGAACACGACGAGGATTATGCGCGGTATTTCGCGTATATGAATCTGTTCGAGTTGTCGATGCTGGTGCTGGTGCTCGCCAACAACCTCCTGCTGATGTTCATCGGCTGGGAGGGCGTCGGCCTCTGTTCCTATCTGTTGATCGCGTTTTGGTACGATAATCCGGAATTCGCCTATAACGGACGCAAGGCTTTCATTGCCAACCGGGTGGGGGATGCGGGTTTCATTCTGGGCATCCTGACCATTGTCTGGGCGCTCGCCTCGCATGGCGTGTGGACGCTGACGTTTACTGGAATGAAGGCGCACGCCTCGATGCTGGCGCCGGTTTCAATCGCCGCAGCGCTTCTGTTGTTCCTGGGCGCCACGGGTAAGTCCGCGCAAATTCCACTGTACGTGTGGTTGCCCGACGCGATGGTGGGTCCGACGCCGGTCAGTGCCCTAATCCATGCGGCCACCATGGTGACGGCGGGCGTTTACATGATCGCGCGGCTCAACTTCCTCTACATCCTGACCCCGCAAGCGATGGACGTCGTGGCGATCATCGGCGGTTTGACTGCGTTCTTCGCCGCCACCATCGCCATTGTGCAGCCGGATATCAAGCGCGTGCTGGCCTATTCGACCATCAGCCAGATCGGCTACATGATGCTCGGGGTCGGGGTGGGCTCGTTTGCCGCCGGCATCTTCCACCTGATGACGCATGCGTTTTTCAAGGGCCTGCTGTTCCTGTGCGCCGGCTCAATCATCCATATGCTGCGTGGCGAACAGGACATGAACCGGATGGGTGGTTTGTGGAATCGGATGCCGATAACCTACGCGACGATGCTGGTGGCGGCGCTGGCGATCTCGGCGATTCCGCCTTTTTCCGGTTTTTTTTCGAAGGACCTGGTTCTGCAGGGCGCGTTCGTGACCGGCCATCTGTGGTTGTGGGCGCTCGGCGTGCTGACCGCCGGTCTGACCGGTTTTTACATGTTCCGGCTGATCTTCATGACCTTTCATGGACGTTCGCGCCTGACGCCCGAAAACGAGCATCATGTGCACGAATCGTCACCGGTTATGACCGTGCCGCTGATTGTGTTGGCCTTCGCCGCGTTGGTCGGCGGCTGGATTGGATTGCCGGAGGGTTTTCTGTGGGGTGACAAGTTTAGCCAGTTTCTGGCGCCGGTTGTCGGCAAGCTGCCGACGACTGCTTCAGTCACGATTTCGGCGCCGGTCACTTTGCCCTCCTGGCAACTGACCCTAATTGCGGGACTGGTCTCGCTGACCGGCATCGTGCTCGCGTGGATTTTCTATATTTGGTCGCCGGAGTTGGCGCCGCGCCTGGTCGAGAACGTGCGCGGTGCGTACGTCGTGCTGATGCGCAAATACTACATCGACGAACTCTACGATGTGATCGTCACGAAGCCGTTATTTTTCTTCTCGACCTATGTGTTCTTTCGCGGCGTTGATCGCGGGGTCATCGACGGCATCGCCGATGGTACGGGGCTCGGCTTTGAGGACGGCAGTGAGGGGTTGCGGCGCACGGAAAGTGGCAACGTGCAGCATTACGCTTTCGTCTATCTGCTCGGCGCGATCGCGATTGCGGCGTATTACCTGTACCTGGTGATGCGCTGATGGGCGGCTACGCGCTGACCATCGTGACGTTCGTGCCGTTGCTGGGCGCCTTTTTGGTGCTGCTGCAAAGCGACGAGCAGGCGATCTGGACCTCCGCCTTTATTTTTTCGCTGGTGCCGTTGGCGGTGAGTCTTTATCTGCTGGCGCTGTTCGACCCCCATCAAGCCGGCTACCAATTCGTCGAGCAGTATCAGTGGATTCCAGAATTCGGGATTTCCTATCACCTCGGCATGGATGGGATCAGCCTGTTCCTGGTGATTCTGACCACACTGCTGATTTCCCTGTCGCTGCTCTATTCGGGCGGTGGCGATATTGAGTCGCGGCCGCGCGAATTCTGCTTTTTCATGCTGATGCTCGAGACCGGCCTGCTGGGCATCTTTTTGTCGATCGATCTTTTCCTCTTTTACGTCTTCTGGGAGGTGATGCTGGTCCCGATGTATTTCCTCATCGGGATTTGGGGGCACGGCCGCAAGCTCTACGCGACCTTCAAGTTCATTCTGTTTACGATGTTCGGCTCGCTGCTGATGCTGGTGGCGATTCTGTACCTAGTGGGCGCGGCGCGCGCGCAACTCGGCTATATCACGTTCGATTTGCCGAAGCTCATCACCATCCATCTCTCGCTGGCTCAACAGCGGTGGTTGTTTGCCGGTTTTGCACTAGCCTTCGGCGTGAAGGTGCCGATCTGGCCGGTCCATACCTGGCTGCCCGACGCCCATACCGAAGCGCCGACGGCCGGTTCGGTGCTCCTGGCCGGAGTGCTGCTCAAAGCGGGAGCTTATGGATTTCTTCGTTTCGCGATTCCGCTGTTTCCGGTAGTCGCGATTGAAGCCGCGCCGATTTTTTTATCGCTGGCACTGGTCGGGATAATTTACGGCGCGCTGGTCGCAATGGTGCAGCCGGATTTCAAGCGGCTGGTCGCTTATTCTTCGGTTAGTCATTTGGGTTTCGTGATCCTCGGCATTTTCGCGTTCGATATTGAGGGCGGGACCGGCGCGGTCTATCAGATGCTCAACCATGGCATTTCGACCGGTGCGCTGTTCCTGCTGATCGGCATGATCTACCTGCGGCGCCATACGCACGAGATCTCCGAGTTCGGCGGGCTGTGGCGCAGCATTCCGATGTACGGTGGGGTTTTCATGGTGGTGATGCTGGCCTCGATCGGCTTGCCGGGACTTAACGGCTTCGTGGGGGAATTCCTGATCTTGCTCGGGGCCTTCCTGCACCAGGAGATTTACGCGATTTTCGGCGTGATCGGTATCATTTTGGGCGCGCTCTATATGCTGTGGGCGTATGAGCGGGTGATGTGGGGTCCGATCACCAAGGCGGTGAATCGCACCATCCGCGACCTGACGCCGCGCGAAATTGCGGTGATGGTGCCGATCGTCGGCCTGATGCTGTTTATGGGGCTGTATCCCAAATTCCTGTTGAACCGCATTGAACCGTCCGTGCAGTTGATGCTCACTCGCGTGCATACCGCACAAACTCAAGTTGATAATTCGCGCCACAAGCTTCTGGCGCTGCTGCCGCCCGCGAACTCCTTCAAATGAGCCACCTGAATCTGAGTGCGATAAATTTTTCCTGGCTCGCGGTGCTGCCGCTGATCGCGGTTGCGATCGGCGCCATGGTGGTGCTGCTGGTGGGCGTCCATGTTGACGATGATGACAGCGCCGGTATCGGTATCCTGGCGCTGGCAACCGTCGCGGCGGCTTTCATCCTGACGCTGTTCACCCTGGGCCATCACAGCGCCACTTTCAGCGGCGCGATCGCGCTCGATAATTATTCCGCCTATTTCGAAATCATAGTTTTGATTGCGGCGGCGCTGACTATTGCGAGTTCGCTCGAATATGCCGCCGATACTCGTTTGAGCGGCGCCGAATATTATTCTTTAATCCTGTTCGCCACGCTGGGCATGATGCTGCTGGCGGCGGGCGGCGACCTCATAATTATTTTCCTCGGCCTCGAGACCATGTCGATTGCGGTTTATGTCCTGGCCGGCTTTTTGCGCCGCGATGCCCGTTCGAGCGAAGCGGCGCTCAAGTACTTCCTGCTGGGCGCCTTCTCAACCGGCTTCCTGCTCTATGGCATCGCGCTGATATATGGCGCCACCGGCACGATCAAGCTCGCACCGATCAGCGCGGCGTTGACCGGCGCAATGGTCTCGAACCCCTTGTTGCTTTTGGGCATGGGCATGCTGCTGATCGGCTTTGGCTTCAAGGTCGCGGCGGTGCCCTTCCATATGTGGACACCCGACGCTTATGAAGGGGCTCCAACTCCGATCACCGGCTTTATGGCGGTGGGGGTGAAAGTCGCGGCGTTTGCCGGGTTTCTGCGGATTTTCCTAGTTTACCTGGGTCCGGTGAGCGCGCATTGGACCATGGTCTTGTGGGTGCTGGCCGCGATCACGATGACGCTGGGCAACATCGTCGCGATCGTCCAGGACAATATCAAGCGCATGCTCGCCTATTCGGCCATCGCCCACGCGGGTTACATCATCGTCGGGATGGCGGCGGCGGCGAGGGTCGAGGCCGGCGGCGCGATTCTCTATTATCTGCTCGCTTACGCCTTCACCAACCTGGGGGCATTTGGCGTAATCGCGGCGCTCGAACGGCATGGCGAAGAGCACGACCGCATCAGCGATTTTCGCGGGCTCGCACGGGACCATCCCTGGCTGGCGGGCGCGATGACGTTGTTCATGCTTTCATTGACTGGCGTGCCGCCGCTGGCCGGTTTCTTTGGCAAATTTTATGTGTTTTCCGCGGCCTTGAACGCCGGTCTGGTCGCGTTGGTGATTATCGCCGCGGTTAATAGCGTGGTGTCGGCCTACTATTACATTGGGGTGATTGTCGCGATGTACATGCAGGAGGGCGGCGTGCAAATTCTAAATATGGGAGTGCGGCCGGCCTTGCTGATCAGTATCGCCGTCGCGGCTATCGGCACCGTTGTAATCGGCATTTTCCCGCAACCATATATTGGTTCGGCGGTTAACGCGTTTGCGTCGGCATTCGCACGTCCAATGCTCCATACGACCGCGCTGCTGCATTAGGCCGAACCTCACGGGCCGCGACCGGCTTGAGGCGGGTTTGACGCGGCGCACGATTTGATCGCGTTGCGCATAAGCGCCTGATCCGCGCCATTCACGACGTTGTCGCCGTTGAGGTCCGCGCCGCAAAGGTCGCACGGTTGGCCGACCGCACGGTCGAGGATACGCGCATCTTCGCGGTTGACCACACCGTCGCGATTCAAATCGGCGCGCGCGCACAGACCGATGCAGTCTTTGCCGACATTTTGCTCAACTGTCGCAAGATCGGCCGAATTGGTTTTGGCGTCGTGGTTGAAATCGAAAAAGCTCGGATTATTGCCAAAGAAATCGTTCACGCCCCGCGCGTCGAGCTCATTGACGCGTTTATCCAGATTGCCGTCACCAGGACAGGCGTGCTCGGAATTGAGAACCGCGTCGAGTTTGTTTTCTAACAATTCGTAGATCGGTTTGAGATTATCGGGCACGCAACTTTCCGGGTTGGCGGAACCGGGCGGACAGGCGAGATCGTTCGGTGCGCAAGCGGTGGCGCCATCGGGACAATCAAGTCCCGCTGGATTGGCGGCGGTTGGGGTCAAATTATAGAAACCGATATTCGTCTTGGTTTGAAACGGCGGAAAGACCGTTGCGCATTGCGGCCCCGGACAAAGAGGCTTCGAACAATCGGCGAGTTGCCGCTCGACCAACTTGTAAGTCGGGTCGCGCACGGCCCACTGCTGAAGGGGAAGAAAACCAACCGGCTGAACATCGGGTTCGTCTGGATTCACACCCGCGACCACATCGCAGCATGAATTCCAGGAGCCGTCGGCGCTAGTGGGGTTGGGCAATCGCAGTGGCGGATCGTTCCGACCCTGAGGGCCGAACCAGACTCCATTGTTCTCTTGTTCGCAGAAACTCTGGCTATTGAAAAGCGTGTCTGAGCATACGCCGCCTGATACGACTTGCCTCCCCCGCGCATCGGTGATCACGCTTCCGCCAACAACGCAGGGCCAGCTACGCGTTTCATTATTGGTCGGCGTTTCAAATGTGCCGGACCCTAGCTGGGTAAAATTGAACTGCCGGATTGATCGCTGCCTGGGATTGGTCAGGTACGCCAGCATCGGTTGACTGTCGAGGATGTGCGCCGGAGGCACTGCCGTCTTCACATTGACGCCGGCCATCTCGGCGAAGAGCTGAAAAAAATCCACCGCGTTGATCATTGCGCTGACACTGCGGCCGGTGCGTCCGCGCACCAGCGACCCGGCGGCGATGGCGGGCACCCAGACGCCGGTCTGATACACCGTGCCTTTCGCATTGGCGGGATCAAACGGCGGATTCGCGATGATGCCGTAAGTGCCGTTGTCGCCGATAATTACGACCATCGCGTTGGCCCGCTCCAACTCGGGAATATGCGCGCCGGTGCGATCGGTCGTGGTTTCGATGACGCCAGCGGCATCCAGAGTCGCCAGACCGAGTCCCTCCAGCAGTTGTCCGATCTGCTGATCCATCTCTTCGAGCATTACCTTCGCGATCCGCCGTTGACTGGCTATCTGGGCGGTGGAAGTGCCCTGGCAGACCAGCTTAGAGACAGCGGCACCCGCACTCGTCGGGGGCTGCTGATACGGGGTGTGGATCGAATTGTAGGTTACCGAGAGCATCCGCGGCCGGCTCTGCCTGCGCCACCAATCAATTGCGCTTTGGGTCTGACTCTCCGTCATGTAGGTGCGCGAGATTTCAGGTTGATTCGCACACTGATTTAGACCCGTTGGCGGCGGCAGTACCCCCGATTCAATCGTCTCCTTCCAGACGTAATAGGCGTTGGTGCGGTTGAAATCGAGAAATGCCGGAGTGGCCGTGTCGCACGGCGTCCCGACCAGGAATAATCCGCCGGAGGCAAGACAACTCTGCCCGTTGATCGCGATACCGCAGGTCCCGTCTGGCTGATAGCAGGCGCCGGAATTGCCGCTTTGATCGAAACCGCACACGAGCGTGCCGGGAGGATTGTCGATATTTCCACCTTGGGTGTCGATCGCGCCGGGGCTCGGGCCAAGATTGCCGTTAAAATAATCGAAGCCTAGTGTCTGCGGAGCGCAATCGCCCGCGGGATTGTTGTCCCCGAGATGGAACTTGCCTACCATCGCGCTGGTATATCCCACCGTCGCGAGGATGCGCGGCAGCGTTACTTCATAAGGCGAAGTCTGTGAAGCCGGCAGCATGTTGTCGATGATTGCGCTGACCACGCCGGTGCGCAGTGGATAGCGCCCGGTGAAGAAGGCGGCGCGGCTGGGAGAACATTCCGGCATCACCCATACGTTGGTGAACTTCACGCCGGCTTTCGCGATCGTGTCGATATTGGGAGTGCTGGGTGGGTTCGTCCCACCCCAGCCGAATGAGGCGAGCTGGTCAACGCCAACGTCGTCCATCACGATGAATACGATATCGGGAGGATTGCGCGAGACTTGGGACGTGGCGCCGGAAGAGGAAGAGCAAGCTTGACAGATCAGCACAATTGCAATGGCCGTTGAGATGAGGCTAAATGCCGAAACCGTTTTCCAAAGCTTCAATCCACGACTCCTCGCGATCAAATAAATACAACGATTGGCTGTATCGAACAATTTGACAGACTAGCCGCGGATTTAGCGCAATTGCCAGTCTTGGCGTTGATCTCGAGTTTGTTTGAAGGGCTTACAAAGGCCGGTGGCGCGTGTCAAACCGCTTGCGCCTCTTCGAAGATTTATTGCGGGTTCTTCACACATCGAAAGCCAGCATGGTTCGTAGCCGTATCAATCGCCCCCTTGCCACGGGTTCCAACGGCGGAGCCGCCGCAGTATTGAGCGGTGCTTGCCCATCCAGAATGGATCGACATAGACAAAATGAAGTGACCGCGCGTCCGTGATCATTGGATCCACGGAGCCCATCCAGAATTGGCCGCCGGCAATCCAAACCATATCGTCGGGAACGGAAGCGGGCCGAGCCAGGTGATTCAGCCTCGGTTCAATGAAACGGCTGGCGCGGCCATTATTGGAATGAAACCAGGATCGGCGCGAAAAAAATGCGATGAGCGGGATTGTGAGAATGCAACCGCTAAAAGCGATTGTTTGAGCATGAAGCCCGCATGTGTCCTTTCGATTCCCTAGTCACGATGCCTCAAGCCAGACAGTTGTGGGAGCGGTGTGACGCTTTCGTGCCGTCAGTGAGTCTCGAAATTCCCGCCATCGCGAACATGCCGATGCCGCAGTGATATCCAATCATCATCAGAGCTCGAAAAAAACCGTCTCGCGGAGACCCTGCAAGATGATATCGAAATAATAAACCGGTTCCAGCGGGGATCCTGCCCTCCGCGCGATTAATGTGTCCCGACGAGCCGACTCGCTGATGCCGTTCAGCACCGCGTCGGAGGCGTTCAGCGGCTCATCGGCAAAATAGATGCGGGTGACCAACTGTTTGAGCAAACCGCGGGCGAAAATTGAAATATTAATATGAGGCGCCTGACGATCGGCCTGGCCCCCTACTGATCCTGGCTTGATCGTCCGGAACTGAAAGCGTCCCTGTTCGTCAGTCGCGACGCGGCCGAAGCCGTGAAAATTCGGGTCAAGAGGCTTGTCCTGGGTATCGTCAGGATGATCATAGCGGCCCGCCGCATTGGCCTGCCAAATTTCCAGGAGCGCGTCGGACACGCGCATGTCGTCGCCGTCGAGCACGCGCCCTTCCACGATGATGCGCTGACCGGTTGGAGCGGCGGCGGTCAAATCATTCATGCCTTCGCGTAGCAATGCCGGATGAAAGAACGGGCCGATCGTCTGTGACGGCGTTTGCAGCCTCATCTATCAACCCTCCATCGGAGTGGCGGCGCGTCCGCGCAGCACGAGATCAAAACGGTAGCCCAACGCGAATTCCGGCTGCGCCAGTTCGATATCGAACTCGCTGACTAGGCGCGCGCGCGCGGCGGTGTCGGGCACGCTGTTGAGAATCGGATCCAGCGCGAGCAGCGGGTCGCCGGGAAAATACATTTGCGTGATCAGGCGGGTCGCGAAGCCCGGCCCGAACAGGCTGAAGTGGATATGCCGGGGGCGCCACGCATTCGCATGATTGCGCCATGGATAGGCGCCCGGCCTGATCGTTAGAAACCGATAAACGCCAGCTTGATTCGCCCGCACGCGGCCAACCCCGGAAAAATGTGGATCAAGTGGAGCGTCATGCTGATCGACGGCATGAGCGTAACGGCCGGCCGCGTTGGCCTGCCACAATTCGAGCAAAATATCGGGCAAGGGACGGCCATCCTCGTCGAGTACGCGCCCGGTCACGATGATGCGCTCGCCAATGGCTTCTCCTCCGCTATAGCGGCTCATGTCGGCGTCTTCGGGTCCGATCAATTGGGCGCCGGGATGGGGCCCGGTTATTTCCGACAGCGTTTGCTCAAGCCTGACCGGAAGCTGCGATGGCGCGCGTTTGTGCGTGCTGGCGTATTCACCGCAATCGTAGGCGGGATGGCAGCCTGGCGCTTCGCGCCGATATCCACCGGGCGTATTCATACTTCGCCCTCCTGATTAAAAGGTTGGCTGATCGGAACCGTGTGCGTCAATTGCGCAAGCGGGCAAGTGTGCCGGCGGCGGGTAACTTACGAGTGGAAGGCGCGTATCCGTGAATTGAGTGATAACCGCACCGCGCAAGAATCGCACACACCGTGAATCATGCGGTTGCCGCTCGTGCGCCGATATGGTTTGCTGCGCTTTTGAGCATGTGCGTCCCTCTTCGTGTATGCAAAATGATCGCTCGATGATGAAAATCACGTGACGAGCAATCGCGAAAGTTTCGGCTTGCGCCCCCACGCCGCAACTTCCGGTGCTCGAATCGTGTGGCCGACGGCTTACGCGGTCGATTTGTGCGTGGGCCGCTCTCATCGCTTCGGATTTGCATTTGATTATGCCATGTGAATGGACACCGAGAGCAAACGCTGTCAATTTTAATTGTTACGGCGAACCGCAGGAGTGCGACAGCAAGCTACTGATTGATGAACACGCAAGCCCGCCATACAAGCAATCACGTGGTCCCCTTTGTTCATCCGGATACGATCCAGTACCGCGAGTACAAACTGCTGCTCAAGAGCAGCCATTTCACCAAGGGGGCGCATTTCCATAAGTTCTGGAAAATCACACGTCACGCGGCCGGCGCACTCGGAGTTCCGTTACGCAAGCGCGGCAAAGAGATGGAGACCCATTTGCGCGAGGTGCTGTTCTTCGACACGCCACTGCATTTCCGGCTGTATAACAGCAACTTCATTCTGCGCCGCCGGACGTTTTATAAGCATGGCATGCCGCAGCCGAACCACGAGTTGACGCTCAAGTTCCGTCATCCGGACCGCGCCGTGGCGGAGGCGGTTGACGTGCGGCCGCTGCTGCCATGCGACAATACCGTCAAATTCAAGGAAGAGGTGCTGTTGGCGCGCGACAAAATCGGCGGCATGCGGTTTGTTTACTCGCACGGATGCGAGTTGGACACCCCGAACACCATCCTGAGCCAAAGCTTCGAGAGCATCCTGCAGGTGTTTCCGGCGCTGCAGCGCACCGGTGCGAAGATCAAAACCGCGCTTGCGGTGGTGAACGACATCGCGATTGAAGAGGTGCTCGTCAACATGGGCGAGTTGGACTTCGGCGGCAGGATGGTTGCTAAGGCCACTTTGGCCATCTGGCGTAATCGGGTGACCCAGGAGCATCTGCTCGGCGAATATTCGTATCAAATCAAGTTTCCCGCGCTTGAGACCTTGCGCGACAAGCCGCGCGAACTATCCGAAGCCTTTTTTCTCAAGCTGCAGGAAAGCGCCGCCGAATGGATCGAGCTTGGCACGACCAAGACCGCGTTGGTTTATTCGCTTGGCAAGACCCCCATTCAAAATCACGAGTGAGGCCGCCGCCGTGGCCGCACGCCCCAGCCTCTGGGGGATTTTCAAGGTTTTCCTGCTGGCCGGCGCGATCAGTTTCGGCGGGGGCGTACTGGCATACTTGAGAGAATACCTGGTGAGCGCCAATCACTGGGTCAGCGACGACGAATTCCTCGACGCGCTCGAAATCAGCCAGACGCTGCCCGGGCTCAATTCAGTCAACATGAGTGTGATTGTCGGCGATCGCATGCGCGGCGCGGCCGGCGCGGCGATGGCCGTAATCGGGCTGGGACTGCCGGGCGCGGCCATTATCATGAGCCTGGGGATTTTGTGGGAGCGGCAACATCATAACCCCGACATCACGGCGATTCTTATCGGCGTGGCGACGGCCGCGGTGGGTCTGCTGCTGGCCGTCACGTTTCAACTGGGGCATAAGCAATTCGCGCGCATGCCCGATCTGGTCTTCATCCTCGCCACTTTCGTCGCGGTCAGCCTTTTTCATATTTCGCTGCTGGTGGTGCTGTTGGTGATTGGCTCGATTGCGGTGTTCGTCTATCGTCCGCGGTCGCATCCGTCCGAGGCCCATCATTTCACCCATTTGCGGGAACGTCTGGATTCGACCCGCGCTCATTGGCGCCATTAGCTATCGTTATCGCGAACGATTGCGGGGAAATGCCTTCCAAGCTGCTCAATTTGGCCTGGGTTTTCGCGCTGCTCTCTATTCTAGCCGTGGGTGGCGGCACCGCGGTACTGCCGCAGATGCAGTACATGACGGTGCATCAGTTCCACTGGATTACCGATAGTCAGTTCCGCGACGTCTACAGCCTGGGGCAGGTCGCGCCGGGACCGAACATGCTCATGGTCATGCTGATCGGTTACCGGCTGGCGGGCGCGCTGGGGGCGACGGTGGTTGGAATCGCCTTTTTTTTGCCGGACTGCATCCTGACGTTTTTCGCCAACCGGCTGTGGCTGCGGTTTGAAGGATCACCCTGGCGCACCGCGATTCAGCGCGGGCTGGCGCCGGTGGCGATTGGCCTGATGCTGTCGGGAACATGGGCCATCGCGCGGCTTTCGATTTTCAACGCGATTGGCGCCGCGATTGCGGCTATCACGCTGGGCGTGCTGCTCTGGCGTCATGTCAACCCGGTGCTGATGATCTCGGCGGGCGGCCTGATCTATTTGATCGCCATGCACGTTTGATCAAAAGCTTGCGCCGGATTCCATTTTGGCGTGGTAATAGACGACTGGATCGGAGCAAGGAGGAAAACGGCTATGCCGACGTTCGAACGCGATGGGATATCGCTCTATTACGAGGAGTTCGGCTCGGGATATCCGTTATTTTTGTTCGCACCGGGCGGGATGCGCTCGAGCGTCGAATTCTGGCATCAGAGTCCGTTCGATCCGACGCGTGAATTCGCCGCCGATTTCCGCGTGATCGCGATGGACCAGCGTAACGCCGGACGCTCGCACGCGCCGGTCGCCGCGGATAATGGATGGCACACCTACACGACTGACCATATCGCCTTGTTGGACCATCTCGGCATTCAACGATGCCACATCATGGGTGGATGTATCGGTTCGTCGTATTGCTTGAGCCTAATCCAGGCCGCGCCCCAGCGGATAAGCGCCGGCGTCCTGCAAAACCCGATCGGGCGCAGCGTGGAAAACGGGACGGCCTTTCAGGAAATGTTCGACGGCTGGGCGAAGAACCTCAAAAGCGCGCACTCCGAAATCGCCGCTCAAGGCTTTGAATCATTTCGCGAAAACATGTACGGCGGCGATTTTGTTTTTTCCGTAAGCCACGATTTCGTGCGCGGGTGCCAGACGCCGCTGCTGATTCTGGCCGGCAACGATCTTTATCATCCCACGCCTATCGCTCAGGAAATCGCGCAACTCGCGCCTGATAACGAACTGATCATGACATGGAAGACTCCTGAGACGGTGGGAGAGGCGGTGCGCCGCGTACGCGACTTCCTAACATCCCACCGACCGTGATTGTCGCTCGGCGGGTTAGCGTTCAAACGTCGTTGGGTTCGAGCGCGAGGCTGGCGAAGGAAACCAGGGACTCGGTCGGCGGTTCCATCGCAACGTCATGCATCAGCAGGCGGCCGCGATGACCGCGCAGCAACTCGAGCTGCGTGTACATTGGTGACAAGCCGCAGATTTTGCGCTCATCGCGCTCATTGGCGATCGTGGTGAAGAATCCCTCAGGATCGCCGCGCCGGATGTTTTCAATCAAGGCCAGGTCGGCTCTTCTCGTCCATTGCGCGATACCTTCATCCGCGCTGAAGCTGTCGCCGAATTTTCTGCCGACATGAGCGAAATCGACTCCCGCGATAATCAAGCAGCGCCGCTGGTCCGCCGCCAGCTCGTTGCGCAAAATCGCGATAAATTCGCGCACCCGCTCATCGTCGCAGGGCTGGCGGCCGTCCCGGACCAAATGGTGAAAGGAGCCGGCTAATATCGGCACGATCTTATAACCGGTGTTGCCCAGCGCCCAGGCGAGAAATAGCGCTTGGAATTCGAGGGAGTGCTCGTCGCGATGGAGCAGCTCCTCGGAGAACAGATCGCCCGCGTGATAGCGTGAAGCTAAACGATCGAGCATCTCGCGGTCGGTCTCGAGCGCACCGAACGGCGTCATGTAATCCTTGCGCGTGGCGGTGAACAACTCAGGCCCGGCACCGTAATGGGAAGTGCCAAGCATGACGACCAATTCCGGCCTTTGGCGGCGGCGTAATTCGCCATACGCGTGCGCGTAGGCTGGGCCGCCGCGACGGGGATCAATATGTGGCGCGATGAGGCCGCTCAGCGGAGCGCCGTCGTGGCGCGCTTCGGGAATCTCGCCCGGCCCGCCGGGCGCGCGGAAAAAGCTCTCGATTTCCGCATGCAGCCTTGGCCTGTCGGTCTCGTAACAAAGCCCGGCCAGCGCGGCTTGACGATAGCGGCTGCCGGCGAACTCCGCGCGAATTTTTCCCATCCGTTCGACATAACGCGGCGATTCGAGAAAATAACCTCGGTCAAGTGCCTCGATCAACGCATCCAGATGTTCGCTCGGCAGTTGATCGCCGAAGCGTCGCCCGAATGCCATCCGCAAATCGTCGGCGCTGTTTTCGCCATCCAGCAGCGTGACCAGGAAATATGCGCCCATTCCAATCAAGATCGGGTCCGGCGCGACACGACTGGGATCGCGCAGGCGGATGAAGGTATTGCCGTCCTGCTCAACTGGAAACGCTTCAACCGCGCGAATCTTCGGGAGTTTGTCGGATTGCCGGGGGAGCTTGGAATTGCGCATTAATCTTTGACCTGCCGTGCTCGAGTCGAGGAAGTGCCGAAGGTGTCTGTCACAAAATGCTAAGGCGTTTGCGCCGGCGCGGCAAGTTGAATCTCAGTCCTCGGCCGTCTAGCAGGGTGTTGAAAAAGGCGTTCTTATCGCAAGTCGCATCCCAGTGCCTTCAACACCCTGCGCAAAAGATGGCTGCATTCCTGAAGCTTCTCTCCCGCTCTTCTGCGGGGGAGAAAGAGAGGGGGAGCAGGCTGCGATTTATCAACAGCCTGCTATGAACCAGGCGGCGTTTTTTCGATCATCTGGACATCACCCCGGCGCTCAGGACAGACTTGATTTCATCGCATGTCCAAACGCACTGACAAGCCGCTCGCGAATCCGCACCTCGGCCAACGGCGCGCGCACAAAAACGCAACCCGTTACCTGGTCGGGCGCGTGACGGAGCTCAAGCCTGGCACCTCGATGAAGTTTCTGATGCCGGTTCGCTCCATTGACGAAGAATGTTTCGTTATCAATTTCCATGGAGATTTTCACGCATACGTCAACCGATGCCGTCATGTGCCGATGGCGATGGATTGGATCGACAACCAATTCTTCGCGGAACAGGGGCGCTATCTGATGTGTCAGACGCACAATGCCTATTATGAACCGGCAAGCGGTGAATGCGTTGCCGGACCGCCGAGCGCCTGCGGAAAATTCCTCTATCGAGTTCCGTTAGAAATAGAAGATGGCGTGATTTACGCGCGACCGCCTGAACAACCCTTCGACGATTGAGCGGCGTGGGCGCGAGGGTCTTGGAATAATCGAAGTTATCGTCGTTCGAAATTCGAATGCCATGACATTTCGGCAAGCGGGCGTCCGTTGTTTTTGACGAAAACTTGCGCGCGCACGCGCATGGTGCTGCCGTCCGGCTGCACGTTGCAATCAAGATGCGTGAGTTCGTCGATGGTGTTCACGGTGCCGGTTGTCGCGCCGCTGAACGCGTTTACCCGCGGCGCCCGGAAATGGAGGAAGGCGACGAGCCGCGCGCGATTGGGACCTTCAACTGTTTCGACCTGAATCCGCTGACGCTCATCGCTGACGCGCCAAGGTTCGGCGACGGAGCCTTCGGCGAAAGTAAGTTTCCAGCGTTTGGCGCCGATCTGCGCGTAACACAAGGTGTACGATTTTGTCAGCCATTGAATGCCAGCGCCGTTCGGATCAAGCGGTTTGAGCGAATCGACGTTTGGCACGCTGCCTCGCCAGCATCCCCGAAAAATTCTCGGTAGGGGGATCTCGCGCATATTCGAGCCCTGATGTTCAGGAAGCCGCAGTGCCGGCGCTGACGCCGTGCCGGTCTGGCGATGGGTACTCGAAGACGGCGGGGGAAGCTGGCCTTGTGAGGACAGGACAGCGAGCGAATTGGCGCGTGCGACACCTGCCCGCCCACATATCACGGCGGCCAGCGCAAGAGAGAATAATAAAGCGGCACGGCGATAATGGTTCCCAAGATACGGTCCCGGGTGACTTATGCGGATCAAAAGCTGGTGCGAATCACTCGTACTCGTCGCCGAAATGGGCGCGCACGATGCGCGCCTTCAGATACTCGAGCGTGCCGAGGTCTTCGACGATGTCGCCGCCGGTATCATAGAAGAACAACTCACCGTTTTTGGTCCGGCCGACTGCGATTATCCATTCAAGATCGTCCCGGTCCTCCAACAAGTAATTGATAGTTTGGGCAACGCCACGGCCCGGGATAATCGTGATTTTTGGACGCGCTAGTTTTTCCTGCTTGGGCATCGGTTTGATAAACACCCTTGACGGGCAGGTGCGGAACCACCCCCGCCTAGATTAGGAACGGCCTGCAAGCTAAGTCAATACCGCTCGTGCCGCGATCTCGGCGTGGTGCGTGTTCGGAAAAAAATCGAACGCACGCACCCGCGCGACATCATAACCACGTGATTTAAGGGCGGCCAAATCCCGCATCAGGGTTGAGAGATCGCACGAAACGTAAATCACCGCGCGCGGCCGCAAGCGGGCGATCTTTTCCATCAGGGCGAGTGCTCCCGACCGCGGAGGGTCAAGAATCACAATCTCGGGGCGAAAGCGCGCGCGCTCGAAGAAGTGCGCGAGCTCCGCCGCTCTCATCGCGATAAATTGCGTTTCGCCTAATCTCATCCGGGCGGCATTGCGATTGCCTGCCGCGATCGCCGATGCGTCACTATCGACGCCCGTCACCCGCGCGCCCCGCCGCGCGGCCGGCAGGCTGAAGTTGCCCGCGCCGCAGAAAAGATCGAGCACCTCGAGACGTCCGCTGATTTCCGCCAGGTCCATCACCGCCGCGATCAGGCGTTGATTCTGGCCGCGATTGATCTGGCTGAATTGATCGGCATCAGCGATTAATTCCAAGCCCGGTTCGAGTTCGACCGCAATAGCCGCGTCGCCGATTATCTCGCGCCGGCTTTCATTTCTCAGCACGATGCCGCGAATCGCGCCGCCGGTTTCGAGCAGGCGCCTGGAGGCCGCCTCGGCGCCGATAAAATCTCTGAGCCGCGCAATCAGGACGAGGGCGCCGCCCGCATCAACCGCTTCGATTTCAATACAGTGACGGCCCAGCGCGCGCGCCAATCGTGCCGGTTGCTCGAGTCCGAAGCCGGCGAGCAGGCAATGTTCCACCGCCACCAGCCGATGACTGCCGGGTTCATGAAATCCGATCTTACCGTCTCCATCCGTCTTCAGCCGAATCCGCGAGCGATAGCCAAATTCGTCCGGCGCCGGAATAACCAGCGTGGCGGGGTCCAGTTCCAGGTCGAAAACGCGCCGGAATTCAGCCGCGATAAGCTCACCCTTGAACCGCACCTGCGCCGCATATTGCAGATGTTGCCAGTCGCATCCTCCGCATCGCGGCAGATACGGGCACGGTGGCGGGCGACGCTCGTTGCTCGCCACCAACACGCGCGCAAGTTTCGCCACAGTGTAGTCGCGCCGCTCATTGGCAGGCGCGACTTCCAGCAAGTCGCCTGGTGCCGCATGGGGCACCATCACCCTCTTACCGTCCAAATCGCCGACCGCGTAGGGGCCGAAGGTCATCGCGTTGATTCGAACTTGCACCATTGAATACCACCGCGTCCGCGCGTTTGAAATTATAGCATCCGGCATTTGGATCCGGAGCGCAGCTTGCGGGCTCGTTACCCGAAACGCGGCTCGTGGGCGAACTTTGAAGGAGCTTCCGGCGGGCATTATGAATTGACGGTTGAAATGTGGCAGGCCCCACCGCCGTCACCTTATAATGATATTGTTCATGCCTCTGCTATCGCATCGGAATGGCGGCCAAATTCATACCGGAGACATTTCTTGGCGAGCAAAAGCGAAAAACTGGCAAATGTTGCGCGCGAGGACTCGCGTCAGTTGGAACTCGAAATTTTCACTGAAAGACTGTTCGCGCGCTTGCCTGGGCGCGGCGATGGCCAGCCGGAGTCGCGGATCGAGTGGGCGCGCGCGGCGTTCGAGTTTTTTGCCAATCGCGCGGAGACGATTAAGGTCCGAGCCTATTGGCTCAAGGAGCGTGAAGCTGTCGCTGCGCTCGACACCGCGATGCCGGATGGCCCATTCATCGTCGACAGCACCCTCGAATATTTTCGCAAATCATCGATACCCGTACGCATGCTGTTACATCCGGTGTATAGCGTGTCACGCGACAGCGGCGGTGCGTTCGTCTCGTTCGAGCGGGGACAAGCCTCTGAACACCGTGAGTCGTTCACTCATGCGGAGCTAGAGCTGGTAGCCGGCGGGCCGGATCTGGCCGCACTCGGCGCGGGTTTGAAACAAGTCTTGGCCGAAGTCCATCAGGCCACTCGTGACTTTGGCGCGATGACCGCGCGGGCGTTGGAGATTTGCGACGAAACCGCCGCGATACGCGAGTTCGTTGAGATTCGCGACTTCCTGCGCTGGCTGGTGCAGGGTGGGTTGGTTTTCCTGGGTTATCGCCGCTATCGGGTGGTCCACGCGGATGGCGCGCCCGCGCTGGTGGTCGACGCGGGATGCGGACTCGGCATCCTGCACGATGACAGCCGCTCGCGTTATGCCAAGCCGGTTCGCCTTGACGCGATGGACCAGCCGCTGCGCGCGCTCATGTTCGACGGTCCGGCATTAATCATGGGCAAAACCCATGCGGAGGCGCGCGTTCATCGCCGCGCCTCAATGGACGACATTACCATCCGCATCACCGGAGCCGGAGGCGAGGTAAGCGGGTTCGAGCGCTTCCTCGGCTTGCTCACGTCGAAGGCGTATGCGGAAGAAGCGCAGCATATTCCCGTGCTGCGCGCCAAGTTGGGTGAATTACTCAGCGCCGAGGGTGCGCAGCCGGGTTCGCACGATTACAAGGAGCTGATCGCGATTTTCAACAGTTTCCCCAAAGAGGAACTGTTTCGCGCGCGGGTCCCGGAGTTGCGCGCGCAAATACACCCGATTCTCGACGTCAATCATGAAAACGACGTCCGCCTGAGCATTCAGAACGATCCGGTGCGGCAAAACGTAATTGCACTGGTGATCATGCCGCGCGAGCATTTTTCCGCCGCAGTGCGTCTTTCGATTCAGACGGCGCTGGAGCAACGGCTGCGTGGGCGGCTCCTCTATTATTATCTGGCGTTGGGCGAAAGCTATACGGCGCGTCTGCATTTCTGCTTCGCGGTGTCCGCGCCGGAGCTCGCGGACATGCCGGCGCTCCAGGCCGAGGTGGCGCAAATCGCGCGCACGTGGGAAGATCGGCTTCACGAGCGGCTGTGCAAGCATTTCGGCGCGCCGCGCGGTCATGAATTGGCCGCGCGCTGGACCCCGGCATTTCCCGCCGCTTACAAATCCGCCGACGCGATCGAAGCCGCTTTGGCGGACATTGAGGAAGTCGAGGCGTTGCTGCGCGGCGATTCGTTCCGCGTACGCATCCGCCATCAGGACGATGCCGTCGATGCCAGCGAGTTGCGCATGTACGAGCTCGGCGACGCGCCGATACTGTCCGAGCTGGTGCCGGTTCTGCAGAATTTCGGTATCTGCGTCTTTTCCGAAGACGCGTACGAGCTGCGTCCGCTGATTGACGGCTCTCCGCACCCCATTCACTTGCAAGCGTTTCGCGTCGGTTGCCTGAGCGGCGCGCACTTTGGCCAAATGCCCGGAACGGAGTTGATTGCCGACGCGCTGGTCGCGGTCCGCATCGAGCAGGCTGAAAATGATGCGTTAAACGGGCTCACGCTCGCGGCCGGGCTTTCCTGGCGCGAGGTCGCCTTGCTGCGCGCCTACACGGCGGCGGCATTTCAGATGGAATTGGCGCCCTCCCGCCAGGCGGTCCATCGGCCGCTACTGCTTTATCCGGAATTGGCGGGAATGCTCATTGAAATTTTCAAAGCGCGGTTTAATCCGGACCGGGAGGCCGCGGAGGACGCACTCCAGCGGCTGCGGGCCGATTATCTGGCGCTACTCGGCAAAGTTGAAAACATTGCCGACGATCGCTTCGCGCGCACCTTGCTGGGGATGATCGAGGCCACCGTGCGGACGAACTATTTCCGCGGCCTGGACGACGCCAATCCGTATATCGCGCTTAAATTTGAAAGCGCAAAAATCCCCAATCTGGTGGACAACGCGCCGCTGTTTGAAATTCACGTAAACAGCCCGCGCATGGAGGGATGTCATCTGCGCGCCGGACGCATCGCGCGCGGCGGTATCCGCTATAGCGATCGCCCCGACGACTATCGCACCGAAATCCTCGACCTGATGAAAACCCAGACCGTCAAAAACGCGATTATCGTGCCGATGGGCTCGAAAGGCGGCTTTATCGTGAAGGCGCGCGGCGGCCGTCCGTCGGCGCCGGACGCGGTCGTGAGTGCATATAAGACCCTGATCAGCGCCATGCTCGACCTGACCGACAATGTGATCGACGGCCGCGTGGTGCGCCCGGAGCGTGTCAAGGTGCGTGATAGCGACGGGGCCTACCTGGTGGTCGCGGCGGATAAAGGCACGGCGGCTTTTTCTGATATTGCCAATGAAATCGCTGAGAGCCGGGATTTCTGGCTGGGCGACGCGTTCGCTTCCGGCGGCCGGCATGGTTACGATCACAAAAAACTTGGAATTACCGCGCGCGGAGCCTGGGAATCGGCCCGGCGCCACCTGCGCGAGATGGGCCGCGACCTTGATCGCGGCACGCCGATCACGATGGTTGGAATCGGCGACATGTCCGGCGATGTGTTTGGCAACGGACTCCTGCAATCTTCCAACCTCAAGCTGATTGCCGCGTTTGATCATCGTGACATCTTCCTGGATCCGGATCCCGACCCCGCCACCAGCTTCGACGAACGCAAACGCCTGTATGAAAAACCGGGCTCACGATGGGCGGATTACAACCCGGCATTAATCAGTCGCGGGGGTGGTGTTTTCCGCCGTGGACAAAAACGCATCGTGCTGAGCGCGGAGATTCGCGCCGCGCTCAAATGCGAAGAGACGGAAATCGACAGCGACAATCTCGTCAAGACGATCCTGTGCGCCGGCGTGGACCTGCTTTACAACGGCGGTATCGGCACCTACGTGCGCGCCAGCGATGAAGGCGACCTAGCGGTCGGCGACCACGCCAACGATAATTGCCGGATAAGCGCCGCCGAGCTTCGCTGCAAGGTGGTGGTGGAGGGCGGCAATCTCGGTTTCACTCAGCGCGCCCGTATCGAATACGCGCTCAGTGGCGGCCGCATCAATACCGACGCGATCGATAATTCGGCGGGCGTCGATACGTCGGACCACGAGGTCAATCTGAAGATCCTGACGCGGCCGGCCATCGCGGCCGGCCGCGTCAGCGTGACCGAGCGCAATCGCGTGCTGGCCGCCTGCGCGGAGGACGTGGCGGCGAGCGTGCTGCGCGATAATCGCGACCAGGTGCTGTCGCTAAGTCTTGAACAGATTCGTTCGCGCGGCCAGCTTAGCGCCTTTCGTGAGCATCTCACGGCGATCCAGCAGCGCGGCCTCTTGCGCCGCCATGACACCGTGCTGCCCAGCCGCGAAGCACTGAGCGAGCGGCGCGCGCGTTATGCCGGACTGACCCGCCCCGAACTCGCGCTGTTAACCGCCTATACCAAAATTGACCTGGTGTTTCGCCTCGAACATACGCCGCTGATTGACGATCCGTACCTGGAGCGCAATTTCCTGCGGCCTTATTTCCCGCCCGCGATCGTGGCGAAATTCGACGGCGATATCCCGCGCCATGGTCTGCGCCATGAGCTGATCACGACGCGGATAGTGAACGCGATCGTGGATTTGATGGGGTCAACTTTTATTTTCAACCTGGCACGCGACTACGGCATCGAAGCGGAGCAGGCGGTCCGCGCATGGCTGATTGCCGCGGGCGTGCTCGACCTGCATCGGCGTTGCGAGGAGCTCAAAGGCGGCGAGCCCGAGCTTGGGGCGGATGCCGAGATCGGCGCCTTTCTAGCATTGGACCGGGCGCTGCGGCGCGCGTGCGGATGGGCGATTGAAAACATCGATCGCGCGGTCCCGTTGGACGATGTCGTCAACCGTTTCAAGCCGGCGCTGCAAGAACTGGCGGCGAGCTTCGAGGACGCTCTGAGCGGCGGCGAGCGCGAACGCTTCGAACGGAGCTATCGTGAGTTGCGCGCGTCGGTGCATCAGGAGCAACTCGCGCATGAGATGGCGCGGCTGGATTTCACCGATCACCTGTTGAATGTGTTGAGTCTGAGCTTTGCCCACAACCACGACGCTTCGGCGGTTGCGCACGTCTATTTTGGTTTGAGCGAACGGATCGAATTCGCGATGCTTGAACGCGCGATCGATCAGACCGACAGCGATGATCGATGGGAACGCCGTGCCGCGCATGGCCTGAGCGCGGAGCTCACCGCCGCGCGGACTCGTTTGTGTCACACGTTGCTCGAGCGCGGCCAGGCTCATGATCGCGCCACTCCCGGTGTTATGGCGGGCGCCGAGGTTCGGAAAGCGGAGGAAGTTGAGCGCTTGATGGACGAATTGCGGTCGCTGCCGGCGATCAGCCTTCCCGCGCTGCAGGTCGCGGTGCGCGCGCTTTCGCGCATGGCCGGCCGCGATTAGTCCGTCATGTCGCTAAGCGGCGCGGGGCCAGCCGACGTTTCGATCGCCGCGATTGGAACCGGCTCAAGGGTCGCGATGGCGACGGCGCCAGCGGCTATCAGCGCGGTCAAATCCTGGTAGAGGCGATGGGCGGCGACGACGAAGAAGGCTTCCGTGATGTATGAAACCGCGACGCCGGCCAACTCCAGCATGAAGACGGTTGCCGTCAAATATCCGGTAACGGCGCCGACCGGACCAACGATCAAGCTGACGACGACGAAGAATCCGGCCGCCCATGAACTATAGCCCGACCATAGCGCGAGAAATACCACAATGCGCATCGCGACGCGCCAAAACCGTTTGCGCATCAGGTCCCGGCTGAACAGCAAGGCGTGGAAGCTATGCCGGCCGTCGAAGACCAGCGCGTACTGAGCGAAGAAGAGCCACAGAAATACCAGTCCGGCGAACACCAACACCACGACCTGGATGAAATAGATCACGATGATCATCCAGGTGGCGGAGACGCTGAAGTCCAGCCGCAAAAGCGCCAGCGCGAAGGCGGGCACAATTATCTGGAGCAGCACGATCCAGGCGAAGGCCGGCACCAGGCGTCCGGCTTCGCGATAGATCGCGACCGCTTCGTCGAGCGCGGGTTTGCGTTGGCCGCCCGACTGAATTCGCCGTACCGCGCATAACACGACCAAGGCAACCGCGAACGTTAGCACCAGCAGGATAAAATGGAAGATGTCCAGCGCCCATGGTGGAAACAACGGCGCCACATTGTGAACCGAGGGCAGGTAAGGGACCTGGGTTGGCAGCCATGCGACGTTGCGCGCGCCGGGCGCGAACTTCACCGCCAGATCATGTTGCAGGTTGAGCGCGTCGGGCAGCAGGCCGAGTGAAGCGACTATCACCAGCGGAGCGAGCACGAGCGCAAGTGTCGCCCAGTTGCCGCGCAGATCGCTGACCGCGTTGGCAAGGTAAATGAAGCTGCTTCTTAGCCGTGGCTGCGCCAGGCGTACCGAAGATGCCATCGCGCAACGCTAGCATAAGCTCGCCCGTGATGCGCGCGACAAGCGCACCACCGTCGCGCTATACTGAGGCGGCGCCCGCCACGTGGTGACATTCAAAAAGCAGGACGCGACGCTATGGCCGACGATGAACGAATGGCCCAGATTCAGCACGAAAACAAAATGATGCGCCGCTTGCGCTTCCTCGTCGATCTGACCTTCGCGACTATCGTGCAGGATAATTCGATGACGCTTGAACAGGCGTGGGAACACGTCCGCGCGCTCAAAGGAGCGGCGGTCGCGATGTTTCCCGGCAAGGACGAAACCTTCGACCTGATTTATCTGCCGCGCTTCTCACGGCTGCTGACGGAGCGCTTTCGCGCCAATTAATCAGTTTCGCCGTGGCTAATCATTGCGACGGCCTGCTCGCACGGCCGGACGGCACTCTGGTCGCCGGCCGCGTGCTTTTTACCGATCGCATTATCGCGGTCGAACCTTTGAACGCGGCGCCCACCGATTACGTGCTGCCCGGCTTCATCGACCTGCAAGTCAACGGCGCCTGCGGCCTCGACGTCATGAGCGCAAAGGTCGAAGAGTTGCTCGCGATCTCGCATATGCTTGCTCATGAAGGGACCACTGGCTGGCTGCCGACCGCGATCACCGCGCCCTGGGATCAGCTCGAGCGGGTTGACGCCGTGGTGACGGAGGCGATGGCTTCTCAAGAGCACGGCGCCGAACGCAAGGGCGGCGCTGGCCGTGGCACACGCGGCGCGACCATCCTCGGCGCGCATCTCGAAGGCCCGTTTATTTCGCCATCGCGCCTGGGCGTTCATCCGCGTGCGAACCAGAGTCTCGATGACGCGGCGCTGGACCGGATGCTCGCGTTGGAATCGGTGCGTCTGACGACGCTTGCGCCAGAACTCGACGGCGCGCTCGCCGCGATCCGACGGCTTAACGCCGATGGCGTGGCCGTGTCGATGGGGCATAGTGAGGCAACCCTGGAGCAAGCCGGCGCGGGAATTGAAGCGGGCGCACGTATGTTCACGCATTTGTTCAATGCGATGCGCCCGTTGCATCATCGCGCGCCCGGCATTATCGCCGCCGCTTTGGCGCCCTCGCCGGCCTATGCCGCGCTCATTCCCGACGGCGTGCATGTGCATCCGCAACTGCTCCGGCTGGTTTGGCAACTGCGCGGCGCTGAGGGAATCGTGCTGACCACCGACCGGGTCGCGCTCGCGGGCGCTGATGAGCCCGCGCCGCCGATGTTTGGCGGTGGGCGCTCAGCGCAAATCCGCGACGGCGCGGCCCGCCTCACCGATGGCACGCTGGTCGGCAGCGTGATCACGATGCTTGAGGGCGTGCGCTTGATGGTCGAACGGGTGGGCGTGAGTGTCGGCGAAGCCGCGCTGATGGCCTCGACCAATCCGGCGCGGCTCCTCGGACGCAAGGCGCTCGGTAGACTTGCTCAAGGCGCGACGGCGGATTTGATAGTGCTTGACCGGGAGCTAAAGTTGAAAGCGGTGTTCGTGTGGGGGCGCGAAATCGACTGACCAGGCCGATGACGCGGAGCCCGCCAGGCGCTGAATCAAGTGAACACCGGAGTTGTGTGCATGGCGCTCAACAGGGCCTGTATCGGGAAAGCCTATCCGTCGGTGACCGCCGAAGTGACGCGCGCGGCGATTGAGAATTACGCGCGCGCCTGCAACGACGACAATCCGCGCTATTTCGATCAAACGGCCGGCATTATCGCGCCGCCGCTGTTCGCGGTCACGGTCACCTGGATAGCGCTGATCGGCGCGTTGACCGATCCCGTTTTGCGGGCCGACTTGTTACGGCTGCTTCATCGCGCGCAGGACATGGAGTTCTTCCGCCCCATCCGTCCCGGCGATGTGATCAATTCAAATGCGCGAATCGTGGCGATAGAGACGGTCGCTGGCGGCGAGACTATCGCGCTCGAACTCGACGCCAAAGACGATCGTGGCGAGGCCGTAAGCAAGGCGGTTTTCGCGGCCTTCATTCGTGGCCGCCGCGACAATGATCGGGCGATGGAAGGTAAGAAAGCTGAGTCAATCGAGCAGCGGGGCGAACCGTGGCTGACGGTCTCGCAGAAAATCGACCGCGATCAAACCTTTCGTTATGCCGAGGCCTCAGGCGATCGCAACCCGATTCATGTCGATGACAAGGTCGCCAAAATGGCCGGTTTGCCGGGGGTTATCGTTCACGGCCTGTGTACGATGGCGTTCACCTCGAAGGTAATGATCGACACCTTATGCGACGGTGACCCGCTGCGTCTCCGGCGATTAGCGGTGCGCTTTTCCCGTCCGGTATTTCCCGGCGACCAGATCAGCACCCGCGTATGGCCGTCATCAGCGGAGGAACATCGCGTATTCACGTATGAGACGTGCACCCCCGAGGGTCTCATCGTGATTCGCGACGGTGTCGCCGAAATCAGCCCGCACCATAGCGGCAGAGGCCTGGCGGCACGTTGAATAAACTCATCATTGGGCTGTCGCTCTCGCTTACCGGAGACTATGCGGCGATGGGCCGTCAGGCCGAAGCGGCGTTGGCGCTTTTTGTTAGCGACAGCAACATGGCCGGCGGCATCGAGTTTGGCGGCAACCGTTACGAATTGGCGCTGGAATGCCGCGATGACCAGGGCCGGCCAGCACGCGCCGCTGAAATCTATCGTGAGCTATGTGATAAAGGGCGCGCCGACGTGATCTTCGGCCCTTATTCGAGTGCCTTGACGCGGGCGGCGGCGCCGCTCGCCGAACAAGCGGGGAGGGTGTTCGTCAACCATGGCGGCGCCGATGACGGCCTTTATCAGCGCCGTTACCGGATGATTGTCGGCGTGCTGAGTCCGGCGGGCGACTATCTCGAAGGCTTTGGCGACTTGCTCGGCTCGTTGAAGCTGTGGCGCAAGCGCCTCGCGATTGTTGCCGCGCGTACGCCCTTTGCACGCGCGGTCGCCGGTGGCCTGGAACGCCGCTGCAAGGAGCGGCCGCTGCGCCGCCGCGGCGTACGCGTACGGCTCAAATACAACGGCGCCTTCACCGATCGCACGCCCGCTATGCTGTTGCCGGGGATTCGACGCACGCGTGCCAATGCCCTGGTGAGCGCCGGCGGTTACGCGCATGACCTTGCGGTGGCGCGCTTGATCGTCGGATCGAATTGCAACATCCCGGTGCTGGCATGTGTCGCCGCGGGAGTGGATCGTTTCGCACTTGACCTGGGCGAAGATGCCGAAGGTATCGTGGGACCGAGTCAGTGGGAGGAACAGGGGGAAGTCACGGCCACGATCGGCCCGCAACCGGCCGAGTTCGCCCGCCGCTTTCGTATCGCCGCGCGCCGCTCGGAGTGTGATTATCCGGCGGCGCAAGCGTATGCGGCCGGGCTGCTCACGCTGCGCGCTCTGCGCGCGGCGGATTCACTCGAGCAGGAGCGGCTGCGGGCCGCTTTTGCGGATTTACGCACGAGCACTTTCTTTGGCGGCTTCGCGCTGGCATCCAACGGCCGCCAAATTGGCCATCGGATGCTGCTGGTGCAATGGCATCGCGGACGCAAGGTGATTATCGACCCGGGCGCCCATTCGGACCAGGGCGAACTCGAATTGCCGGCCGGATGGCGGCTGATTACGGCGGGGTTTCAATTCCTAAAACTTACCCGCCGCGGACAGCTCGAGGAACATCTCGAAGAAATCCAGGATAACCATGATTAAGGCTGAGCTATGAGCAACGCATCCGCGCGGGCCAAGCGCGTACGCCGGTTGAGCGAAGCGAAACCAGCGGGCGCATACCCCAGCCGTGTTCAAGGCCGCGCGTCGGCGCCGCGCGTCAGAGTTAAGCTGACGCTCGGCGGCGCACGGCCGTATTACGCGGCGGGCCTGATGTCCGGCACTTCGCACGATGGGGTGAGCGCCGCAATCGTCGCGATCGACGAGACGCGGACGGTGCCTGCGCGCGTCCTCGCCTTTCGAACCTATCCTTATCCGCCGAAATTCCGGGCGCGCCTGCTTGCGGCCTCTGACCGCGCGCTTGGTGCGGGTGAAATCTCCGAACTTAATTTCGCCTTGGGACGCGCCTTTGGCTTTGCGACAATCAAGCTCGCGCGTGAAGCGGGGTTTGCCCTTGAACGCTTGAGCTTCATCGGCTCCCACGGTCATACCTTTTTTCATCTGCCCCCGCGGCGCGCCGCGCGCGGCCAGGTTCCCTCGACGCTGCAACTCGGTGAAGCGACGGTGATCGCGGCAATGACCGGGGTGCCAGTGATCGCGGATTTCCGGCCGATGGATATCGCGCTCGGCGGCGAAGGCGCGCCGCTGGCGCCGATGGCCCATCTGTGGATGTTCGGCGACCCCAAGCGCGGCCGCATCGTGCAGAATATCGGTGGTATCGGCAACGCGACCTATCTGCCGCCGGCCGCGAAGGCGGGGGATAAGCGTCTCATCGCCTTCGATACCGGACCCGGCGTGATGGTGCTCGATGCCCTCGTTAATAAACTGAGCAACGGGCGGATGCGCATGGACCGTGGTGGCCGGATGGCGGCGATGGGACGGCCGCATCGGGGCATGCTGGCGGAGTTGATGGATACCGCGTACTTCAAGCGCAAGCCGCCCAAGTCCACCGGGCGCGAGGAGTTCGGGCCGTCCTTTCTGGAGCGGATTGAAACGCGGGCACGCGCGCTTTCGATCCCGCCACGCGATCTCGTCGCCACGGTCACGGCCTTGACCGCCCGCTCGATCGCGCAAGCCTGCCACCGCTTCATCATGCCGTTGGGGCCGGTAGAGCAACTAATTGCAACCGGCGGCGGCGCGAGCAATCCCGTATTGATGCGCATGATCGCCTCGGAAATGCCGGAGGTTGAAGTGCTGACGGCGTCACAGGCGGGCATCGACGGCGATGCCTTGGAGGCGATCGCTTTCGTAATTCTAGCTTATCAGATGTTGCGCGGATTGCCCGGCAATATTCCTTCGGTGACGGGCGCGCGTTCGAACGCGATCCTGGGCAAGCTCACGCTCCCGCCATAACCGCTCACAAGTCAATGCGTCGAAGCCAAAGCCGTGCGTTAACCGGTGGGGCGATGCTTGCGCTAGGATAGGCGCGAAAATCGCGCCGCAAGATGCCGCGCGCGATAGGTGAATTGACCAGGGAATTTTCTCTCACGCGGAGGACGGGTTCATGGCAAAGCTCAGCGCCGACACGGTCAAAAAAATGGCTCTTGAATTATATGACTATCAGCTTACGGACGATGCCGCCGCCGCCGTCGCCCATATGGTCGGTGCGATGGCGACCTATTCGCAGCGCCTCGAATCATTGGATTTGGCCGGGATCCAGCCGCCGCTCGGCTATCCCACGTTGCAAGCCGAAGCCGACCGTCTCCGCCGCCGCTCGAACTAGACCGGCGCGAGGTGAGCGATGTCCGATGCCATTGAACTGCTGAATTTCGATGTAGCCGATTTATCGAAGAAATTGCGGGCCAGGCAAATTTCGCCGGTCGAACTGACCGACGCCTATCTGGCGCGCATCGCGCGATTCGACAAACCCCACGCGGCCTATATCACGGTGACCGCCGACGGCGCGCGCGAGGCGGCGAAACGGGCCGAAGCGGAAATCGTCAAGGGAAATTGGCGTGGCCCGTTTCATGGCATCCCGGTCGCGCTGAAGGACCTGTGCTACACGCGCGGGATTCTAACCACCGGCGGCTCTAAAATTCTCCAACAGTTCGTACCGGACTTCGATTGCACCCTGTGGGCGCGGCTGGCGAATCAGGGCGCGGTGCTGCTCGGCAAGCTCAACCTGCACGAATTCGCCAGCGGTGCCACCACGACCAATCCTCATTGGGGTATCTGCCGTAATCCGTATAATCGCGAACGCATACCCGGCGGTTCCAGCGGCGGTTCAGGTGTGGCGATCGTCGCGCGGATGGCGGCGGCCACCATCGGCACTGATACCGGCGGTTCAATCCGGATTCCAGCGGCCTTTTGCGGTTGCGTGGGGTTGAAGCAAACCTGGAGCCGGGTCAGTCGCCACGGTGTGATTCCGCTATCCGATTCGCTGGACCACGCCGGTCCGATTACCCGCACTGTGCGCGATGCCGCGTTGATGCTCCAGGTTATCGCCGGCCACGATCCCAATGACGGCACTTCAAGCCGCGAGCCGGTGCCCGACTACGCGTCAGCCTGCGATCGTGATGTCACCGGCGTTCACCTCGGCGTGATCAAGGAATTGACGCAAGGTGTGGCGCCGGAAGTTCTTGACGGCTTCAACGCCGCGCTCCGATCCCTCAGCGGACTCGGCGCAAGGATCGAGGAGGTTTCGATACCCGCGATCGAATTTTGCTCGACCATCGCCACCAACATCATGTGGGCGGAGTCGTTCGAA